>CAJBLC010000170.1 GCA_903953805.1 uncultured Actinomycetes bacterium | reverse complement strand
GTTGGTTCTCTTTGTTGGCGATGCGACCCCTGCCACGGTGGGTGCGACAAATGCTTTTCTTCAGACCCTCGGTTCACAGCCACTCGTTGATAAAGATGGAAAATCCATTCCACAAGTCAGCGCGAAGCTTTCAGATTTCTTAGATCCCAATAGCCCATTGGTTGCCTTCCCATCGAAAGATGGCAAGGCGATCCTTGCGAGCGTTCCATTTAACGCAGATCAAACCGGCGTGAACCTGGCAAATAAGAAGCCAGCACTTCCTGCTGTTACGGACTCAATCCGCTATTACTCAGCTCAGTTCGCAGCGAAGAGTGGCCTTACTTCACATGTAACAGGTATCGCCGCGATCCTCTCTGATCTCTTCGGCGCATTCGGTTCACTTGATTCAAGTCTCTTGCTCACTACAGGTCTTGTTGTGGCGATTATTTTGATCGTCGTATACCGCTCTCCAGTCTTGTGGATCCTGCCACTCTTCTCAGCTGGAATTGCGCTCAGCTTTGCAGGAGCTGTGGTCTACGAACTCGCGAAGCACAACATCATCGCACTCGATGGTGCATCGCAGGGAATTCTTTCTGTACTCGTTTTGGGTGCCGCGACAGACTACGCACTTCTCTTGATTGCGCGATATCGTGAAGAGCTTCACCATGAAGAATCTCGTTTTGATGCGATGAAGAACGCCTGGCGCGGAGTTGTCGAGCCGATCGTTGCATCAGGTTCAACTGTTGCGATCTCGCTCCTTTTGCTCCTCCTCGCGAGCCTCTCTAATAACCGTGGACTAGGTCCAGTCGGTGCAGTGGGTATCGCTTGCGCAGTCATCACAATTATGACCCTTCTTCCAGCAGTGCTTGTTCTCTTCGGCCGCTGGGTCTTCTGGCCTCGGATTCCAAAGTTTGGATCTGAAGATGAGAAGCTCTCTGGGCTCTGGTCAAAGGTTGCGAATGCAACCGCTCGTAAGCCTCGCCAGTACTGGGCTGCGACTGGACTTCTTCTCGTGATCTTCGCAGGCTTCGCGACAACGCTCCACGCAAGTGGAATCTCAACAGCACAGAGTTTCACAAAGGTTCCCGATTCCGTGAAGGCCCAGAATCTTGCCGTTAAGTACTTCTCTGGTGGAGAAGGACAACCAACGGAAGTTTGGACAACTCAAGCAGCAGCGCCAGCGATTACCGCGAAGTTGAAGTCAATGACAGGTATCGCAGCCGTAGTTCCTGCAACAGATGGACCAATGAGCACAACCCCAAAGGTTGTTAACGGCCACGTCATTCTCAATGCGACCTTAGTGCCAACTCCAGATTCCACTGAGGCCAAGAACATGATTCCTGGTATCCGTGCTGCAGTACATGCAATTGATCCGGCGAGCTTGGTTGGAGGCACATCTGCGGTCTATTACGACACTGCGAAGGCCGCGACTCGAGACCAGAGTGTGATTATTCCGGTTGTCTTGATCGTCATAGCGATCATTCTTGGACTCTTACTTCGAAGCGTTCTCGCCTCACTCATGCTTCTTGTCACTGTAGTGCTCTCGTACTTGGCAACACTTGGCGTGTGTGCACTTGTCTTCCACCATATCTTCCACTTTGCTGGTGAAGATAGTGGCTTCCCACTCTTCGCCTTTATCTTCCTAGTGGCGCTAGGAATCGATTACAACATCTTCTTGATGACTCGCGTTCGCGAAGAAGCGCAGAAGTTGGGTACTCGAGCCGGAATGACGAAGGGCGTTACTGTGACAGGTGGCGTGATTACCTCTGCAGGAATTGTTCTCGCAGCGACCTTCACCGTTCTTGGTATTTTGCCGCTCGTCTTCCTCGCGGAAATCGGCTTCTCGGTCGCCTTTGGCGTTCTGCTCGATACCTTGTTGGTTCGCTCGATTCTCGTTCCTGCGCTTGTTCACCAGTTCGGGTCAAAGATTTGGTGGCCTTCCAAGTTGCAGCAAGAAGAGGCGTGATCCAACTACAGTAACTCTCATGAGTTTACGAGTAGGAATCTCAGGTTATGGCTTAGCAGGGCGCTATTTTCATGGCGCCCTCTTGGCATCCGTTGGCTTTGAGGTTGTCGGTGCCGTCACAAGTAATCCTGACCGAATCGCACACCTCAAGGAAGATTTCCCTGATGCTATGGCTGTGTCGACAATCGACGAATTGATCGCACTTGGATTAGACCTGCTCGTTGTCGCGAGTGCAAATACCGCGCACGCATCAGATGCGATTGCTGGACTTCGCGCGAAAGTGCCAGTGGTAATTGATAAACCTATGGGCCGCACTTTGGAAGAGACAGTTGCGATCATTAACGTCGCAACCGAAGAAGGCGTTCCGGTTACTACATATTTCAATCGCTTGTGGGACTCCGATATTTTGACTCTCAAGCTCGCCCTCAATCAAGGGAGACTGGGCAATATATTTCGATTTGATTCTCGATTCGAGAGATTCCGTCCGGAGCCGAATCCAGCATCATGGCGTGAGCGTTCTACGACGGTTGAAGGTGGCGGCAACCTTTTAGATCTTCAGCCACACCTCATCTCAACTGCGCTTCATCTCTTTGGCCCGGCTGAATTGGTCCATGCATCAGTCAGATCCATTCGAGGTTACGCTGATGATGATGTTGTCCTCGTACTGAAGCATGAGAGTGGTGTGGATTCTTACCTCTCGGCTAGCGCAATCATTGGTGCACCTGGTCCACGTATTCGTCTGAGCGGTGATCGAGGCTCGATCGTCATCAACGAATTAGATCCACAAGAGCCACTTCTTCGCTCTGGTAAGCGTCCGCATGATGGTGTGTGGGTTGAAGATACTCGCAGCAAAGCAGAGCTCTACCGCGGGGATGCCCAAGAGGAATATGAGTCATTGCCAGGCAATTATGCGACCTTTTATTCCATGGTTCGCGATGCCCTCCAAGGTAAAGGGGAGTGGCCAGTGACTACGAGTCAGGCCATTGCTGTTGCAACAATTATCGATCAGGCACGAGAACTTTCCATTCGATGAGCGCAGACTTTGATTGCATTGTTGTCGGCGCTGGGTTGTCGGGGTTAACGGCAGCTCGTTCATTGCAGAGTGCAGGTTTATCCACACTCGTTATTGAATCAAGCGATCGACCGGGAGGTCGAGTCAAGAGTGACATCATCGATGGTTACACCCTCGATCACGGTTTTCAGGTTATTAACCGTGGCTATCCCAATATCAAACGGTCGGGAATTCTCGATGAGTTGCGTTTAACCCCTATGGTTGATGGAGCAATTCCCTTCCGAATATCGGGTGGCGTGCACAAACTGAGCGACCTTTCCACACCATTTCTTCGTGGTGTCTTCCTCACTGAGCCAAAGAAGGTCTCAGCACGTATTCGTTTCGAGATCTATAAGAGTTTCCTTCAAGGTCGACCAGGATTTGTCGATGGTGGAGTTTCGGCATTCTCAGATGCACTCGCTCGCCCGGTGGCCGATATCCACTATGGAGAGACTGTCCATTCGATCGAGAGTGGAGTGGTGCAAACGGACCACGCTCGTTACAGCGCGGAACATATCGTCGTTGCGACGGATGCTGTGACTGCTAATCAATTGGTTGCTAGTTTGGAAGTTACACCCATGATTAGCTCAACGACGTGGTATCACGTTTCAGACAGTCACATCGGTGGTGCGGGCAGATTCACGGTTTGTTCAACGGGTAACGTCATCAACACCTTTGCGATCTCCGATCGCGTTCCTTCTTATGCCCCACATGGCAAGCAACTCTTCTCTTCATCAACTTTGCAGGTCACTTCCGAGAGTGAAGTTCGTCGAGAGCTATCGAAGATCTGGAAGACGGATACCTCTCGCTGGGAGTTGATTGCTCGATACGAGATTAAGAAGAGTCTGCCGGTTCATCCATCGGGAAAGCCGTTGTACTCACAGTTCGAGATTGAACCAGGACTCTTTGTTATCGGGGATCATCGTGCTTATCCATCTCAGCAGGGAGCGATGGAGAGCGGAAGAAAAGTTGCGCGCGTAATTATTGAGCGAGCTCTTCGAGCGCGTTCACAAGGTGCGGATAATCAAAGGTAAATCCTGACTCAGTCAGTGCAGTTGGAAGAACTTTCTTTGACCCAAGGATCTCTGTTGAGAATCCACCAAGAACTGTCTTAAGCGCAATACCTGGGACAGGGAATAGTGCTGGTCGATGTAGCGCGCGAGCCAGAGCAGCGGTGAACTCTTGGTTGGTGACTGGGTTTGGCGACGTGAGATTAATCGGCCCTGATACATCACTCTCTAAGAGATGACAGATTGCGCGGATCTCATCATGCAGAGTGATCCACGACCACCATTGCTTACCAGATCCAATTTTTCCACCGAGGCCAAAGCGGAAGAGTGGCAACATGCGTCCAAGTGCACCACCAGTAGGTTCTAAAACTAAACCGGTACGGATCTTAACTGTTCGCGTATCGCCAGCGAGATCGGCTGCGGCTTCCCATTCGCGACACACTGCAGCGAGAAAATCATCGCCACCGCGATCGCTCTCGTTCACAGCGCGGTTTCCCGTCTCACCGTAGAAGCCAATAGCGCTTCCAGAGATAAAGACCTTTGGCTTTACCGTCGAGACCGCTTGAGCAATCGTCGTTGTTCCAAGTAGTCGAGAGTTGAGAATTTCAGCACGATATTTTTTCGTCCAGCGATGATCACCAACATTTGCACCTGCAAGATGGATAACAGCATCGACACCCTCTAGCGCTGCAGTATCGATAGTTCCATTCTTTGGATCCCATGAGATCTCATCTGGAGCAGCAGCTTTGCGGCGCACAAGACGTTGAACGGTATGGCCTTCGCTACGGAGATGACCGACGAGAGCGCTACCGATTAGACCGGTTGAGCCTGTTATCGCTACACGTTGAAGTGAAGTAGGCATCGTGCGGTTAGAGACCTAGATCTGATTCGAAGTTGCCACCTTCGAGGCGCTCTTTGAGAGTAACCAAGAAGCGAGCGGCATCTGCACCATCAACGATGCGGTGATCGTAGGAGAGTGCCAAGTAGACCATCGAGCGAACAGCGATGGTTTCTCCACCATCGGTGCCCTTCATGACCATCGGACGCTTCACGACTGAACCGAGACCGAGAATCGCAACCTGAGGTTGGTTAATGATCGGTGTATCGAAGAGTGCGCCGCGGCTTCCGGTATTTGTGATGGTAAATGTCCCACCACCAAGCTCATCTGGAGTGATCTTGTTATCGCGAGTACGAGCTGCAACATCAGAAATCTTGCGAGCAACTCCACCCATATTGAGATCGCCGGCATCGCGAATCACTGGGACAAGAAGTCCGCGCTCTGTGTCGACGGCGATTCCAAGATGTTCTGCACCGTGATAAGTGATTTGATCGCCATTAATAGAAGCATTCAAAACCGGATGCTGCTTGAGCGCTTCACACACTGCAACGGCAAAGAATGGAAGGAAGGTTAACTTCACACCTTCACGAGCCTCGAATGAACCCTTTGCAGATTGGCGAAGTCGATCAATCTTTGTGACATCTACTTCTACGACAGTTGTAAGTTGTGCGGCGACCTGTAGTGACTCGACCATGCGCTCGGCAATGACCTTGCGAAGACGTGTCATGGTGACGGTAGTACCGCGAAGTGGTGAGACGGCAACTGCAGCAGGCTTCGCAGCAGATGGCGCGCTTGCAGCAGCTGATGGTGCAGCGACTACAGGGGCTGGCTTTGCAGCCAAGATATCTTCCTTGCGGATACGTCCACCGATTCCAGTTCCCTGAACACGGGAGAGATCAACGCCATTTTCAGCCGCCAATTTACGGACAATTGGAGTGACATATGCATCGGTGTTAGCAGCAGGAGCAGCTGGTGCTGGGTTTACAGGCAAGTTTTGTACTTGGGTCGCTGGCGCAGCTGGAACCGGTGCCACCGCAACCACTTCTTGGGCTTGGACAGGTGCAGGTGCTGCGACAGCGCCAGCTACTCCGATAAGAGCAAGGCGAGCGCCAACCGCAACAGTTGAATCAACTGGGACATCGATGGAGATGATTGTTCCAGCGGCAGGAGATGGGATCTCGGTATCAACTTTGTCGGTTGATACTTCAAGGAGAGCCTCATCGACAGCGACGGTATCGCCAACTCCCTTGAGCCAACGTGTGACAGTTCCTTCAGTAACAGATTCACCAAGTGCTGGCATCGTTACAACAACTCCAGCAGCTTGAGCAGCGGGTGTAGCCACTGGTGCTGGCGCTACCGGTGCAGGTGCTACTGGCGCTTCTACGTGAACAGGTGCAACAGGAGCAGCAGGCGCGGCAGGAGCTACAGGCGCAGCAGGAGCCGATGCATCGGATGAGATGATCGCGAGTTCTGCTCCAACAGCAACCGTTGAATCAACAGGAACAACGATACGTTGCAAGATACCAGCGGCAGGGGATGGGATCTCGGTATCAACTTTGTCGGTTGATACTTCGAGTAGTGGCTCATCCATGGCGACCATATCGCCTTCGTTCTTGAGCCAGCGAGTAACTGTTCCTTCGGTTACTGATTCACCAAGTGCTGGCATCGTTACTGAAAAAGTCATCTCGATTTGCTCCTATTACCCGTGTGCGTGAAGTGGTTTGCCTGCAAGTGCCATATGCGCTTCGCCCATCGCTTCTGAGAGAGTTGGGTGAGCGTGAATATGTTGTGCAACATCGGAAGCATCTGCCTCCCAGTTGAAGATCAATTGTGCTTCGGCGAGTAACTCACCAACACGTGAACCAACCATGTGAATACCGAGAATTGGCCCATCCTTCTGCGCGACCAGTTTGATCGAACCAGCGGTCTTGAGGATATTCGCCTTTCCATTACCAGCAAGGTCATAACTCAACTCAACAACGTCGTAACCACGTTCCTTTGCAACCGCAGTTGAGAGGCCTACAGAAGCAACTTCAGGCTCAGAGTATGTAACCTTTGGAATTCCGTCGTAATTAATGGCACGCGGGTTGAGTCCTGCAATCTCCTCGGCAACCATGATTCCCTCAGCAAAACCGACGTGAGCAAGTTGAAGAGTAGGGATGATGTCGCCAACCGCCCAGACACCTGGAACACTGGTACGGCATTTCTCATCTACCGTGATGTAACCACGATCCATTGCAATGCCTTGTTCTTCATAACCGATACCAGAGGTAACAGGGCCTCGACCGACTGCTACGAGAAGTACATCGGCAGTGTGAGTAGCGCCATTTTCTAGAGTGATGGTTACGCCGGCATCAGATTTTGTTGCAGAAGCGAACTTCACGCCAGTGACAAAATTGATTCCGCGCTTACGGAAGGCGCGTTCGAGCTGCTTGCTTGAAGATTCATCTTCGAGAGCAACCAATCGTGGCAACCCTTCAACAATCGTTACCTCAGAACCGAATGAATTCCAGACTGATGCGAATTCGCATCCAATAACTCCGCCACCAAGAACAATGACGCTCTTTGGAACATAGTCGAACTTCATCGCTTCTTCAGATGTGACAATCTGACGACCATCGATTTCGAGCCCTGGGAGAGTACGTGGATATGAACCAGTTGCAAGGATGATGTTCTTGCCAGTGTAATTCTCACCATTTACTTGAACGGTATTAGGGGAGACCAATCGGCCAGTTCCCTCAACGTAGGTGACATTTCGAGATTTTATGAGGCCCTGCAGTCCTTTATGCAACTTTGAAACGACGCCATCTTTATATGCGTTGACTGCATTCATATCCATTGAGATGAATTGGGCATTTACTCCAAATTCAGATGCGTGACGTGAACTATCTGCGACTTCGCCGGCATGAAGGAGAGCCTTCGTTGGGATACATCCGCGGTGCAGACACGTTCCTCCGACTTTATCCTTCTCGATAAGCGCAACCGATAAACCAAGTTGTGCGCCACGCAGCGCGGCCGCGTAACCACCCGAACCGCCACCAAGAATCACGAGATCAAAATCAGCCACAGCCCAACCCTTCAATCATCTATCTCAACCGAGCGAAACTACCCCTCATCGACGAGGGGATATGAGGCTAATCCTGCCACGAAACGAAGGGGCGATTTCCGCCCCTCACTTTCTCGCTTACGGGTGTGATACAGCCGACTCAGCGAGGGCGACGAGAGATCTGACCGTGATTCCAGTTCCTCCGACAGGGCTATAGCCATGCCCGGTCTTCTCGGTATAGGACGGTCCAGCAATATCCAAGTGGAGCCATGGGGTAGTCGGTGGAACGAACTCTTTGAGAAAGACGCCGGCGACGAGCATTCCGCCACTCTTATCCCCGACATTGGCGATATCTGCCACCGGAGTATCGAGAGTGGCGCGCAGCTCTTCGGGAAGCGGCATCGGCCAGAAGAGTTCGCCAGTGGATTTGGCAACGTTGAGGAATTCTTCGGTAAAGGCTTCGTTGTTGCTCATCAAGCCGGCGGTACGAATACCTAGGGCGATGATCTGAGCTCCGGTGAGAGTTGCGACATCGATCAAGCCATCGAGGTCACCAGATTTTTCGGCGTCAGCGACGGCACGGGTTAGCCCATCAGCCATCACGAGTCGACCCTCGGCATCGGGATTGAGAACTTCAACCGTCTTGCCGCTGAGAGTTGTAATGACATCGCCAGGACGAGTTGCATTCTCGCTGATCATATTTTCAGCAAGACAGGCATATGCATGGACGGAGACTGGAAGTTTCAATTCGGCAATCGCCAACGTTGCGGCGATGACTGAAGCAGCACCGGCCATATCTGTCTTCATCGCATCCATTCCAGCTGCTGGCTTCAGGGCGTAACCACCAGTATCGAAAGTAATTCCCTTGCCAACGAATGCGAATCGCTTCTTCGGTTTTGCAGGGGAGTACGAGATATGAAGGAGCCGAGGTGGATTCGCGGAACCCTGACCAACGGAGTAGATACCGCCATAACCTTTTGTCTTTAACGCCTTCTCATCGAGTACTTCAATCTTGACCGATAAGCCAGCGGCCATGGATTTCATCTTCGTCACAAAGATCGAAGGAGAGAGATGGTTTGCTGGGGTATTAACGAGATCGCGAACGAGATGAACATACTTTGCAAGGAGCATTGCTCTTTTCACAGTTGATTTGGTCGATGATTCGTCGCTTAGGTGGGAGATGATTGTCGCTGTTCCAAGTGGTTTCTTCTGGCTCGCCTTTGAGGCACCGCGATGGGTATCGAATGAGTAGGCACCTAACGCCACTCCTTCAGCGATAGCAGCGAGGTTCTGCGCACTCTTGTGAGGGAGGGCGAAATCTGCATTGGTTTTCCCGGCGAGCGCACGAACAGCTGCTCCAGCCGCTCTGCGCAGGATCTCGTGGGGATATTCTGAATTCTTTGCTGCCTCTCCCAAGCCGGTGAAGATCACCAATCGATGGTGGGACGCTGAGTCGGTCGGTATTTTGATGATCTCTTCACGCGATCCAGTCGCACCGACTTCCTCTAACGCTGGAAGAAAGGTCTTTGCGTAAAGACCGGAATCTGCGACCTCCACGACGAGTTTTCCATCTTTCGAAGCCAAACCGAGGACCACGATCTCAGACGATAGTTTTTGAGAGCTTTTCAAAGTTGCCATTGCATTATCTAATCACTGCGCTCGACTTTTTGCTTGATAACGCTCGCATAAGTATCGCCCATTTACCTTGTTTGCTAGGTTGAGGCCATGACCGAATTGAAGTCTCCGCTCTATCAATGGCACCTAGATGCCGGCGCGAAGCTCGCCGATTTTGGTGGCTGGGATATGCCCATTGAATACCCGGCAGGTACTGCAGCCGGTGCACCAGGTGGAGTGATTGCCGAACATACTGCGGTTCGCGAACGGGTAGGGCTCTTCGACGTCTCTCACTTAGGAAAGATTCAGGTCAGAGGTTCTGGCTCCCTGGAATACCTCAACTCGATGTTAACCAATGATCTCAATCGAATTGAAGATGGCAGCGCTCAATACAACCTGATCTGTAATGATCAAGGTGGCGTGATCGATGACCTCATTGTCTATCGACGAAGTGCTGAAGATCTATTCCTCATTCCTAATGCATCCAACTGCGCAGAAGTTGTTCGCACCCTTGCGGCCGAGGCACCAGCTGGTGTCACGATTGTTGGTGCGCATCATGGTTACGGAGTGCTTGCCTTACAAGGACCGCTCTCTCAACAGATAATCTCTTCACTTGGAATCACTGTTGATTTTGATTACATGGCATTTAGTGAGGGAGTAATTCCGGGTCATGAAGAACTCGGCTCGGTCATTATCTGCCGAACTGGGTACACCGGTGAATATGGTTTTGAATTAGTACCGACCTGGGATCAGACACTCCCGCTCTGGAAGATTCTCGTTGATGCGATTGCAAAGGTCGATGGTCGAGTATGCGGACTTGGTTCTCGAGATACTTTGCGTACCGAGATGGGATATCCGCTCCACGGCCACGAGCTTTCGCTTGATATCGCGGCGATTGAGGCTGGCGCTGCTTGGGCAGTTGTTCTCGCCAAGCCAAAGTTTAAAGGTCGGGCTGCACTGACAGAACTGAAAGAGGCTGGCGTCAAGCGTTCGTTAAAAGGGATTAAATCGCTCGATCGTGGAATTCCTCGCGCAGATATGTCGGTTCTTCGGGATGGAAATCCAATTGGATTAGTAACGAGTGGAACTTTCTCCCCATCACTTAAAGTAGGGATTGGGCTTGCACTACTTGATCCAACTGTGAAGATCGGTGATCGACTACAGATTGATGTGCGCGGCAGAATGAGTGAAGTCGAGGTAGTAAAGGCCCCATTTGTCGAGTCCCACGTCCGTTAAGACTACTTACCATCTTTCTTCGCAACGATCACAGGTCGACCAGAGTCGAGAGTGAAAACATTGATACGGTCATCGAAGGCCTTGCGTAGTTCAGCAGAGTGGATAATCTCTTGTGCATCACCTTCTGCCAATACACGACCTGACTGCATAACAATGATTCGTTCGGCATACATGGCGGCAAGAGTGATGTCATGCATCGTCGAGACGATCGTTACGCCACGTTCTTGCAAAAATTGTAAGTTGTTGAGAACTTCAATCTGATGATGGAGATCGAGCGCGCTCGTTGGTTCATCTAAAAGGATGAGTTCAGGTTCTTGCGCTAAAGCGCGCGCGATCAGGGTTCGTTGCATCTCGCCACCTGATAGGTGTGAGACAAGTTGCTTATGCATCCCGTAGAGATGGGTGAGTTCTAAAATCTCTGCGATGAGGGCCCGACTGTTGGCGCTCTCATTACCCCAGCCATCCTTCTTCGCTCTTCCCAGTGTTACGTACTCGGCTACGGTAATACCCTGGGGGATATGCGGCTGTTGGGGAACGAAGGCAACGTTACGTTGGTGACTTCTGAAGACCTCTTCTCCGTTGCTTGTAACGGAACCTGAATATGGGGTATTTCCGAGAAGCACCTTGAGGAGTGTGGTCTTACCCGCTCCGTTAGGCCCCACGAGACAACTCCATACACCGTCAGGGATTGATAGCGAGAGATCGTTGAGGATCTTCTTGCCGGATAAGGTGACATCGAGGCGATCTACAAGAATCATGATTGAACCGTTCTACGTCGTCGAAGGACTATTAAAAAGAATGGAGCACCGACAAAGGCCGTGATAACTCCGATGGGAAGTTCGGCAGGAGATAGGAGTGTGCGCGCCCCTAGGTCTGCGAGCATCAAGAATGCCGCACCAGTAAGTGCAACGGTGAGAAGATTTCGATTTGTTACTCGATGAGTAATTCCACGAACTAGATGCGGAACAACGATGCCAACGAAACCAATGAGTCCTGAGGCGGAAACTGCAGTAGCAGTGGCCAACGTGGCTGCGGCAACTGCGATCACTCGAAGTCGATTGGGGTTGATTCCCAATGAGAATGCCTCTTCATCGCTCAGCATTAAGCCATCCAATTGTTTTGAGACTAAGAAGAGAATGCCGATGGCCATCAGAATGTAAAAGGAGGACCAGGTCACTATCTGCCAATTCGCGACGGTAAGTTCTCCGAGGATCCACGAGTAAACCGGTCTCAATGATGCGCTATGTCGTTGTTGAAGGTAGGTCTGAATGGCAGTTGCGAACGAGCCAACAGCTATTCCGCTCAGAAGTAAGGATTGCGGCTCGGCAAAGAATTTGCCTGAGATAAAGAATGATGTGAGAACTGCAAGAGTTCCTCCGACGAAAGAGAAGACGGGCAATAGACGGTAGATATCGCCATGAGTGTTGGTGATAGCGATTGTGGCGCCAAGACCCGCTCCGCTTGCCGCGCCAAGAAGATACGGATCTGCGAGTGGATTTCGAAAGACTGATTGATAGACCGCACCACTGGATGCGAGTGCTGCGCCTACAAGAGCTGCTAACAGCGCACGGGGGAGTCGCAGGTCAATCAGCACAGTTCGATCCTGTCCGGATAGTCCACCATGGATTCCGAGCAATGATTTAAGAATCTTTGCAAAGCTCAAGTTGATTGGGCCAAAACTAATTGCCGCCAAGCCAACGAGAATCACCAAAGCAGCGGAAGTTGCAGTGATCTTCCAGTTCCACATGGGTGTTATCCCATGTTGCTTTGGTGAAATCTCGCCAGAGTTCATATTGTTACTTGATCGCTGCTAGCGTGGATGAAACGAATTGGTAGAAGTCGACTAAGCGTGGCCCCCAGCGTGATGGGATATCTGCCGGTAGCTCAACGATGTGGTTCCCAGAGACTGCGCTAATGGAATTCCATCCTGCGCGTGAGGCTACGCTCGAAACTGGCTCGCCATCACCAAGGAAGATGACTGCAGGATTTGCTTTGAGAAGATACTCGTTAGTCAGTTGCGGATATCCATAGCTATCAGCGGTGTCTGCCGCGTCGGCGACATTGGTTGTATTGAAATCTGCGTAGACCCGACCGATAAAGGTCTTTGATGTCGCGGAGTAGAGCGTGTTATCGACTTCATGGAAGATGGCGATAGGAGCTGAGCGCTTTCCTGCCGCGATAGTTTTAGCGATAGCGGTCTTCATGGTTGCAACGACTTTTGCCGCCTTCGCAGTATTTCCTGTCACGGCCCCAAGCGCGTTGATCTCTGCATAGGCTCCAGAGATATCGGCAGGAGTTACTTCAAAGAAGACTTTGATCTTCAATTTTTCGAGAGCTGCTTTGACAGATGTTGCCTTGGTGGCAGATGACTGCAAGATGACGAGATCTGGTTTGTACTTTGCGATCGCCTCAACATTGGGAGCGAAGGCGTCAAGCTTTGTGATGGGTGCTGTTGAAGGGAAGTTAGAGAGTGAATCAACTGCAATTACTGACTTACCTGCACCAATGGCAAAGAGATCTTCTGTGGCGCTTGGTGAAAGTGAAACGATTCGAGTTGGCTGATGTTGTACTGCTGTCGCCAATGGGGCAGATACCGCCACCAATGCCAGCGCAAGAACAAGTGAACTTTTGATATGCATGAAAAAACTCCCTCAAAGAGTCTGAGGGAGAAAGGGGGCAATTCGAGGAATCAGTCACAGAGAGCGATTCTGTTGAAAGGCCCGACCTTCCTCCGAGGTCGGATACTTCGCTCATATCGAGAGGCGACCTGGCTCAAGTACTTCTTTCGAAGACCCTTACAGTTGCGGGACAGCGTCGGGATTTCACCGAACTTCGCTCTTGATTTGAACACCCACACCAGAGGTGCGAGTGGGTAAAACCTATCAGTGCTCAGACGTTATTTCCGAGAACGCCTTCCAATTCCATATGCGAGTCCAACCGCGATGATGAGCGCGGCGATGATGATCACGATCGGTAGGCCCTCAAGGCCGTGGCTCTCTTCATGGATGTGTGGCCCCGTACCGCCTTCATCGGCTCGAGCAGCGAGCGCGAATACCGGCGAAGCACCGATGGAAAAAATTGCTCCAAAAAGGGATGGCATCTTCATATCAAGAGGGTACTCTCTCATCCATGGAATATCGTCGCCTTGGCAACACCGGAATGTATGTCTCAGAGATTTCTTATGGAAATTGGATTACCCATGGAAATCAGGTCGAGCAAGAAGCTGCCTTTAGCTGCGTTAAGGCTGCTCTGGATGTAGGTATCACCACCTTCGATACCGCAGATGTCTACGCTGGAACAAAGGCGGAGACCGTTCTTGGTAAGGCGCTCAAAGGCGTCAAACGCGAATCGTATGAACTCTTCACCAAGGTCTACTGGCCAACAGGCACCGGTAAGAATGATCGTGGGCTCTCACGCAAGCACATCATGGAATCAGCTCACGCCTCATTGAAGCGCTTAGGAACCGATCACATCGATCTCTATCAAGCACATCGCTTCGACTACGAGACACCACTTGAAGAGACACTTCGAGCCTTTGAAGATTTGATCCGCCAAGGAAAGGTTCACTACATCGGCTTCTCCGAATGGAGTGCTCCTCAAATTGCGGCAGCCCTGAAGTATCAAAAGGAGAATAACTTCGATCGCTTCGTCTCTAGCCAACCGCAATATTCAATGTTGTGGCGTGTTATCGAGAGTGAAGTAGTTCCACTCTGCGAACGCGAAGGCATTAGTCAGATCGTCTGGTCACCTATGGCCCAGGGTGTTCTCACAGGTAAGTACCTTCCAGGTAAGAAGGCGCCAGCTGGTTCACGCGCCCGCGATAAGGCCGGATCCGCAATGATCTCTCGCTGGATGAATGAAGATGTTTTAACAACAGTTCAGAAGTTGAAACCGATTGCTGAATCTCTAGATCTCTCAATGGGACAACTTGCACTTGCTTGGGCGTTACAAAATAAGAATGTCGCATCGGTCATCATGGGAGCAACGAAGGCTTCCCAGGTGAAGGACAACGTCAAAGCATCTGGAATTAAGCTTGATGCATCAACTCTCAAGGCAATAGATGCTGCACTTGGCAATCTTCCAGAGAAGAATCCAGCAAAGACAGAGAGCCCGAACCCTCGCGCGTAAAAACTTCTAAATATCCGCCAAGAAATAAGAGGCGGAATTAGAAGCTATCGCCACGCTTTACTTGTGGAGCAGGTGCGCGCATACGGCGCATCTGTGTTGAACGGAGCCATCCGTAGATTCCGATTCCCTTGAGTGACTCATTAGGGAACTTCTCGGCGACTAACTTCTTAATAGTACGGCTCATGAAGAATGCCGAAACAAGTGAGTAGAGCATCGCGGCATACATAAAGAGAATCGCAAGTAGCTGAACAGCCTTCACTGGGATAACAGTGAGGACTAAGACGAGCATGATTGTTGGCAAGAAGTATTCACCAATAGTGCGGCGAGAGTCGATGTAGTTACGAACCCATTTCTTTGCAGGGCCACGATCGCGAGCAGGGAGGGCGCTCTCCTCGCCACGCATGAATGCTGCTCGTGATTCTATGCGACGACTCTTCTCGAGTGCCCGGTCACGAGCCTTCGCTTCCTTGCTCGTTGATGGAGCAAGTGAGTTCACCTTGGTGAGAGCCTGGGCATCTTTACGCTTAGGAGTCGCCTTACCTTTTTTGCTATCGCTATTTTCGCTCATGAGGTTACGGTAGGGCTAGCATCCGATCGAGCGCAACTCTTGCGTGGTGCGTGGTCGCTGGGTCGACACGAATCTCATTAACTAGGCGGCCGGCCGCCAGCGTCTCCATCGCCCACACGAGATGGGGGAGATCGATGCGGTTCATCGTCGAGCAGTAGCAGACGGTCTTATCGAGAAAGAGTATTTCTCTGTCGTTATACGTGCGTGCTAATCGCTGAACGAGGTTGAGCTCAGTGCCGATCGCCCATTTACTGCCGGGAGCCGATTTTTCGATCGTTCTGATGATGAATTCCGTACTACCAACAAAATCTGCATGGGAGACAACTTCGTGTTGGCATTCTGGATGGACCAAAACATTTACATCAGATACACGAGCGCGAACGTCATTGATATTTTCGAGAGAGAATCGACCGTGGACCGAACAGTGTCCGCGCCACAGAATAACTTTTGCATCGAGCAACTGCTGATCTGACAATCCGCCATTTGGTTTCCATGGATTCCACAAGACGCAATCTTCCAACGTGAGCCCAAGTTTGAGAACTGCGGTATTTCTCCCTAAGTGTTGATCAGGGAGGAAGAAGATCTTCTCGCCCTGCTCGAAAGCCCACGACATGGCTCGCTCCGCATTCGATGAGGTGCAGACCGCTCCACCATGTTCACCAGTGAATGCCTTGATAGCGGCAGTCGAGTTCATATAGGTAATAGGAGTAGTTCGAGCAGCGATACCGAGTTTCTCGAAGACCGCCCAAGCCGCATGGACTTGATTAGCCGCAGCCATGTCAGCCATGGAACAGCCTGCAGCGAGGTCGGGGAGAATCACCTTTTGATCATCTGTAGTGAGGATGTCGGCACTCTCAGCCATAAAGTGCACGCCACAGAAGATGATCAACTCTGCTTCTGGGTTTGATGCCGCCGCTTGAGCAAGTTTGAATGAATCGCCCGTGATGTCGGCGAAGTCGATGACCTCATCACGTTGGTAATGGTGACCAAGGATCATTGCGCGGGACCCGAGCGCTTTTCGGGCGGCATGGGCACGCTCCACCAGGTGCGGGTCGCTGGCCGGAGGAAGCTCGCCATCACAGGAGACGCCACGTTCGCTGGCGAGATCTCGCCCACGCCCCATAAGGAGCAGATCCGTGAGTGGAGAGGTCATAACGAGATCTTAGGGGTAAAGTTTGGCTTATGAGCACTGAGACAACGACAGACATTTCAATCCAGAGCACTGCTACTGGCATCCTCCTTACCGATGTAGCTGCAACGAAGGTTGCTGCACTTTTGGAGCAAGAAGGACGTACCGATCTATCTCTCCGCGTAGCTGTTCAGCCAGGTGGTTGCTCGGGTCTGCGCTATCAGTTGTACTTTGATGACCGCGCACTTGATGGCGACACTGTCTCCGAATTCGGAAGTGTAAAAGTTGTCACAGACAAGATGAGTACTCCTTACCTCATGGGAGCTTCAATCGATTTCGTTGACACCATTGAGAAGCAGGGCTTTACCATCGATAATCCAAATGCGCAGGGCTCATGTGCATGCGGCGATTCATTTAACTAATCTCCGCTAAATCCTGATTCGCCGATTACCTTTCACCTATGAAAATTGGTGTTGCAGGTTCGATCGGCCGCGATCATTTGATGACCTTTCCAGGAGAGTTCACTGACTCGCTCGTTGAGGGATCGCTAGCAAAAGTTTCGCTCTCCTTTCTTGTAGACACCCTAGAGATCAGGCGCGGGGGAGTTGCTGGAAATATTGCCTTCGGCATGGGCGTACTCGGACTCAATCCAATATTGATTGCAGCAGTTGGTAAAGACTGGGCTGATTACGATGCCTGGTTAACACGTCACGGTGTAGTTACTACACATGCACAAGTTTCGACCTCACTCCACACTGCAACATTTATGGTGACGACTGATAACTCTCTCAATCAGATCGCGTCATTCTTCCCGGGAGCGATGAGCGAGGCTCGAGAGATTGAACTTGCACCGATTTCAACTTCAGTCGGTGGCCTCGACCTCCTTGTGATCTCACCTGATGACCCGGCCGCTATGTTGCGCCACTCGCAAGCGGCGAGAGACCTTGCAATCCCATTCGCCGCCGATCCATCACAGCAGTTAGCACGTATGGATGGCGAGGACATTAAGAATCTTGTTCGCGGTGCTAAGTACTTATTAATGAATGAATATGAATTGGCTCTTACGCTGCAGAAGACTGGGTGGAGCGATCAAGAGCTCTTTGATGAAGTTGAGGTTCGAGTCGTGACGCTCGGTTCTCATGGGGCACGTATTGAAGAACATGGAAAGCCAACGATAAAAGTTCAGTGTGCGGTAGAGCGGACAAAGATTGATCCAACGGGCGTGGGTGATGCATTCCGCTCGGGATTCTTAGCTGGAATTTCCTGGGGCTTCTCTCATGAACGAAGCGCACAACTAGGTTCGATGCTTGCTACGTATTGCTTGGAGACTGTTGGCACCCAGGAATATCGCTTCGATGAAAGTGATTTCATGGCGAGATTTTCGGAGAGCTATGGTGCGCAAGCAGCGGCTGAGATTGCGAGCAAGATCAAACCTCGGCTAGTCGGCTAAAGGTTGATTAATGAGGTTAAACCTCAACCTCAAAAGTTGTGGCGTTAACTTGGCGTGAGAGGTGTCCTGTCATACGCGACCAAGCTTGCAAATCTGCCCACGTCGCAGGGTCATCGCTCAACAACTGAATAATCTCGCCAGAGTTCGAGTTTCTCACTTCAACTGCGAGATCGATGATTGGCTGCGGACAGAGTTTTCCACGTGCATCTACAACCTTCATGGTGAACGTCGCTGCTCCTCGACAAGATCTTTGAGATTTTTAAGGAGTCCCTCAATATCTTCACGAGTTGTAGATGGATAAAGGCGGAGGCGAATATTGCCGTGTGTTAATCGACCCATTGCCGCTAGTACATGGCTTGCTTCGATATTTGCACTGATACAGGCAGACCCCGAATCAATGGAGAATCCTCTCTTCTCCATATCGTCTACAAGTTGTTCCGCTTGAACATAGAGGAACGAGAAGGAGAGCAGGTGCGGTGCTCCACTGATAGGGGAGGCGATGTCGACATCGCCAATCTCTGATGTTATGTAAGTGCGGATGTAGGTATTGAACTCCTGAAGATTGTCTTGAGAAGTTCTTCGTTCAGCGATACTCGCTTCAAGGGCGACGGCGCTGGCAATCACGAGTGCAGGGTTTGCGCCACCTGGCACCACGCGGTGATCGTTATGAGGCAGTGGATTAGTCCAACGAGTGTGATCCTTGAGTGCAAAGATTCCTAAGCCTCGAGGACCTTGCCAGCTCACGGAGTCCCAGAGTGCAGCCGACCAATTCTCTGGGATCTTTCCTAAGGGATCTGAGGTGGAGTCAACAAAAAGATCTCCTTGGAAATGTGATGCATCAGGGCAGATGGCACCAGTCTCCAGATTGACTGTTTGAATAATAAGGAGATCTTCCCGTTCACCAGCAGGGATGACCCATTCGCCCTGGAGATCTACTGGGAGAGTTTGTGCCTGTCGGGAGGAGGTCGCAGCGAAGGCCTCTTGCCGAGATGTAGCGGGGAGATAGGTCTCACCGCTCGGCGTAAAACCATTGGCTCCGAGATGAAAGCCCAAGGTGGGTTCGCCCAAGAAATGGATGGACTCTGCTGGAATCTGGAGGGATCTCGAGAAGCTCGCGTGGGCCTCTGATAGGAGTTGTCCCAATCGTCGGGAGGAATGGTGGAGCTTTGTTGGATCGGACCAGCCTTGGGTAATGGCCTCCTGGAGAATCGCCTCAGCGGCAGGGTGGATGCGGTTCTCGGCGGTGAAGATCGCTGTGACTGAACCCATAGTTCGAACGCTACCCTCGCCGAGAGCAGAGCGCGAGTTACCCCGATAAACTTTCCCCATGCATAAGCGCCCTTCTGTAGCGAGAAAAGCTGCACTCATCGTGGCAGGCTCAAGCCTCGCCCTCTTGCTCACCGGCTGCCAATCAAAGAACATCTCTGGCTTGGGGTATGACAAGGGAGTCTCGTCGGTCAATGACACAACGCTGCCACTTTGGCAGGGTGCGTGGATTGCTGCGGGAGTAGTTGGAGTGCTCACAGCGCTAGCGATCTTCTATCCAGTGATCTTTAATCGTCGTAAGAGCGATGCGCTTCCGCGCCAGTTCAGTCACAATAACAAGGTCGAGCTCTCACTCACTGCGATTGCATTCATTATTGTTCTTGTCCTCTTCGGATATACGGCACGTGCAGAATCAAAGATCACTCATGTTGATTCAGCCGCCGCTGCTCCTCACAATATTGAGGTCAAGGGAATTCAATGGTCATGGCAATTCACGTATGACGATGCTGGAACTGGACCAAACACAACTGTTACAGGCACACCAGCCCAGCCACCTACCTTGGTTCTCCCACTAGGAGAGAAGGTGCGATTCACTCTTGAGGCAAATGACGTGGTCCATGGATTCTGGATCCCAGCGTTCATGATTCAAATTCAAACTTTGCCACATGTACAAAACCATCTTGAGTTTGCAGCTCAGAAACTTGGAACCTTCCCAGGTCGTTGCAACATCCTCTGCGGACGTAACCACTCTGAGATGCTCTTTAAGGTGAAAGTCGTAACACCATCTGAATATCAGGCTTACCTCTCTACACTGAAGGCGGCATAACAATGACAACATATGCAGAGCGCACTGCGCCCGTTGGCACTATTGCAGCACCACGTAAGGAATCGAAGGGTCGCCTCTTCGTAAAGTGGATCACCTCAACCGATCACAAGACAATCGGCTATCTCTACCTGATTACCTCTTTCTCATGGTTCCTTATCGCTGGAATTCTTGCCC
>CAJBLC010000169.1 GCA_903953805.1 uncultured Actinomycetes bacterium | reverse complement strand
GTGGCAGCGCTTGGTTATAACTCCATCTTGGTTGGCCGCGATGTGGCATCGACCATGCCAGAGCTGGCATCGATTCCCATCGATAACCCTGGGCATACTGTTTCGACTGAGACAGTTTTGATGCAGAAGCCTGATCTCATTCTGATCGATGCCAATACATCGCCAACAACGGCACTCGAAACGCTCAAGCAATCGGGGATCAAGATTGTCACGATCCCAACAACCTTTGAGTTAAAGACGATCGCTCAGAAAGAGTTAGCGATCGCATCAGCAATCGGCGCCCCAAAGGCTGGTCAGTTACTCGTCAGCCAAATTTCAACGATCAATAATCCGACGAAGCCAATCACTGTTGCATTCCTCTACCTGCGCGGAACATCGAGTATCTATCTGATTGGCGGTAAGGGAAGTGGCGCTGATTCACTGATTCAAGCCATGGGGTTCACCGATATCGGTGCGAAGAATTTAGCTCAGCCATTTAGTTCGATGAGCGCTGAAGAGCTAGTGAAGCTCAACCCTGATGTTCTTCTTCTGATGACGAAGGGTCTCGCCTCTGTTGGCGGTCTAAAAGGGCTGACCCAACTTCCGGGAATCGCACAAACAATCGCCGGCCAACGCCAGCGCGTTGTGACTGTCGATGATTCGCTCCTCCTTTCATTTGGACCGCGCACCATTCCACTGATATCCAAACTTCGTGGCGATATTGTGAAAGCATCGACCCTATGAAGAAGGTAGCGCTCTATAGTGGCTTTAGCGCCCTTGCCATTGTTTTATTCGGGCTCTCACTGCGTACCGGAATCGTGCAGCTCCACACTTCTTTCTGGTACTTACTGACCCACCACACGGGTACCGATGCCACCACGGTCTGGCAGATCAGACTCCCGCGAGCACTTGGCGCAGCGATTATCGGCGCTGGTCTTGGTATCGCAGGATCTATTGCCCAAGGAATCTTCCGCAATCCACTCGCTGAACCAACACTCATTGGTCTATCGAGCGGTGCGACGTTAGGCACTATCGCGGTTATCGCATCAGGTGCTGCCACCTATGGCTCAAAGACGAATGCGGCTTCAGCAGTTCTCTTTGCTGTGATTGCAGCGCTTCTCGTTCAACTCCTTGCGCCGAACAAGGGTTATGGATTCTTGCTAACTGGCATCGCGATATCTGCGATTCTGACTGCAGTCGCCGGATTGTTGATCGCGGTCTCACAAAAACCCGGTATCCAGAGCCTCTCATTCTGGAACTTTGGCTCACTGACGTTGCTCAATAATCAAACCCTCAAAGTGATTGCGCCATTTATTGAAGTTGGAATCATCCTCTCCTTCTTCGTCTCACGTCGACTTGATGCTTACTCGTTAGGTGAGAGCAGCAGCCATTACATCGGTATTAATCCAAAACGCTTAAGACTCCTTGCAATTATCGCGATGGCCTTCTTGGTTGGTGCCTCAGTAAGCGCCGTTGGATCGATCGCCTTCTTAGGCTTACTCGTTCCGCATATTGTTCGACTCTTAGTGGGACCTGCTCATCGCCAGATGTTGACCTTCTCGGCGATTATCGGTGCGACCTTGCTCTTGCTTGCCGATCTCTTAGCTCGCACATTGTTCCAACCGCATGAGATCCCACTTGGATTGATCACAAGTCTGATCGGTGCTCCTGCGCTCATTATCTTGCTCCGCACCCAGAAGAGTCAGTGGGTCGCCAATGATTGAGATCAAGAACCTTTCATTCGCCCACGGCAAGAATGTCGTCTTTGAAGACTTCTCGACTGTCATCGCAAACAACTGCGCGACGCTGCTCGGTGGCCCCAATGGCTCAGGTAAGACCACGCTCTTGCAGCTCATCGGTGGGGTTTTAATGCCTGATTCCGGGTCGATCGTGATCAATGGCCACGATATTTCACAACTGAAGACGAAGGAACAAGCAGAGTTACGTTCGATCGCACCACAGCGCCGAATCTTTGAACTCGCCTTTACGGTGGAAGAGATCTTTGCAATTATCAAGCAGAAGAACCGTGCTGCTCATACGACCGATGTCTTTGAAGCGCTCGATCTCTATGACTTGTTCGCACTGAAAGTTACTGAGTTATCGCTCGGTCAACAACAACGAGTCAGTGTGGCACTCGCTCTCATTCAATCTGCAGAGTATTACTTGCTTGATGAACCATTCAGTGCGCAAGATTCTGGATATACCCAGAAGTTATTGGATCTGATAACCCTGTTAAGCAAAACGACCGGCGTTCTGGTTATTAGCCATAACACCGGTCATATCGCGCAATACTTCGACGAGAATATCTATCTCTCGTAATTACTTAGTACGAGGCTTCTTCTTTCCTGCAGTCTTCTTCACCGCTGGCTTACCTGGACGACCAGGCTTTGAAGTCTTGGGTGCAGCCTTCTTGCCCGCTTTCTTCGCAGCAGACTTTGCTCGGAATCCCTCAGTTGGCTTTGGCGCCATCGGATCGAACTTGTTAGTGCGATAAGGCTTAGCCGCAGCTGACTTCTTGGCAGGACGTGCGGGACGATCACCATCGCGCGCTGGGCGCTCGGCATTTCGAACTTCTTGTGGTGTCCACTTCTTCTTTGGTGCGCGATCGCGTGGATCGAAATCTGGACGCTCTGCACGTGCTGGACGTGAGTTACGTTCATCGCGAGTGTTACGCGCTTCCGAACGTGATGATGGACGAGTCGAGCGATCATCGTGCGCTGGACGTGCCGGACGTTCGTTCTGCTCCCACGACCTAGCTGCTGGACGTGACGGACGCTCTTCACGTGCCGGACGATCTGTTGCACGAGCTGGACGATCATTGCGCTGTGGGCGCTCATAATCGCGAACTGGGCGTTCGTTATTACGGAATTCAACGACTGACTCAGGCTTCTCTTTCTTTACAAAGCCGCCACGTCCACCGGAGCCACTGTTGCCCTTATAAGGAGCGCGCTCACGCTTTGGATAATCAGGACGATCTTGGTTGCGAGCCGGGCGATCGCCACGGTCTCCACGGTCACCGCGATTGCGGCTACCTGGCTTACGAGCGCTCTCATGCTTCTCTGGCTCTGCTTGAATCGGAATACCTGATGGCTCTTGTGCGCCAGTGACTCGTACCAGCTCTTGATCTGATGGCTTTACGAATACTTCAGCGAGCTTCACAGCAGCGCGTGATGCGAGACCGTGGATGCCCTTCTTCTGCTTCGATGTTGCAAGTGTGACCACTGTGCCTGATGTACCAGCACGAGCGGTACGGCCTGCGCGGTGCAAGTAATCTTTGTGATCTGCAGGTGCATCGACGTGAACCACGAGCGAGACATCATCTACGTGGATACCGCGTGCAGCGACATCGGTTGCAACAAGTGCATTGGTCTTGCCATCTTTAAATGCTGCAAGAACTCGTGTGCGCTGACCTTGTGACTTACCACCGTGCAAGACGCCGACTGGAACACCAGCGCGGAGCATCTTCTCAGCGAGTTTATCTGCGCCATGCTTGGTACGAACGAAGAAGATCGTGCGACCTTCACGTGCTGCAATCTGAGTTGCAATGAGATCTTTATGACCTTGATCCATGATCAAGATGTGGTGGAGCATACGTCCAGCAGTTGTCTTCTCATTCTCTAATGAGTGAGTAACTGGGTTCTTCAAGAACATCTTGACGAGTGAATCAACATCGCGATCAAGTGTTGCTGAGAAGAGCAGGCGTTGGCCATCCTTCTTTGTGAGAGCAAGAATCTCTTTAACTGAAGGCAAAAAGCCCATATCGGCCATCTGATCTGCTTCATCAAGAACTGTGAGTTCGACATCGCTGAGATCAATATGGCGCTTATCTAATAGATCCATCAAGCGACCTGGGGTTGCAACAATGATTGGTACGCCGCGCTTAAGAGCTTGAATCTGGCGCATGTATGGCATTCCGCCAGCAACGACCTGAGAGTTCAAGTTAACAGTGCGAGAGAGTGGTGCGAGAACTTCAGAGATCTGAACTGCGAGCTCGCGAGTTGGTGCAAGAACTAATCCAAGTGGGTGGTGTGGGCGAGCGGTACGGCCAGCAAGGCGGGTCATCATCGCTAGACCGAAGGCAAGAGTCTTACCTGATCCAGTCTGACCGCGGCCAAGAATGTCGCGCCCAGCAATTGCTTCAGGAAGGGTTGCTTCTTGAATCGGGAATGGAGTGGTTTTACCTTCATTTGCGAGAGCCTGCGCTAGAGCAGGGTGAACGCCAAGTTTTTCAAAAGACATAGCTATACCTATATACCAATCGGGACATCAAGCGCGTCTCGTTGGTGCTATTGAATAAGACTCGCATTCGGGGTTGTT
>CAJBLC010000168.1 GCA_903953805.1 uncultured Actinomycetes bacterium | reverse complement strand
CTCCTGGCTACACCGTCGGCATCCTCCTACAAGAGCCACACCTTGATGAGACGAAGTCCGTTCTCGAGAACGTCCAGATGGGCGTTGGCGAAACGATGGAGATGATGAACCGCTTCAACGCGATCTCGGAAGAGATGGCAAACCCTGATGCTGATTACGACAAGCTTCTTGCCGAAATGGGAACGCTTCAGGAACAACTCGATCACCGCAATGCTTGGGATCTTGATTCACAACTTGAACAAGCGATGGATGCACTTCGCTGCCCACCTGGTGATGCCGATGTAAAGGTCCTCTCTGGTGGCGAGAAGCGCCGCGTTGCGCTCTGTAAGTTATTGCTCGAAGCTCCAGATCTCTTACTCCTCGATGAGCCTACAAACCATCTGGATGCTGAGTCAGTTCTTTGGCTCGAACAACATCTCTCAAAGTATCCAGGCACCGTTGTCGCGATCACGCACGATAGGTACTTCTTGGATAACGTCGCAGAGTGGATTCTCGAACTCGACCGCGGTCGCGCCTATCCATATGAAGGTAACTACTCAACATACCTTGAGACCAAGGCAACTCGTTTAAAGATTGAAGGCCAGAAAGATGCGAAGCGCGCAAAGCGGTTAGCGGAAGAACTCGAATGGGTTCGCATGAACTCTAAGGGCCGTCAGACCAAGTCGAAGGCTCGTCTTGCTCGTTATGAAGAGATGGCGGCAGAGGCCGATAAGACTCGTAAGTTGGATTTCGAAGAGATCCAGATTCCACCTGGCCCACGCCTTGGAAATGTTGTTGTCGAAGTCGAACACCTCAAGAAGGGCTTCGGCGATCGCTTGTTGATCGATGATCTCTCATTCACATTGCCACGTAACGGAATCGTTGGAGTCATCGGACCTAACGGTGCCGGTAAGACCACACTCTTTAAGACGATCCTTGGACTTGAGCAACCAGATAGTGGTTCAGTAAAGATCGGTGAGACAGTAAAGATTGCCTACGTTGATCAGAGCCGTGCCGGTATCGATCCCAATAAGAGCTTGTGGGAAGTTGTTTCAGATGGCCTTGATTTCATGAAGGTCGGAAATGTTGAAATGCCTTCTCGTGCATATGTCTCGGCCTTTGGGTTTAAAGGTCCAGATCAGCAGAAGCCAGCAGGCGTTCTCTCTGGTGGAGAACGTAACCGCTTGAATCTTGCACTTACCTTGAAGCAAGGTGGAAACCTCTTGCTCCTCGATGAACCAACAAACGATCTCGATGTTGAAACGCTGGGCTCACTTGAAAATGCACTTCTCGAGTTCCCAGGTTGTGCTGTGGTCATCTCGCACGATCGCTGGTTCTTGGACCGCATCGCGACCCACATCTTGGCTTATGAAGGTGATTCACAATGGTTCTGGTTCGAAGGAAACTTTGAATCCTATGAAGAGAACAAGATTAAGCGACTCGGAGCAGAAGCGGCGCGACCACATCGCGTCACCTATCGAAAGCTCACTCGCTAAATGCGCCACATCGCAAAGGTTCACGTTCGCTGGGATGACCAAGATGCCTTTGGCCATGTCAACAATGCGAAGTACTTGACCTATGTTCAAGAAGCTCGCGTCGAGATGCTCTGGCGATCACGTGCCAATGCCGGGCTAGAGCCACTGCTCTCTGACATGGTTGTTGCTCGCGCTGAAGTCGATTACCTGCTCCCGATTTACGAAGGTGCAATGGATATCGATTGCGAGATCTGGGTCGGCAAGATCGGGGGAGCATCCTTCGAGATGCACTACGAACTCAAGAGCGCTGCCGGACTGCATGCCCGCGTCAAGACTGTTCAAGTTGGTGTTGATATCAATACCAAGAAGTCTCGTCGTTTAAACGAAGCAGAGCGTGAATACTTGAT
>CAJBLC010000167.1 GCA_903953805.1 uncultured Actinomycetes bacterium | reverse complement strand
TCGGCGGTAAGTCGTTGGGTGGCGGAACATCAACTGCAACGGCACCAGCGCCTGCACAGACTCAAGCTGCACCTGCTCCGACTGATACCGCTGCAGCAGCAACTCCTGCACCAGCTGCGACGAAGAAGTCCACAAAGAAGAGCACTCAATCAACGACTGCTGCGACTACACCTGCCGCACCTGCAACAACCGCACCGGCTGCTCCTGCAAAGGCGAAGCCATCTGGAACATTTACTGGCTCAACACAGCAAACTCGTTTCGGCCCAGTTCAAGTTGAGATCACAGTCTCTAATGGCAAGATCACTGCCGCAAAGGCGTTGCAATATCCCAACAATGATTTCCGTTCACAGCAGATCTCACAGCAAGCGATTCCATACTTGGTACAAGAGACACTTGCTGCCCAGTCGGCAAATATCCAAGGCGTCGGTGGAGCTTCCTACACATCTCAAGGTTGGTATGACTCTCTCGTCAGCGCACTCGCAAAGGCTGGTATGTAATGACGTTGGCTCGAGTTCGAGCCGAGATTGAAACCTGGGGCACCATCATCTTTATTGATGCCTCAAGTTCGACAATCAATGAGTCTGCGATTCAATCTTCGATCGATAAGGTTCGCGACTTTCTCTACGAAGTCGATGAGGTCTTCTCGACCTATAAAGAACAATCTCAAGTCTCGCGGTTACGCCGTGGTGAGATCAAGATCGTCGATTGCTCACCTGATCTCCAAGAAGTCTGGCAGTTATGTCACGAAGCAAAGTTATTGAGCGATGGCTACTTCGATCCATGGTGCGTTGAAGGCGGCTTCGATCCTTCGGGCTATGTAAAGGGCTGGGCTTCTGATCGCGCGATCGCAATGATGAAAGCCGATGGGGTCGAACATATTCAGATCAATTCCGCCGGCGACCTCTCGTTGGCTGGTGGCCATGAACCCGGAAAGCCATGGTCGATCGGAATCCGCCATCCCGAAGATGCCCAGACAATCGTGAAGGTCTTCGATATCACTGATGGCGCGATCGCAACATCTGGCACCTATGAGCGGGGATCTCATATCAAAGACCCACATACTGGCTTGATTGCCCTCGGTGCGAGATCTGCGACGGTCTATGGCCCAAATGGCGGTATCGCCGATGCCTTGGCAACAGCCTTGATCGTGGCAGGCAAAGATGGCGCCTATTTGTTCCAGAAGCCCGAGCTCTCTGAGTATCACTGCTGGGTCATTGAGCGTCATAACGATGAGGCCTGGGCGATTTAATTCTCAGGCACTATTCAGCCTTTTAGACCCATTGGTTAGGGATTAGCCCCCTATCTTCTACCCATGAATAAAGCGCGCGTGCGAATCCTTTCGATCAATCTCGTCCTTCTCCTCGCAGTTCTCGGGGCTGGCTTCTGGGGGTACTCGGTACTTCACCCAAAGGCGGCACCAGTTGCGACGCAGACGGCAACAGTCAGCCGTGGTGATGTCACTGCAACTGTCTCTGCAACCGGAAAGGTCATCAGCCCATCTGATGTTGGTCTTGCGCCACTCGTTGCCGGCACACTGATGAAATTGAATGTAAAGGTCGGAGACCACGTCACTGCAGGTGAAGAACTCGCACAAATCGACACCACCAATCTAACTACTGCGCTCGCTTCCGCTAACGCTTCACTCGTCAACGCAAAGGCGGCAGTCGCTGCACTTGTTCCAACAAAGACCAAAGCAGAGCAAGCACAAGCCGATCTTCAACTGTCTCAAGCACAAGCTGCATTAGCACTTGCTAAGAAGAATCAGGCAGATAACACCGCGCTCACTCAAGCAAATTCCGCTTCTTACCAACAGAGTGTTGATTCAGCCAAAAAGGCGCTCGATGATGCGACTGCGAATGCTGCGCTCGCTGCAAAGACCTATCAGACATCAGTTGATGCTGCTGCTCTGAACTACAACAACTACGAGGGTCTCTATGGACCTAGCGGAATCACAGTTCCTTTCTGTCAGAGCATTGACACCATCAACGGAAACTGCACCCAGCTCATTAGCTATTGGTCTACCTGGCAGAATGCTTTAACTACTCAAACTTCATCTCTTCTCAAAGATAAGCAGAATCTCGATAACCTCACGACTACCTATAACAATGCTCTCCTGACTCAGAAGAACAACCTGGCGAAGGATGCCGTGACAATTGCTGGTTATGCGAGCAGCGTGCAATCAGCTCAGAATGCTCTCGATAATCTGATTGCTTCTACCAATGTTGCGATGCAACCTGCAAAGCAGAGTGCAATTGATAGCGCTCAGGCTCAACTTGCCAATGCGCAGGCTGCCTACGATCAAGCAAAGCGCAATCTCGATGCTGCAACTATCAAGGCACCAGTCGCCGGGGATGTCGCCTCGATCTCCACAGCGGTGGGTGGCAATGTGCCAACAACCTCAGCGCCAGCCACAACATCAGCGAATGCCACTGGTTTTATCGTCCTTACCAATGTTTCTTCTCTCGAAGTAACCGGCTCGTTCTCTGAAGCAGATGCGGCAAAGATCAAGGCTGGCCAACCAGCTACCTACACTTTTGACGCGCTCTCTGGTGTAAATGCCACAGGAAAGGTGATCGGCGTTGATCTTCTTCCAACAACATCTGGTGGCGTAACTTCTTACAATGCAACCTTCTCTATCGATGGCACTGTCCCTGGACTTAAGCCGGGTATGACAGCAACCCCTACTGTTGAAGTCGGTGTCGCTACTGGAGTCATCAATGTCACCGCTCAAGCTGTCACAACTCGTGGCACTCGAGCTACCGTGAACATTGTGACAAAAATGAAGGGCAAGGAAGTCCTCACACCTACTCGTGTTGTGGTTGGACTCAAAGGCGATAGCGCTGATGAAATCCAATCTGGCCTCAAAGTCGGCGATGTCGTTGCACTTCCTTCTGTAGTCCGCACTACCTCAACAAATGGATTTGCTGTAGGCGGTGTCCCTGGTGGACTTGGCGGTGGTGCAGCGGCATTCGGCGGCGGCGGATTCGGCGGCGGCGCCGGTGGCGGACGTAACGGCGGTTGATCCCACACATGACCACTGATACTGCGTTGCAGCCAATCATCGACGTCCGTGGTGCGATCAAGCGCTATGGCGAAGGCGATGCTGCGATCTATGCACTCGCTGGTGTTGATCTCACGATCATGCCCGGCGAATATGTCGCGATCATGGGCCCATCGGGCTCAGGAAAATCGACGCTCATGAATATCTTGGGCGCACTCGATGTCATGACTAAGGGAAAGTACTTCCTTGACGGGATTGAGATCGATTCGATGGATGAGAATGCTCTATCTATCGTACGTGGCCGCAAGATTGGTTTTATCTTCCAATCCTTTAACCTCATTGCTCGCACCACAGCTGTCGCAAATGTTGAACTCCCATTGGCCTATCAAGGCATTAAGAAGGATGAACGTCGCAAGCGTGCTCTCAAGGCTCTTGAGGTAGTTGGTCTTGCCGATCGCGTCGATCACGAACCAACTGAGTTATCTGGTGGCCAACAACAGCGCGTGGCAGTAGCCCGGGCCCTCGCTACCCGTCCAGCTCTACTTTTAGCTGATGAACCAACCGGTGCGCTCGACTCTAAATCAACGAGTGATCTCTTAGATCTCTTCGATCAGATCAATGCTGCTGGTCGCACCGTCGTCGTGATTACTCACGAAGATGATGTTGCAGCTCGTGCCAAGCGTGTGGTCCGCATGCGCGACGGAAAGATCATCTCCGATACCCTCAACAAAGGTCGTGTGGCATGAATATCCTTGAGATCGTTCGCTTCGCGATTCGCGGGTTGGGCACCAACAAACTTCGTACCGCGCTTACCACTTTGGGAATTGCCATCGGCGTTGCATCAGTGATCATCTTGATCGCCGTCGGAAATGGATCTTCTAAGCAGATCCAATCGTCAATTGATCGCCTCGGCACCAACACCATCACTATTCAAGCGAACCGCGGTGGTTTCGGTCGCCAGGCTGCCTCCAGATCTGCATCTTCGAAGCCACTCACTGTTGCCGATGCGCTTGCTCTCTCTAGCGCAATTAAGGCTCCTGATATTAAGCAGGTTGCTCCTGTTGCATCCGCAAATGCGACCTGTACCAATGGAACAAATACATCTACACCAGGAACTTTCAATGGAACCTGGCCAGCGTGGTTTGAGGCATCTAATACCTCGATCGCCAAAGGTTCATATTTCACCAACGACGATGTAGTTCAGGGCCGTCGCGTAGCAGTTATCGGAAACACAACCGCTACCGATCTCTTCGGAACTCAGAGCCCAATCGGTCAAGTGATTCGTTGTGGTGGAATTCCGTTCACCGTTATTGGTACTACGACCGTCAAGGGTTCCAATGGATTCCAAGATGGTGACTCACTTGTAGTTGCTCCCCTTACTGCGGTACAGCGTTCACTCACTGGCTATAACTCACTCCAATCAATCGTGGTTGAGGCAAAATCTGCTGGCGTTCAAGATCTCGCTCAGACTGAGATCAACACCATCATGGATGCCCAGCACAAGGTCAAGAACACCAATAACCGCGATTACCGCACGCTCAACCAGGCTTCCTTGCTTGCGACCTCATCATCAAATAGCAGCGTCTTTACCGTGCTTTTGGGTGTTGTTGCAGCGATCTCACTTCTCGTCGGTGGAATCGGTATCACCAACATCATGCTCGTCACCGTTATTGAACGTACGCGCGAGATCGGTATCCGCAAAGCGATCGGCGCCCCAAAGGGTGCGATCTTGTCTCAGTTCTTGATCGAGGCAACGATCTTGTCGCTCGTCGGCGGTGGCATCGGTGTCATCGGTGGCTATATCGGTTCACACTTTAAGATCATTGGAATTCAACCGGTGATCGTCCCCGCATCAGTTCTCTTAGCTTTCGGAGTATCGGTCCTGATCGGACTCTTCTTCGGTGGCTACCCAGCTTCACGCGCAGCATCCCTACGACCAATCGAGGCACTCCGCCATGAGTAATATCAACACCAATCCATCGGATGATTTCGATCTCTTTGCAACTGAGGTAGAAGATAATTTGCAAGAGCAGATCGCAAAGGGCACTTACAAGTGGACCAACAAGTACACCGCGATCCTCGGCGCACTCGTAGTAATTACTGCATCCGTATCTGGCGGTATTTGGTATGGCAATAGCCATGCAGCATCTGCAACTACAAATGCACTTTCTAACTTCGCTTCACGTGTTCGTGGCGCTGCTGCTGGTGGCGCATTCACTGGCGCTGCAGGTGCAGGTGCAGGTGCAGGTGCAGGTGCAGCTGGTGCTGGAGCTTTTGCCGGCGCTGGAGCAGCAGGCGCTACATCAGGATTTGCTGGTGGTGGATTTGGTGGCGGTTCGCGTTTAAGTGGAACTATTTCTAAGGTCAACGGCAACACTGTGACAATTACATTAGATGCAGCACCTTCAACACCTATCGCTGCTGGTGATGCAGTAAGCGTTCGCGATACTGGAGCGGCTGGCGCGACAGGCGCAACTGGTGCAGCAAGTAATGGCGCACCCGCTGGTGCTGCGGCAGGTGGCACAGCACCAACTGGAACTAAGCGAACTCGTGGAACTGCTGCAGCTGGTGGCACTACTTCTGGTACTGCACCAGCAACGGGTGCAACATCAGGTCAGCCATCCGTTGGTGGCGGCGCTGGTGGCGGAAATGGCGGCGCAGGAGGCGGACGTTTCAACAACCCAGCCTTCACTGCCTGTCTTGCCAAGAATGGTGTAACTCTTGCTCCAGGGGCTCGTCCTGATCGCACAGATCCAAAGGTTGCCGCAGCTCTGCAGGCTTGCCTCTCAACGCTCGGTGGTGGCGCACCAGGTGCAGGTGGTGCTGGTGGCGGTGGAAATGGTGGTGGCGCACGCCCCGCACCAACCGCAACCCCGTGATTAGTTGCTGAGCTGAGTTAACCGAGCGATCTCATCGCCGCTGAGTTCAACAACCTGAACTATCTCTTCCAGTTGCGAAGCGATACGCGCTGATGCAATCGGAGTAGATACGCCCTTGCGGTCACGCAACCAAGCGAGTGCAACTGCAGAAACTGAACATCCATGGTTCTGAGCGATCTCGCGAAGAGCTGCCATGACGCCCCAACCACGATCATTCTGATATTCAACAGTGCCAGAAGCCCGAACTGATTCCACAGTAACTCCTGGTGCGTACTTTCCTGATAAGAATCCGCGAGCAAGGCCATAGAACGGTGCGCCCCAAAGTCCATTGTGTTCAATTACTTTGACGAGATCGCTCTCGTATGGCTGGCGATCCAATAGGTTGTATTGGTTCTGAACGCCGGTGTACTTCGCAAAGCCGTTTGCATCGGAGATATCGAGAGCCTCTTGGAGGCGAGCACCGGTGTAATTCGATGCCGCGATATAACGAACCTTGCCAGCGGTGACGAGATCTGTGAATGCCTGAAGCGTCTCAGTCAGTGGCACGGTCTCATCATCAGCGTGGGCATAGTAAATATCGATGTAATCAGTCTGCAGCGCCTTGAGCGAATCATCTACGGCAGCTTTGATATTGGCAGCTGAAAGTCCTGGGCGAGTGGAAAGTTTGGATACCTTGGTCGCGATCACCATATCGGCGCGATTGCCGCGATCCTTCATCCATTGACCAATGATCGTCTCTGATTCATGGCCCACATTGCCTGGCTTCCATTCGGAATACATATCGGCGGTATCGATGAAATTTCCACCATGTTTGGAATATGCATCAAGCACTGCGAAGGACTCTTCGGCAGTTGATGAGTAGCCCATGACATTGCTGCCAAGGCACAATGGGTGGACATGAAGGTCAGTGGACGGGAGCGCGATGTGTGAGGATTCCATAAGGCGATTCTATTAGAGTGTGCCTATGACTACGGGGGACTTCACGAGCGAAGAGCTCGCGCTTCAAGAGAAGAATCTTCAACTACCGACCCTTGATGTAAAAACTGCGCTAGCAATAGGTGAGACTGCCCTGAGGATCGCGCACGAGAGAGATCTGCCGATCGCAATCGAAATTCGGATGGGTGGATGGGTCGCCTTCCATGCATCGCTACCTGGAACCGATGCCAGCAACGATACGTGGATCATTCGTAAGGCGGCAGTGGTCGCACTTACTGGCCACTCAACGATGTATGAGCGGGTCAAAGCCGAAGAGATGGGTATTGATTGGCATGCCGTCAATCATGCTCCAGAAGATGTTTACGCCGTTCATGGTGGCGGATTCCCTCTGATTGTTGAAGGAGTTGGAACTCGCGGTTCTATCATGATCACCGGTTTACATCAGATCGACGATCACAATATCGCAGTTGAAATTCTTGAGACGTATCTAAAAAGTACACGGAGTGAAAATTGAGCAAACCAATCTGGGTCGCTGGTGAAGTCCTGATCGATCTCATCCCACAAGCAAACGGTGAACGCCTCGCAGTTGTCGGCGGTGGACCAGCGAATACCGCGAAGGCACTTGCTCGCCTCGGATTCGATTCTTACTTTATCGATGGCATGTCTACTAATGATTATGGCAAGCAAGCAAAGGCTGAGTTCGATGCCGATGGTGTGAAGCTCGACTATGTAAAGTTTTCCGATAAGCCGATGTGCCTTGCAACAGTCACACTTGATGCATCTGGTTCAGCATCCTATGAATTCTTGATCGATGGCACCGCGACCTTTGATTTCCAACGCGATTGGCTTCCAAATCCTGCTGTTGGTAATCCTGCGGTCTTCCATATCGGCACACTTGTTCCACTTGTTGAACCTGGTGCATCAGTGCTCTTTGAGTGGGCGCAAGAGATCAATCAGTTTGCACCAATCGTCTTTGATCCCAATGTTCGACCATCAGTTGTCAGTGACCGCGCTCGTTATGAATCAATCGTCAAAAAGTGGGCGGCGATCTCCAACGTTGTGAAGGTCTCTGAAGATGACATTGCTTGGCTTTATCCAGGTCGCCCACAGGCGGATGTTGCAGCTGAATGGCTATCGATGGGCGTTGATCTTGTTGTGATCACACTTGGTTCTGAGGGATTGATGGGCATCACTCGTCAGGGAACTGTTCAAGTTCCGGGTGTGAAGGTAACCGTCGCCGATACCGTCGGGGCTGGTGACACAGTCGGTGCGATCTTGGTCGAAGGTGTTGTGAAGTACGGTGTCGCTGGCCTTGAAGGCGAGACCCTCAAAGCTGTTCTTACACGTGCAGCCGCAGCTGCAGCAATCACCTGCAGTCGCCCAGGAGCACAACCTCCGTACCTCAATGAATTGAGTAATTAAATGCAACATATCGATGGTTCAGAGATCTCGGTCTCGATTGATCTCGATCAAGGTGCACGCATC
>CAJBLC010000166.1 GCA_903953805.1 uncultured Actinomycetes bacterium | reverse complement strand
GGCTCGAGTGAGGCACTCCTCGAGAAGCTCGTCTTTGTTTCGATCAGACTTGATCTGAGCAAGTTTGAGCCCAGCCAAAACGTTCTCACCGATTGTCATCGATGGGAATGGATTTGGCTTCTGGAAAACCATGCCGATCTGAAGGCGAACACGAGTTACGTCAGTTCCTGGTGCGTAGATATCTTTTCCATCGAGCAATACTTCTCCGGCCATCGCTGCTGAAGGAATGAACTCGTGCATACGATTGAGTGTGCGTATGAATGTTGACTTACCGCAACCGGACGGGCCAATTAACGCAGTGACGGTTCCGGCTGCAAAGTCGAGTGAGACATTCTCGAGTGCATGGTGGCTACCGAACCACGCGTGAACTCCACGTGCCTCGAGTCCTGAACCAAGTGGTGCAGTGCCAGGTTCCCGCACGCGAGCGGCTGCGACACCAGCCAATGAATTTGGCTGTGCTGAGTTTTCTGTGCTCATGTTGGCTCTCGTTTCCATTTACTTGATCTTCACTTTTCTAGTTCCGAATACACGTGCGACTACAAACAAAGAAAGAACGATAATCAGCAGCACAAGAATACCGCTCCAAGCTCGATCTATACCGAGCTCGGTTCCATCAGCCAAGCCGCTCCAGACGTAATAAGGGAGCGCCGACTGTCCGCCGAAGAATGGGTTGAAGTTGATCTTGTTGCTCACGCCCAGAGTGAATAGCAGCGGCGCGGTCTCACCCGCAATACGGGCCACGCCCAAGATCACCGCAGTGATAAGTCCGTTACGAGCAGCGGGCACAACGATCGTTGCAACAGTCTTCCACTGAGTTGCACCTAGAGCTAAACCTGCTTCGCGAAGATCAGCAGGAACTAAGAGAAGAACTTCCTGTGCAGTACGAGTGACCGTCGGAATCATCAAGATTGCGAGAGCAAGTGCCGCCATGATTGTTGAACCACGAAGGCTAGTTGTCAGCAAGAGTGCTGAGTAAATAAAGATACCCGCGACAACTGATGGAATACCGGACATAGCTTGAACTAAGAATTGAATAAATCCTGATGCCTTACCTTTAATCTCGGTGAGGTAAAGCGCGGTAAGGAGTGAAAGTGGGAGTGAGATCAGAGTAGCGAGGATGATTAAGTAAAGAGTTCCTACGATCGCTTGAATTACGCCACCTTGATTGAGTGGGCTTTGGTAGTTCGCAACTGACATATCGTGGATGAAGAATCCTGGGTAGAGGCCCTTCATACCTTTCACGATCGCTGTCTCGAGCAAACTAATAACTGGAATAAAGGCGAGTGCCGCACCAGTGATTGCGACAGAGCCCGCAAGTGAATCAATCGCAGCACGACGTCCAAGCTGCTTCCACTTAAGAGCCATCTGGAAACCGGCCCCGAAGACAAAGAACAAGAATGCGTAGGCGAGCTTGCCCTTCATTGGCGTAACTGCAACAACTGCGTAATCGACAACAGCAGCAAGAACAAGAAGAGCAAAGACCGGAATAAGGTCTGCCTTAGTCGCCTTCCATGGGCGCTTTGGATAGACAGTTTCGTGATGAGTCATTGTTGTCATATTACTTACCTGACTTCACTGCGCGAGAGACCACTGTATTCGCGATCATATTGACGAGAAGGGTCATAACAAAGAGTACGAATCCAGCTGCTAATAGCGCCTTCTTCTCATTGAATGATGCTTCACCAAACTTCTGCACGATCATGGATGCGATATTTCCGCCGTATCCATAAAGTATGTGCCAGTTAATCTTGAAGACGATATTCAAAACTGAATACACCGCAACGGTTTCACCGAGCGCGCGGCCTAGTCCAAGCATTGCGCCTCCGACGACACCAGATGCACCGAATGGAAGTGCAACGGCACGGATCATTCCCCAGCGAGTAGCACCGAGTGCATATGCAGCTTGGATACGATCAAGTGGAGTCTGCCCAAAGATTTCACGAGATACTGAAGTGACGATCGGAATAATCATGATTGAGAGCACGATTCCGGCGAGGAATGGTGAGCGATCAAATGCTGGTTGAGGTACCGATAAGAATGGGATCCATCCCAAGTACTTATAAATAAGTTTCGCCCAATACGTCGCCATCGGTGATAACACGATGAAGCCCCACAAGCCGTAGAGGATGGATGGGAACGAGGCCATGAGATCTACAACTGTTACAAGAATTTTCTTGATGCGTTCTGGCGCGTAGAAAGTAAGGAAAAGCGCGGTGAGGACCGAGATAGGTACACCAATAACAAGAGCAATAGTTGAGATGACCAAGGTTCCGACGATCATCGCACCCATGCCGAAGATATCTGTCTCTTTACCGTTATCGCCAACGATCGCAGACCATGGTGAGTGGGTGATGAAGCCAAGACCATTCTGCTTAAAGGCACCGAATCCACGGAAGGCTAAGAAGCCACCGATCGCTGCAAGGATTAAGAGAGATGAGTACGACATGATGTTGAGGGTCGTACGGAATGCGACATCTGATGGACGAGGCTTCGTCGTCAGCTTGCGCTTCTCGGGAACTGGGCGCTCGATAAGAGTTGAACTCACCCGCGGATCATCCCCCGACTCAGGTACGAGTAAGCGTGTATTTCATGAACGGAAGGTGAACGAGGGGTGAAAAGAGGCCCCATAGGCCGATCCCCCATAAATGCCCTACCCTTCTCATATATGAGTAACGATGCACCCAACCTAATCTGGATCGACTGCGAGATGACAGGGCTAGATCTCAATAAAGATGTCTTGGTCGAGATCGCGGTCTTGGTCACCGACTCCCAGCTCAATGTGCTCGGCGAAGGCGTCGACCTGGTGATCCGGGCGAGCCAAGAGCAGCTCGACGGCATGAATGACTTTGTCCGCCAGATGCACACTGACTCAGGCCTGAT
>CAJBLC010000165.1 GCA_903953805.1 uncultured Actinomycetes bacterium | reverse complement strand
ATCTCGACTTTAACTCGCTCTACCTAAGCGTCAAAAAGCGGGATTCGCGCCGCCATTACGCTGTGCTGTAATCTTCGCAGGCTGCAGATTGACCCTGGCGGGTTGCCCGAGCGGCCAATGGGAGGGGACTGTAAATCCCCCGGCTCTGCCTTCGAAGGTTCAAATCCTTCACCCGCCACCAGCAAGATTCCTATCTAATTAACGTAATCCTCGCGGTGTGCCCAACTTATCAAGATATAGAGCGAGCAGACGAGCGTTGTTAGAAGCGCAGGGAAGTAGACGATCTTGTCGATCAAAATTCCAAGAGGAGGTGCTCCAGGAAAGAGTCCGCGCAGACCAATCATAGAGAAGGTAAGCGCAGCGCCCCAAGTAAGAGCTGAGAGCATCGGTGGTCGCTTCGTTGTTGCAACTAAATAGGTCATCGTCACAATCGATGCAAGAGCAGTAATCATCAGAAGAAGAATGATCACCGTCAAGACTTTGGTTGATCCATTACGACTTACTCTAAAGATAGAAGAAGAGATACCGGTCTTATATTCACCAAGTGCATCGGTAATGGACTTGGGATTGTTAGCACGGACAATCTCATTGGAGTTTGTCCAGAGCGAGTGATCCATCGTTACCTTGAAGGTATCAAGAGATTTTGTATAGTCCTGAGGAAGGATTGGAAGATCTTGGGTCGCACCTTGCGCATCGGTGTAACTCGCAGACATAGGAACTTCAAAAGTATAAGTATCGAATGGGTAGCGAGAGACGTTTGATGAAGCACTTCCAGATTTTTCATCGAGAGTGACATCGAATCCGCCGACGGGGATGTTCTTCTTAAAGTTATAGAGGTTATCGTTCGTTGGGCTACCACCTAAGATCGCATCGACGTGAAGCGAGATATCTTGAACTGGCATCCAACCACTGCGATATCGATACCCGAGTGAATCATCGAGCGGCCACGGTTCAATACGTGCCACTGCCTCACCCTTCAATGGATCCACTGACATGAGCTGGGTGTAGAGATCGAAACGCTTTTGTGTCAAAGTCGACGAAAGTTTGTCATCTAAATTATTGGCTGCGCTGTCATTGGTCTGCGAGAGAAGGAGGATCGAGCCACCATAGACGAGAAGAATTGCAAGAAAGATTGCAACGATCTTTTTACCGCCGGGATGAATATCGCGAAGCCGTTTGATCACGTGACTATTCTATTTCTGCCCCTGAGTGAGAATGTGGTTATAAACGGTCAAAAATGATTTGCTGTGGGAGGCTTTCGCCATGGGGTCATCAGGTATTCACGAGGTTTTAACCACATCCAAGGCGATTGCAATAGTGGGGGTCTCTGATAAGCCCGATCGTCCTAGCAATGGAGTTGCGGAGTACCTCCTACATAACTCCCAATATGATCTCTACTTCGTTAATCCAGCTATCGCCCAATTATTTGGTCGCCCGGTCTATCCAAACCTCACTGAAGCGGCGGCAGTCGCTGGGCAGATTGATGTGGTCGATGTATTTCGCAAAGTTGACGATATGGATCCGATACTTGATGAAGCGATCGCAATCGGAGCAAAGACTTTTTGGATGCAACTTGGATTGAAGAGTGAGGCCCTTGCGGCAAAAGGAGAATCAGCTGGTTTAACGGTGATTCAAGACAAATGTATAAAAATAGAGCTAGAAAATATTAAGGCTTGGTAATTCTTACTTAGGCTCGAGAATAAGTGCTACAGAGTTAATGCACCAACGTTCATCAGTTGGAACGTCATATCCCTCACCCTTAAAGACGTGGCCGAGGTGTGAACCGCAATTTGCGCAACGGACTTCGGTGCGAATACGCGGGGCTAGCGATGCATCCTCAATTAAAACGACAGCATCATCTGCAGTTGGAGCGTAAAAGGAAGGCCATCCGCAGCCAGAGTGGAACTTTGTCTCACTCTTGAAGAGTTCATTTCCGCAGGCTTTACAACGGTAACTTCCGACAGTATCGGTGTCGTTATATTCGCCTGTAAATGGGCGCTCGGTAGCACCATTGCGGAGAACTTCGTACGAGAGTGGGTCGAGAGTCTGAGCTAACTTCGCCTCATCGATTGCAGCGGGGAAATTGAGTTCGTCCGACTCTTTCTTGATTTCAGCCATGGCAGAAGATTACTGCGTTAGCCGATAACCCTCGCACCATCGGATGGCAACGATGTAAAGAAGCGAGGCATTGGGAATCCGGCGTCACTCATTCGCACCACAATTGCACTTTGGATGGCGGCAATATCTTCAACTCTCGCCAAGGCAATTGCGCTTCCACCGAAGCCACCACCAACCATTCGAGCCCCAAGTGCCCCATTGAGATTTGCAACCTCGACCGCTAGATCCAGTTCCGGGCAACTCACGGTGTAATCCTCGCTCAGTGAGCGATGCGACTCGTTGAGGAGCTCACCAACCCTTGCAAGATTTCCGGCTTGAAGAGCATCGACAGTATCGAGAACTCGCTTCATCTCGGTAACAGCGTGATAGCCACGGATATACGTTGTTGGATCAAGCTCAGACTTGCGCGCTTCATAGTCGGCAACTGAAATATCTCGTAATGAGGTAATTCCAAGGTCAGCGACCGCTTTCTCGCATGATGCGCGACGTTCTGCATATCCACCATCAACGAGTTCGTGATGAACCTGGGTATCAATAATCAAGAGCTCGAGTCCATGTGATGCGATATCAAATGGAATATCTCGAGTTGAAAGATCACGGCAATCGAGAAGTAGTGCACTTCCTTGGTGGCCCATCAATGAAACTGATTGATCCATAATCCCACACGGAACACCGACAAATTCGTTCTCGGCCTTTTGAGTAATACGTGCAAGGTCCTTGAGTGATTTTCCTAATCCAAAGAGTTGGTTTAATCCAACAGCTGTTGAACATTCCAGAGCGGCGCTTGATGAGAGTCCAGCCCCAACTGGGACTTGGCCATCGACGTATATATCGAGACCTTCACTTATTCCAAGGGCCCAAATTACCCCTGCAACATAACGGCCCCATGTCTCACCTTGTAACGGAGTTAAGGCGTTGAGTTCGATAACTTCTTCAGGACGTTGGGCAGATGAGAAGCGAAAAATATTAAGACCGTTTCTTCCGATTGCCACAGTTGTCTCGTATTTGATGGCAAAGGGGAGGACGAAACCATCTGAGTAGTCGATATGTTCACCGATTAGGTTTACGCGCCCAGGGGCAGTTGCAACAATGTCAGCTTCGCGGCCGAAAACCTTATGAAACTCCGCTTTAATTTTCACTCGCCGACTCTACCGCCAAAGGGGCTCACCCTCTAGTAGTCTTTTCACGTGATCGTCTTGAGAAGTGCCCATAACTCAATTGTTTTTAACACTATCAACAATAAGTTATCAATTTTTCATTGGGGAGCGTTACTCAATGAAGATGAACTTGGATCCGATGTAATCGCAGCAACCACGCGGGCCGTCTCCCATTCCCACTGGGATCAGCCAACTACTGCCGATGTCATGCGCGAACATTCAAAGGGATTTATTGGCCACCCAACTCTTGAAGGCCACCGAAATGGTCAGGCTTGGTCTACCCACTTTGAATTAGTGAGCGAAACCCACACGACAAATTCTCTGCAGGCAACTTTGATTGATAATCACGCCAAGCTTTCACTTCTCCTTACATACAGTCTGACTCCTGACGGAGTTCTTACTATCAACGCTGTGCTCACCAACTCTGGCGATACTGGATATGTTCTCAATCAATATGTCCAATGGTTACCACTCGCAGATCAAGCTGCGCAGGTTATGGATTTCACTGGTCGCTGGTCACATGAGCGTCATCCACAACGTCGAGATATTTCTTATGGATTGACGACTCGAGAAGAGCGTGAAGGTCGAACTTCGCACGATTACACAATTGCACAGCTAGCAATGACAAAGAATGCGAATTTTTCATCGGGTGAAGTCTGGTCGATGTCTGTCGCCTTCTCCGGAAATTCAGTTCATCATGTAGAAAAGACGCAATTCGGTGATCAATCAATTGGCGCAGGTGAGCTCTTCCTTCCCGGTGAAATTATCATCAAGCCAGGAGAGAGTTTTACGATTGCACCTGTTCAAGCGAGTTACAGCGCTTGCGGAATAGATGGCATCTCACAGAATTTCCATTCAACGTTGCGCAAACGTCCCCATCACCCAACAAATATTCGTCCGCGCCCGCTCACGCTCAATGTGTGGGAAGCGGTCTACTTCGATCACAACAGCGAGAAGATCAAAGCTCTTGCCGACGTTGCCACCGAAATCGGTGTGGAACGTATGGTTCTCGATGATGGATGGTTCCACCTGCGCCGCAATGACCGCGCTGGTCTCGGAGACTGGGTCGTCGATCCCACCGTATGGCCCAATGGATTTACAGAAATCATTGAGTATCTCAATACTCGCGGAATTGAATTTGGACTCTGGTTTGAAGGCGAGATGGTGCAGATCGATTCAGATCTTTATCGCTCACATCCAGAGTGGATTCTTCACGAAGGTGATCGAATTCCAGCGCTACAGCGCAATCAATTAGTTCTCGATATCACCCACCTTGGTGCATTCGACCATGTCTTAGGACAGGTAGATCATGTACTCAGTAGTTTCAATATTTCCTACATCAAGTGGGATCACAATCGAATTCTCAATGATGCAGGCCATCTAGGTCAGGCAGCAGTTCACAATCAGACTCTTGCAACATATCGCCTCTTTGATGAACTAAAGCGCCGACATCCTGGTCTTGAAATTGAATCGTGTGCATCCGGTGGCGCACGCATCGATCTTGGCATGATAGAACATGCCGATCGTTTCTGGACTTCAGATAATAATGATGCGTTAGAGCGACAAACTATTCAACGTTGGACTTCACTTGTTATCCCACCAGAGATGCTCGGTACCCATATCGGGCCAACTCGAGGCCATCAAACTGGAAAGACAACAGAACTTTCATTCCGAGCAATTAATGCACTCTTTGGCCATGCAGGAATTGAATGGGATATCACCGAGACAACTGCGCACGAACGTGAGATTTTAAAATCATGGGCAGCGCTCTACAAGGAGAAGCGCACTCTTCTTCATAGTGGCAGAAGTGTCCGCATCGATTACCCAGATTCACATGCTTTACTCTACGGCGTCGTTGCCCACGATAAGAGTGAAGCGCTCTTTGCCTTTATGCAGCACCTCATGCCATCATCGAATTTCTCACCAAAACTTCGTTTCACTGGATTGGATGCTTCATCACAATACCTAGTGAGACTCATCACTGACGTTGGTGCGCCACGCACCTTGCAGGTAGGAAACATCACATGGGGAGAAGGCGTAGTGCTATCTGGCGCGGCTTTGGAGAGTGTTGGACTTCAACCACCAACTCTTGCGCCTGAGAACGGAATTTTGATCAGCTTGATAAAGCAATAAGATCAAGGCATGCGCAAACCAGTAGAAACTTCAGAGCCAATCCACCCAGTTCTTGCAGAACGTTGGAGTCCACGATCTTTTGAACATGGCGTCGATCTCTCTCACAGTGATATCACTGCGCTTCTTGAAGCAGCCCGTTGGGCTCCTTCGGCAAATAATCTCCAGCCATGGAAGTTCATCGTGGCAAAGCACGGGGATGAGCGCTTTGCAGCGATCACTGCCTCACTTGCAGGTTTTAATAAGGAGTGGGCGCCAAACGCTTCTGCTTTCATCGTCGCCTGCGCGGAAGTTCTCAATGAAGATGGCACCGCTCGGCACACTGCGCTCTACGATCTTGGTCTCTCAGTCGGGTTCCTCAGCGTTGAAGCGCAGCACCGTGGTTTAGTCACTCACCAGATGGCTGGCTTTGATAAGGATGTTCTTGCTAATCATTTTGAGATGCCAATATCACTTCGCCCAATCGTGATCATCGCAATTGGAAAGCAAGCTGCGAGCTCTGCACTCTCAAGTGATGTCCTACGAGATCGCGAAGAGTCGCCTCGCTCACGAAAATCGATTGCCGAGATAACTCTCTAATTACTTCAAGATGTTGACTGCTCGGGCGATAACAAGCCCGACAGTTACAAGCGAAGTAGTTGATTGAATCGTCATCAATGTCTTTGCCCAACGCGATAGCGGCAGAGTATCTGTCGGGCTAAAAGCGCTTGCATTTGTGAAAGAGATATATAAGTAATCGAAGTAATTTGGCGCCCAATCCGCCGGTGCCAATTCAGGTGATTGCATCTGCGGGAAGAGAAAATCTGGATACGGATCGAGCGCTTCCGCCCTTGCTCCTGGTCCACCACGGTCGAATTCCCAATACCAGAGGCTAAATGCAATGATGTTGGTAAGCCAGATCGAGCCACCAGCTATCAAAAGGCTCGTTGGATTTGTTGCACTTCCATTTAAAAGCTCTCGAACTAAATGGCCTGATGATCCAACATTCGAGAGAGTCATCAAGGCGCTGAGAGAAATCCCCAAGAACCAACGACTCTGCTTGTGTCCCTTAATTCGTCCTGGGTTCCAAGCAAAGAGTGCGACCGCGAGTAGGACTTCCGCCAAACAGATCCACTTTTGATGTCTCAACGAATAATGAGATGGCAGCGTATATTGAAGGAAGATGACGAGAACTACAACAAATGAGACTGGCCAACGTGGTTCGCCCCGACTGACTTTGTGCCAATGCGGCACTGACGGTAGATGATAATCGCGTGCTCTCATGAGAGTCTCCTTCCGACTGCTTTCTCTTGCCACAATGTAAGTACTTGAGATGTTATGGATTGAAGCAACATTTTGGTGGAATCATTTACAGTGCCTTCAGCACATGTGTAACTAACTTCGCATGGCCAATAATTAATGCCGCTCACAAATGTTGCAGCACCGCTTGGATCAGCAAACCAAATGGTCTGTGCTGTGAGAGAGCGCTTTGATCTCAGCGCCGATGGAGTTGGATTTACCAATTGGAATTTTCCAGAGTAAATCAAATGAACCTTTGGTGGCGAAGCTGGCCCACTCGCGATTGAATCAATTTCGGAGTTGGGAGACCATCCTGATAGCACCGAATTCTTCGGCACGTTGAGCCACTTAGGTATCTCAACTGCATTCATAGTGCCGGTGACGTGGACTCCTGCTGTTGTCTCACTCGTTAACAGTGAAGGAGGGGTATTAATTCGCGGATTGCCAAATTCAACCGTGACTTTCTGTGAATCTGTCTGGGGATCGATTAACGCGTTTCGGTAGATCACGAGATGACGATCAGGTCCAGTTGGCGACGGCTCAATGCGGCTCTGCCAATAGGCGTTATTCGCCCCCATAAAGGCGATATTGATGCCCATATTTCGGGCAGCAGCGATCGTATTAAATTCAGTTCGTGTCATGTATTCGGGATGACCGCTAAATATGAGACCACCGTATTGCGAAACAATGGACGGTGAATTGTTGAGATCTACATCTGATACTTGATCAATGATGAGGCCAGTAGATTCAAGATATTGAACAAAGGAGAGCGCATCCCGCTCGATATGGCTAATTCCGCTTCCAGCATATGGACGATCGAGTGATGAAATTTTCGAGCGCTCGTCCTCTCCTGCGATCGGAGCAGAGTAGGTTGAATGGCCGCCAAAAGAGTTATACGCAGCCCAGGTCAACGTCGAGTGGACGAGCAAAAGTTTTGAATCTGAGGATGTTGAGCGCAGAATAAATGGAGCGATATTTTCGAAGCTACCTGTTGGGCCCACAGATGCCACCATGTAGAGACCAGGAGTCCAATCAGCGCCAACATCGAAGGAGACCGTTTTAGGCCAACGTGTTTCTACTGTGCGAGTAATGTTTTTAAGGTTTGGGGTATTCCGCCGTTTCAATGTGATGGGACCAGAGTTCCACATCATCCGCGCACCGGCACCGTTGTACCAACCGATTCGAAGTACTTGGAATGATCGAGGCGATTTATCAATCTTGCCATCATGACTGATTGGAAAGAGTGAAGCGTGAATTCCAATTCGATCTCCACATGTCACCGATTGATGATCGAGCCAGAGAACAGAACCTGATTGCTGATAAAAATGAAAATTCTTCCAATCAGTTGGAGTTAGTGAGACTCCTGGATTCTTATTTTCTTCTGCCACCCAATCACCACTTTGCGGCTGGCAGTGTGAAGGTAATTGCTCTGAATCTTCGGGAAGGGTCTGGCTCTGAATCTGCTCGTAAGTTGTTAACGGCTGAAAAGGAATATCGCCGTGGGCTTTGACCGGCGGAATTGCGCTTGGTAGTTGGGATTTATCCTGAATGTAGATCGTGAGACCAGAGCCCGCAGCACCAACGAGGATGAAGGCGGCAATCCCTCCCGCGAGAAGTTTCTTCCTCGAAATCTGAGTGAGTTTCTGCCCCTTGATACGCATGATTGCCTAAGGGTACTCGCGCACCGTTAATGAACCCTTAGTTTCTAAGAAAACCGATTTCCACAGGCTCCACTTCCGTTGTACCCTTCACTGTACTTTTTTCGCCCCCCTAGCTCAGTCGGTAGAGCGTTTCCATGGTAAGGAAAAGGTCACCGGTTCGATTCCGGTGGGGGGCTCGGCGGGATAGCTCAGCTTGGTAGAGCAAGCGGCTCATAATCGCTGTGTCGTGGGTTCAAATCCCGCTCCCGCTACCACCCTCTACACGCTCAATTGATGAAAGATTGAGCGTGCGGAGATCTCCCGTTTTTCATATTGAGCGTGGGTGAAGTAACCTTCACCTCTCGCAACACCCGTCCTCACGACCACGAGGACCTATTAAAGAGTTAAAAGGAGCACGACCATGGCAAGCAAGAGCGCGGATGTCCGCCCAAAGATCACTATGGCCTGTGTCGAGTGCAAAGAGCGTAACTACATCACCAAGAAGAATCGTCGTAACGATCCAGATCGCCTTGAGTTGAAGAAGTTCTGCCCACGTTGCAAGCTTTCTACAACACATCGCGAAACCCGCTAACACATGCTCAATCCCGACATCGTCGGGCGCACCTTCACTGGTGCCACAGCTTTTGCGGTAACTCAAGAATCAATTACAGAATTTTGTCAGGCGATTGGCGAACCAAATTTCGAGGTCGCACCTCCAACGTACTCAATCAAAATCTCACTCGCTGAATCGGAAGCACTTCTCAAGGAGTCAGACCTCGACTGGACTCGAGTAGTTCATGGCGATCAACGCTTTGAAATCCATCGTCCGATCATTGCTGGCGATCAGCTGATCTGTTCATCGACTGTCGAGAACGCTCGCGTTGTTGCTGGGAATGAGATTGTGACTGTTCGATCGGATCTCCATAACCAATCTGAACTTGTTGCATCGTCATGGTCCACATTGGTGGTGCGGGCATGAGTAGCTTTGAAGCTGGCCAAGAGATCGCGCCACAGACTTTTATTATCAATCGCGAATTACTTGTTGGATATGCGAATGCAAGTGGTGACCAAAACCCCATTCACCAAGATGAAGAGTTTGCTAAATCAGTAGGACTTGAGAACGTCATTGCACACGGCATGTTCACTATGGCTCTCGCAGGCCGTTTTGCAAGTTCGATTGCTGGAAGTGCTGCTGTTAAAGAATTATCAGCACGATTCGTCAAACCGGTAGTTGTCCCTGCTGATTCTGATGTTGAGTTAGTCGTGAGCGGCAAAGTCCTTGAAGTCGGAGCTGATCTCATTAAGATTGAAATCACCGCAACCTGCAATGATGTAAAAGTATTAGGTATGGCAAAAGCAATTATTGCACTTTCATGACCACTGTTCCAGAATCCGTTATTGAGTTAGCGCGGGCTCGACAGGCTGCACGTGCCGCAAAGGATTTTGCACTCTCTGATTCCCTGCGCGATCAGATTCTGCAGCAAGGCTTTGAAGTACTGGATAAAGATGGTGGCTTTAGTTTTAGGGCGAAGAATCCCTTCCCAGTTCATGAACGGATTGGGGACCTTCGCTTCTTTACCGATAAGAAATTTCCTATCGCAATCGGCTTAATCCTCGATGGCTTTATTGAAGATGGAATAACTTCGATTCAGGCGATCAAAAAATTTGCGCCTGCTAATACCGCCATTCTGGTCATGATCTGCGGAACACCTGAACTGGCGCAGATCGCGTCTGAACTTGATGACCGAACCTTCATTACACAGATCAATATCACTCCCGGTTGGGGAGAGACCGCGAATGCGCTTCTGAAACTTTCTCCAGCTCCATATCTTGTTGTCATGGACCCATCAACAATCTTTACTGGTGATGCAATTTCACCAGCACTCAAAACTTTAGAGGCGGGCGAGTACAGCGCAGTTGGTTGGCGCGGGGGACTCGTGAATATTGAAGATGGTTGGCGTAGCGTCGACGATAAGGGCAATGGCGATGTCGATGTGCTCTTCAGTTACTTCATGGCGCTCAACGTCGAACATGCGCTTGGCGCTAGTGGTTTCAATGCGCGGGCGGTCTATTACCGAAATGCCGATATCGAATTCTCGCTTCGACTTCGTCAATCGCGTGGTCGGTTACTTCAAATGGAGTTGCCATTAGAGCAAGCTCGCCATCATGGGTACTACGACACCGATGAGACGTATCGCGATGAGCAATCAAAGAAGACTTATGACCGAATTCTTGAACGTTTCAGAGGGAAGACCGAAATCCTCGTCGATCGAAGGTAGCCTTAAGCCATGAGCAAACTCGCGGACTACACGACGCTACGCGTTGGTGGACCAGCTGCTCTTCTCATTCGGGCAGAAACAGAAGCCCAATTGATCGCGGAGATCGAAGCTGCAGATGCTTCACAGGAACCGCTCCTCATTATCGGGGGCGGATCAAATATTTTGGTTGGCGATGAGGGTTTTAAAGGCACCGTCATCAAAGTAGAGACATCTGGAAACTCCTATGAAATCGATGCTTGCAGCGGGGGAATGCTTCAAGTTGCAGCCGGAGTTCCATGGGATGAATTCGTAGCATTCACGCTATCGAAGGGCCTTGCTAATTTAGAGTGCCTCAGCGGAATACCTGGGACAGTAGGTGGCGCTCCCATTCAAAATATTGGTGCATATGGCCACGAAGTCGCAGAAGTGATTGCCCGAGTTCGCACTTACGACCGTGAAGCAAAGGCGATCAAAACATTTACAGCAGCAGAGTGCGGATTTACTTATAGAAGTTCGATCTTTAAAGAATCTGGTGACAGATATGTCATTCTCGACGTGACTTTCCATCTGCGCAATGGTGAAGAGTCACTTGCTATTGCCTATCCAGAATTAGCACGTGAACTCAATGTTCGAATAGGTGACCGCGCTCCCATTCAGAGCGTTCGAGATGCAGTTCTCGCTCTTCGCAAGAAGAAGGGAATGTTAGAGGGCTTAGGCATTCACTCGGCTGGTTCCTTCTTTACAAATCCGATTGTCTCTCGAGCAATTGCATCTCAATTACCGGTCGATGCACCGCAATGGCCACAAGAAGATGACACGGTAAAACTCTCAGCCGCATGGTTGATTGAGAACTCTGGCGTTGCAAAGGGCTTTGCAATTGGCGGGGCAGCGATCTCTGACCTGCACGTACTCGCACTGACAAATGCAGAGGGTGCAACGGCATCTGAAATTCTTCAACTAGCTGCGCATGTAATAGCGAGCGTCAAGAAAACTTTCGGAATTACCTTGGAGCCAGAAGTGCGGCTCGTTGGTGCAACTCTCTAAGCTAAATTACTTAGCTTCGGAAAGTAAGTTCTTTACGCGGGTAATTCCTTCAACGATATCGTCATCGCCAAGGGCGTAAGAGAAGCGCAAATATCCAGAAGGCCCAAAAGCCTCACCAGGTACTGCTGCGACCTCTGCTTCTTCTAAGATCAAAGTAGCGAGCTCTGCTGATGTAGCAGGACGCTTGCCGCGGATCTCTTTACCGAGAACACCCTTAACAGATGGATAGACATAGAAGGCGCCAGTAGGTGTTGGGCATACAACGCCAGGAATCTCATTGAGTAGTTTCACAATAAGTTTGCGACGGCGATCAAATGCAACGCCCATTTCATGGACAGCATCGAGATTTCCAGTGAGTGCGGCAATTGCTGCTCGCTGGGCAACGTTGTTCACATTTGATGAAAGGTGTGACTGAAGGTTTGTCGCAGCCTTGATGACATCCTTTGGTCCGATCATCCAACCAACGCGCCAACCGGTCATCGCATATGTCTTGGCAACGCCATTCAAAATAATGGTGCGATCTGCCATTGCAGGAACGACAACGGGAAGTGATGGGGCAGTGGCACCGTCATATAAGAGGTGTTCGTAAATCTCGTCAGCGATTACCCAGATGCCGTGCTCGAGCGCCCACTCACCGATTGCCTTCACTTGTTCTGCAGAGTAAACGGAACCAGTTGGGTTAGATGGTGAACAGAAAAGAAGCGCCTTTGTCTTTGGCGTGCGAGCTGCTTCGAGTTGAGCAACTGTTACAAGATAGTTCTGAGTTTCATCAGCAAATACTTCAACTGCAGTTCCGCCAGCAAGCTTGATGCACTCAGGATATGTCGTCCAATATGGCGCAGGGAGAATGACTTCATCACCTGAGTCGATGATTGATGCGAAAGATTGATAGACCGCTTGCTTTCCACCATTAGTAACAAGTACTTGGTCAGCGGTAATTGCGTAATGTGAATCGCGAAGTGTCTTGGCAACGATCGCTTCACGAAGTTCTGGAAGTCCAGGGGTTGGTGTGTAGCGGTGATTTGCAGGAGCGGAAGCTGCTGCGACCGCGGCATCGACGATATAGGCCGGGGTAGGAAAGTCAGGCTCACCAGCGCCGAATCCGATAACTGGTCGACCAGCTGCCTTGAGGGCCTTCGCCTTGGCATCGACCGCGAGGGTCGCAGACTCAGCAATGGCGGCAATTCGTGCAGATACGCGTGGTTTTTCGCTCATGAGCGTAAGTATGCCAGTCCCATCAATAAAGGGGATTGGGAGCGGGTCGCTCAAGGGTTCGGAAACGAGTTTGGTGTAATCGCAGTGCCCCTCTAGACTGCTCGGTCTGGCGCTTGCAAAAGGTCATGATGACTCATGCCTAAGTGACGCCCGAAGGGCAGTAGCTCAATTGGCTAGAGTTGCCGTCTCCAAAGCGGCCGGTTGGGGGTTCGAGTCCCTCCTGCCCTGCAAGTTCTGTAGCGCCTAACAGCGAGACAGAAATGTTAAGAAGAAGTGCTAAGTAGCAACAAGTAGCAATAGGAAGCAATAAGAGAGGTAAGTAATGGCTGACGAAGTTCTTCCAGACCGACAATCCCTTGGGATCTTCGGTCGCATTGGGCTTTTCTATCGCCAGGTTATCTCTGAGCTCACAAAGGTTGTTTGGCCAACGCGCAATCAGTTGACCACATATACCGCTGTAGTTCTCGTCTTCGTTGCATTCATTATCGCCGTCGTCTCGCTCCTTGATTTGGTGCTGACGAAGGTCATCTTCTTGGTATTTGGTTAAGGCGGATAGCTATGAGCATTGAGAATCCAACATTTAGCAGCGAAGTCGTTGAAGAAGTCGTGCCTGCAGCAACACCTGCAGTCGATGCCTTCGAGGCTGCGCTCGCTGCCGATTCTTCACAGGCACCGGAAGCAATTGTCGAGGAAGTAATTGCTGATGAAGCTGCTGGCTCACTCGATGCAGTAACTGCAATCGATGAAGAAGTTGCGCAAGAAGAGGCAGAGCTTGAAGAAGATGATGAGAATGCAGAGTTCCGTCGCGCACTCGCAACCGCAACTGGTGATTGGTATGTCGTTCACTCATATGCCGGTTACGAGAAGAAGGTAAAGGGCAACCTTGCCAACCGCATCCAGGCGCTCAACATGGAGGATTACATCTTCCAGGTAGAAGTCCCTGAAGAAGAAGTTACTGAAATTAAGAATGGACAGCGTAAGCAGATCAAGCGCAATGTCTTCCCAGGTTATGTCTTAGTCCGTATGGATCTCACAGATGAGTCATGGTCATGTATCCGTAATACCCCTGGTGTTACTGGCTTCGTGGGCAATGCTCACCACCCATCACCACTCACACTTGCAGAAGTTGAGCACATCTTGGCTCCACGCCCTGTGAAGAAGTCCGACAAGATCGATATCAAGCTTGTCGACTTCGAAATTGGCGAATCTGTCACTGTGATGGATGGCCCATTTGCAACCTTGCCAGCATCGATCTCCGAAATCATGCCAGAGCAGGCAAAACTTAAGGTTCTCGTATCTATCTTTGGCCGCGAGACCCCAGTCGAACTTTCATTTAACCAAGTACAGAAGATCTAGGAGAACCACAATGGCACCAAAGAAGAAGATCACAGCTCTCATCAAGTTGCAGATCCAGGCTGGCGCAGCAACACCTGCTCCACCGGTAGGTCCTGCCCTTGGTCAGCATGGTGTCAACATCATGGACTTCGTCAAGGCATACAACGCTGAGACTGAAAGCCAAAAGGGTCAGATCATTCCAGTAGAGATCACTGTCTACGAAGATCGCTCATTTACATTTGTCACCAAGACTCCACCAGCATCACGTCTTATCTTGAAGGCTGCTGGAATCGAAAAGGGATCAGCGATCCCTCACAAGAACAAGGTTGCTAATATCAGCAAGGCTCAGGTTGAAGAGATCGCAAAGATCAAGATGCCTGACCTCAATGCAAATGATCTCGAGGCAGCAAGCTTGATCATCGCCGGTACTGCTCGTTCAATGGGTATCACCGTCGGTTAATCAAGAGAAGTAACACCCCGTGGGAGGAGCGCGCTGCTCCGTTAACCACAACCCCTACAGAAAGAGGAAGAAATGAAGCGCAGTAAGAAGTACAACGAGGCAGCAGCAAAGGTT
>CAJBLC010000164.1 GCA_903953805.1 uncultured Actinomycetes bacterium | reverse complement strand
TCGGCAGAGCCTGGGCTACTCACGGTAAAACGCCTTATCAAAGTTCTCGATACTGGCCTCTGGGTAGAGGGCGATAATCCAGAGAGCTCAACAGATTCTCGCCACTACCTCACGATCTCGCCACAGGAGATCGTCGGTATTTATCTCACTCGATATCGAAGAGCACCACATCAACGGAGGTCACATCGCAGGAGAGGCCGAACGAGCTCTACCGAGTAAATGCCTCCTCGAGGAGCGCCTTCTGCTCCTCTTCATGGAGATGATGGCTACCTGTAGCAGGTGATGCTGTTGCACGACGAGAGACTCTGCGCAGTGTTCTTCCACTAAGCGCCTCTTGAGTATTGAGTGCAACGAATGGCCATGGACCTTGGTTCGCTGGCTCATCTTGAACCCAGAGAAGATTCGCGTTTGGGTGCTTGGCAGCCTCTGCAACGATCTCAGCAACTGGGAGTGGATAGAGCTGTTCAACACGAATGATCGCAGTGGAGTTCTCACCACGCTTTGCGCGCTCTGCAACGAGATCCCAATAGACCTTACCCGATGTAAAGATAACGCGTGAGGCGTTCTGAACAGTTGGATCAGAGATCACTTTCTGGAAGTGCCCAGTGGTGAAATCTGCGAGCCCCGACCCAGCGGCCTTCAAACGAAGCATCGACTTTGGTTCAAAGACGATGAGTGGGCGACGTGCAGGATTCTTCGCATGCCAACGTAGCAAGTGGAAGTAATTCGCAGGGCTCGATGGTTGAGCAACTGTCATATTCTGCTCGGCACAGAGTGCGAGGTAACGCTCGATACGAGCAGATGAGTGATCTGGTCCTTGGCCTTCATAACCGTGAGGCAAGAGGAGGACGACAGATGAGCGCTCGCCCCACTTCTGAAGTGCAGATGAGATGAACTCATCGATGATGGTCTGCGCACCATTGGCAAAGTCACCAAACTGCGCCTCCCACATTACGAGCGCATCATCGCGAACAACGGAGTAGCCATACTCAAAGCCCATCGCTGCATATTCAGAGAGGAGTGAGTTGAAGACGAAGAATTGATTATCGGTATCACGAACGAGTTCGCGTAGCGGGGTCCAGAATGACCCATCGTTCTGATTGAGCACGATCGCATGGCGTTGCGAGAAGGTGCCGCGACCGACATCTTGACCTGCAAGACGAACTGGATGACCTTCTAGCAAGAGTGATCCCATTGCAAACATCTCGCCGGTAGCCCAGTCGACCGTACCTTCATCCAGCATCTCGGTGCGTTTGGCAAGTTGAGGTGCTAGGCGTGGGTGGACAGTGACACCTTCAGGTGTCGCAACTTGGGTAGCTGCAATCTTACGAAGTGTTGCTTCATCAACTGCAGTATTAACCGTCGCTGGCTCCGCTGCCTCTGGGATGACAAAATTATCTGAATGATCTGGTTCAACATTGTGGACAGAGTTAAAGACTGCTTCTAACTGAGTCTGATAATCGCGCAATACTTCTTCAGCCTCGTCAACGGTGATATCACCACGGCCGATGAGCGCCTCGGTGTAGAGCTTACGAGTGCTGCGCTTAGCTTCGATGAGCTTGTACATCATTGGCTGTGTGTAGCTTGGCTCATCACCTTCATTATGGCCACGACGGCGGTAGCAGACGAGATCTATGATGACATCTTTATTAAATGCCTTGCGATAGTCGTAAGCCAACTTTGATACACGAACGACAGACTCTGGGTCATCACCATTGACGTGGAAGACCGGTGCCTGAATCATCTTGGCAATATCTGTGCTGTATGTCGATGAGCGAGCCGCCCATGGCGATGTTGTGAAGCCGATCTGATTATTCACAACAATATGGATAGTTCCACCGGTGCGATAGCCAGAGAGTTGGGACATGCTCAGAACTTCAGAGACGATACCTTGACCAGCAAAGGCCGCGTCACCGTGAACCAAAATTGGGAGAGTGGCGTACTCGCCTTTAATGTTCTTTACATCTTGCTTTGCGCGAACGATGCCTTCGAGTACTGGGTTTACAGCTTCCAAATGTGAAGGATTCGCTGCCAAGTAGACCTTAGTAGTGGCGCCAGATGGGGCAGTAAAAGTTCCCTCGGTGCCGAGGTGGTACTTCACATCGCCAGTGCCATGAACTTCATTATCGGCGTAATGGCCCTCAAACTCTTGGAAGATCTGTCCGTATGACTTGCCACCAATATTCGCAAGGACGTTGAGACGACCACGGTGTGGCATACCGATGCAGACCTCATCGAGTGAATCTTCGGCAGCGCCAGAGATGATCGCATCGAGCATTGGAATAAGGGACTCGCCACCTTCAAGTGAGAAGCGCTTCTGGCCGACATACTTTGTCTGGAGGAATGATTCAAAGGCCTCTGCGCTATTGAGCTTGCGAAGGATGCGAAGTTGTTCGTCGCGCTCGGTGACAGGTGCACCAATTTCTACGCGCTCTTGAATCCAGCGGCGCTCTTCTGGATTTTCAATATACATATATTCAATACCGATATGACGGCAATATGAGTCGCGGAGAATTCCGAGAATCCGACGTAACTTCATAAATGGCTTGCCACCGAATCCACCGGTTGCAAATTCGCGATCGAGATCCCACAGTGAGAGTCCATGTGTCACGACATCGAGGTCAACGTGTTGGCGCTGCTCGTAGCGAAGGGGATCGATATCTGCCATTAAGTGGCCAGATTTACGATAGGCCTCAATGAGTTGCTGAACACGAGCAGTCTTAGAGATCTGATCATCCTTCGAGAACTGCATATCTTGTACCCAACGAATAGGTACATATGGAATACGAAGTGCAGCAAAGATCTCGTCGTAGAAGCCATCGGCTCCGAGCAGAATGCCATGTAAGCGACTTAAGAAGTCTCCAGATTGTGCACCTTGGATAATGCGGTGGTCATAGGTGCTTGTGAGTGTGATGACCTTGCTAATCGCTAAGTTTGAGAGCGTCTCTTCATTAGCTCCCTGGAACTCTGCTGGGTAATCCATCGCTCCAACACCGAGAATGAGACCTTGTCCTTGAACGAGGCGCGGCACTGAGTGAACTGTTCCGATAGTTCCTGGGTTTGTGAGTGAGACTGTTGTGCCGGCAAAATCTTCAACGGTGAGTGAGCCCGTGCGAGCCTTGCGGACGGTCTCCTCATAAGATGCCCAGAACTGACCAAAATCAAGGCTCTCGCAACCCTTGATCGATGGAACGAGAAGTTGGCGTGAGCCATCTGGCTTTGCCAAGTCGATAGCGATACCGATGTTGATATGTTCTGGACGGCCGATCGCTGGCTTTCCATCGAGTTCGGTATAGAAAGCATTCATCTCTGGCATCTGACGTAACGCCTTCACCATGGCATAACCAATGATGTGAGTAAATGAAACCTTGCCACCACGTCCCCGCTTGAGGTGGTTATTAATAACGGTGCGATTATCGATCATCAACTTTGCAGGGATGGCACGAACAGATGTCGCAGTTGGAACTGCTAATGAAGCTTCCATGCTTTGCACTACACGTGCAGCAACTCCGCGAATCGGTTCTACTGATGCTGCACCTGGTGTTACGAGTGTGGGAATCGGCTTCACAACTGGATCAGCGGGAGTTGAAACTGGCGCCTTCGCTGGATCGAGTGCAGCAGATGGGGTAGCTACTGGAGTCGGATTCACTGGAGGATTGGCTGGCGGATTCACTGGAGTATTCACGGAGATAGTTGCCTGACTCGTTGTGGTGGCTGGTGTATTAACTGGATTCGATGGTGATGCAACAGGTTGTGTAGCAAGAGATTGTGCAGATTTTGGAAGAGGTGGAGTTCCACCCTTAGGCGCAGAGGCAAGAGGTGGAAGCGTTGGCATTGGTGAGCCATTATTTCCCGAGTTGGAATTGCCAGAAGGCTTCACATAATCGGCGAAGAATTCGTGCCACGCGGCATCAACTGAGTTGGGATCGCGGAGAAAATTTTCGTACATCTCATCGACGAGCCATTCATTGGGACCAAATGATCCACCGAAATGGTTCTCAGGAGTATGTGACCCTGATGCCGACACTGGCGCTCCGATTCTTTGAGAGTTGCTGGTGAACTTTTTCGAGCAATTCTTCGTTTTTCAAGTATTTCAAGCGAAGTCT
>CAJBLC010000163.1 GCA_903953805.1 uncultured Actinomycetes bacterium | reverse complement strand
CTAACCGATAGTAAGCGTCTTCAGGGTCGCGGTCGAAGGGTACTTAAAGAGTGCCGTTCGAGCGGGGCCCTGACTTACTTTTCCGGCCAAGGTGAATTGTGAGCCGTGAGCCGGACAGAGCCACTGATTGCCATTCTGCATCACTGTCACGCCATTATGTGTGCAACTTAGATTAAGAACCGTTAAACCTTTAACTCCGAGAGCAGTACGAACAACAGCGACAGAAGAGCCATTGCTGAGATCGATCGTGATTACCCCACCAACCTTTTTCAGAGCAGGATTCTTTGTGAGATCGATATCGAGCTTGCCATCTTTGCGCTGGGTAAGTCCTGCCGCAGGCACTGCCGCTTCAGCGATGCTGGGTGAAACTCCAACTGCCAGGGCAATTGCTCCACAGAGGAGTGCGCGGCGACCAATCTCTTTTTCCATGGGATCTTTTCTCTCTCTTCTGCTGGGTCTACCCTCGCTCTGTGGCGATCGGCACCGCACGAAGATATCTCACCTTGCGCCTAGTTGCAGTGGGGATGCTCATCCTGCATCTGGGAGTTCGCTTAGTCTTTCCCGCTCCCACGGTCTTCTCAGACCTCATTCTCTTTAATCTCGTTGCTCTTTCCACCGCCCTCTCAGCCTTTTATGCACCCCTCTTCAATGATCACCTGGCAACGCTCTCCATAGGTTTTGCCCTAGGACTGTGGGCCTGCGGCTCCCTCATCTCTTCGTGGAATTCCTTTATGAGCTTCCATATCTGGGGGCGCTCCACTGATATTGCCTATGCGCTCTTCTATCCATTCCTACTTTTCGGAATGATCCGCGCGCTCTCTGCAAAGCGAAAGGTGAGGGCGCTAGAACTCTTAGATGTCATCATCATTGCCCTTGGCGTCTCAACAGTTCTTGCATCACTCTTGCTTGCGCCGGCGATGACTCACATCAATGGTGAACCATTTGCCGTCTTTCTCTCTATTCTCTATCCAATCGGAGATTGCATACTGCTTGCTATCGCGCTCGTTGCGCTCATCCTTCAAATGAAATCTCTGAGATCTTTCATCATGCTTGTAGGAGTTGGAATCTTCGCGGCGACTGATCTCTACTTCCTATGGAAATCAGCAACGACTGGCTACGCATTCGCATCGCTCTTTGATGATGGTTGGGTACTTGGGCTCCTGATTATCGCCGAATCACTCTGGCACAAAGGTGGTGAAGGTGAACTCTCAGACCGCATAACGTCAATCGCAGCAACAATCGCATTAATTGCCAGTGCAACCATTCTAGGAATTGCCGCAGTGAAGCCTCATTACTTTCCAACTTTTGCTTTGATCCCGGCACTCATCACAATCATGTTGGCATTTATCCGTATGTCTGTTGCGCTTCGTCAATCTCGACTTGCAGATACCGACCGAGAATTAGCAAGGACTGATGAGTTAACCGGACTCGCCAATCGACGTCGATTCCTCGCAGAGTTAGAGATCCTTGCTCGCAAAGATGGAACGCTCCTGCTGTTAGATCTCGATGGCTTTAAAAGGGTTAATGACACTTTGGGCCACGATGTTGGGGATCAATTGCTCAAACAGATTGCGGTGCGTTTTACTCGCTCACTTCCAAACGGTGTTCTTCTTGCACGCCTTGGTGGTGATGAATTCGGGGTCATCATCTATGGCGAGGAACCTGCTGGAATTGAAGTAGCACAAGCACTTCGCGCTTGCCTCAGTTATCCATTCGCCCTGGCTGGAGAGAGCATCAGCGTTGGAGTGAGTATTGGTCGCGTAGTAAGTGATGGCAAGGGCGATCTCCTAAAACGAGCTGATATTGCGATGTATGAGGCGAAACGAAGTGGAACCGGTATCGCTACTGCAGAGAGCTAGGGCTTCGTGGGCTTCTCCGGTTTTAGCGCCTTAATCTCTTCAAGACGTCCAAGGGATTCAACTCTCTCTTTCGCATGATCAACAATTTGAGTTGGATAGTCATTGAGGTATCCATCTAAGACACTCCACGGTTCATGGATATCAGGTGCCTGGAGGTGGGCAAGTTCCGGAACATACTTCCGAATGTAATCGCCATTCTCGTCGAAGCGCTTACCTTGTTCAATCGGATTGAAGACGCGGTAATACGGTGATGCATCCGTTCCGGTACCAGCAGTCCACTGCCAGCCATGAGAGTTAGATGCGACGTCATAATCAACGAGATGTTCTTTAAAGAAGTCAGCGCCAAGTTGCCATTCCAAGTGGAGATCTTTCACTAAGAACGAGGCAACGACCATTCGTGTGCGATTGTGCATCCAGCCTTCTTCAACCAACTGTCGCATTGCAGCATCAACAAATGGGTAGCCAGTCTTTCCTTCACACCAAGCCTTGAACTTATCGCCCGGTTCGTCGTATCGCATCGCCTTAAATTGTGGGGCGTAGTAATCATCAACAGTATGTGGATTATGGTGAAGGACATCGCCATAGAACTCACGCCAGGCAATCTCTTTACG
>CAJBLC010000162.1 GCA_903953805.1 uncultured Actinomycetes bacterium | reverse complement strand
TTACAAGCCATTGGGCGTATAGCGTTGTGTTTCCGTATAGCGTCACACTTGCAAGATCAACATAGGAAGTTCCCGAGCCATCAGCAGATGTATTCCAACCATTGAATACATATCCAGTCCGCGCAAAAGCATTGCCTGTTAATGCTTTTGCTGTACCAGCAACAATTGCTTCTTGCGCCATAGTTCCGGTTGCCGCAGTGCCAGTAGCAGAATTTGAGTCAAAGGTAATGTTGTAATTATTCGCTGTGTAAACCGCATAGAGCGTAGTGTTTGCCGTTGGGAAGTAACTCGATCCCAATGCAACTGTGGTTCCATTTAATGCAGCCGCAGTATTCCAACTTGAAAGTGTGTAACCAGTTTTTGTTGCAGAACCAGATCCAGCAATAGTTACATTCGCCCCCGGCACGCTTTGAGTTACAGGAGTTGCTGTAACGGCGCTACCTGTTCCCTTATCAAATGTCACCGTATACGTTGCTGTATTCCATTGAATGACAACGAGTCCATCACCAGCTGCGCCAGAATTGTTAATGCCACCACCAAGGCCAATGCCAGTCACATACTGTGTGCTTGTAGTTCCACCGGTTGAGGCTTGGCCTGCAATTGAATTGCTACCGTCTTCAACCGTAACAACAGTTACGCGCGTTGGATCAAAGTATCCCGATCCACCGCCACCGCCGCCATTTTGAACTGGCCCGCTTGTAACCTGACAACGACCGCCACCGCCGCCGTAGTAACCGCCACCGCCGCCACCACCCGCCTCTGTTCCCGAAGCGGAACCGGCTCCACGCCCGCCTTGATATTTCGAACCAGCCGTAGCGTCAACGCCATCACATGGACTTAGGTTTGAAGCCGCTGCGCCACCTGCCGATGTTGTTCCAGGGGATCCACTAATAGCTGTATCTAAAACAGTTCCTCGTGCATTTCCAGCGTGGCCAGCACCACCACCTCCGCCTGAACCTGCTGTTGCGCCGTTTCCTTGTGATGCACCACCACCTCCGCCTGAGATCACCAGAGGTTTAGTGAGATCGTCTCCCGAAAATAACCCAGACATTCCACCACCGGAACCACCCGGATAAAGTGAACTAGCACCACCAGCAGCACCACCACCGCCATATGTCCCAACGAAATCACTACGTGCACCAGCTTGGCCTGTAACAACGGTAAATGTCTCTCCGACAGCTTGTACTGGGATAGAGACCTTGGAATAACCTCCAGCACCACCGCCAACTGCGCCGCCGCCATTTACGCCACCGCCAGCACCCCATACTTCAACTTGGAGAATTGTTCCCACCGGAACATTTGTTGGAAGGGTGTAAGAAAGATTTTGCTTATCTTTTGGAAAGACTGCACAGTTTGAATAACCAGCATTTGGTGTACAGGCCTTGGGGCCCCACATCGCATACAAGGTGAGGTTTCCAGTTGCAGCGTAACTTGTTTGGCCGAGTGCGAAACTTGAACCAGTTCCATTTGCATTGGTGTTCCAACCTAGGAGCACTCCGTTATTGATCGCGAGAGTTCCAGTATTTCCAGCAAGGGTTGCAGTTGCATTTCCAATGATCGTTTCCGTTGCGGGAACAGTCCCTGATGTTGCGCCATTGGCGCTATAAGTAATAACAGAATTCCATTGGGCATAGAGAGTGACATCACCACTGATCGGGAAAGTGGTTGCACTCACTGCATAGTTTGTGCCGCTGCCATCTGCTTGGGTATTCCATCCTGCAAATGTGTAACCAGTGCGAGCAAGAGTGCCAGAATTTGTCGCAAGAGTGAGAGTTTGACCGGCTAGCGCAACCGTAGTGTTGCCTGGGGCCGAACCGCTTGTAGCGTTGTTGGGGTTGTAAGTAACGACATAAGAGAGCCCAGTGGTCAGCCCAGCAGCACCGCAATTTCCACCGGCATTTGTGAGCCCGCCAGTTAACAGCGCGATATAGCTCGAGCCACCGCCGCCACCGTAGTTGTCACCACCGCCACCGCCGCCGAAGTAGCCACCACCACCACCGCCGCCTTCATCCTTTGAATCTCCACCTAGATACGCAGCTCCGTTGGTGCCGGGGTATCCATTTATTGAGGGGCCACCAGTACCGCCAGCTGTTTGTGTTCCACCGGTTCCAGAATTAACAGATTTCGTTGCTGGCAATCCACTTTCACCGCCACCGCCGAATCCACATTGTGAGTATGAACCGCCGCCACCACCACCTGCAGTGACAAGGTCCGTTGAAGCCGACGGTAGGCGAACCGCTGATCGTCCGCCGCCTGATGAATACCAGTTTGGTCCAGCTGAACCGTAAGAGCCACCGCGTCCACCACCACCATAAGTCAACGGTGTGTACTTGCCTACGTAACCAGTTACCGCAGCTGCAGCAACACCGCCGCCGCCCTGGCCCACAATGATCTTTAATACTTGTCCTGATGTTAAGGAGTAAGAACCTGATGCGTAGCCACCACCACCTCCGGCATAAATTCCTCCACCACCACCTGCGCCAATCAAATAAAAGGTGGCACTTGTGACACCAGTTGGAACTGTCCAACTTTGATCTACACCTGTGTAATTAAAATTTTCGTAAAAGGTTGAACCACCTGAGACATATTTGATGATGACACAACCATTACCAGCATCTGTTGTGAGGTAGTTAGAAGTACCTGCTCCACCTTGGCCAACTCCTGCTGCACATATTGGGGCAGCCGATGCGGCATGAGCCATTTGTGGAGCGACCACTGCCGGGATGATGAAGGATAGGAACGAGGCAAGTAGGACATAGACCACTCGCTGAGCGACCTTACTGGTTCGCGCAGGCGTGAGCGTGGGGTGATTCACCCGACCCATGCGAAAACTCACAATCACCCCTTGGTTTTGCCTAATAGATAAGTCTAAAAGGTATTAATTGGGCATTCAGGAATGCGTGAAAATTTAGGGGTGAGGTATAGGGGTTAAATATCCAATTCAAATAATGATGTGGATAGGCTCAACCATTATGGCGATCACAAATTGGGCGACGAATATTACTTTCCAGGATCGGCTGACACTCCACCCCCGATCTATCCAGGAACTCCAGGAGATTGTCCGCGGTAACGATCGCGTCCGAGTCCGCGGCAGCGCACACTGTTTTAACACGATTGCCGATACTCAAGAAGTCGCTGTTGTACTTGATCAGATGCCAGATTTCTTATCGATCGATGCTGATGCAAAGACAGCAACCGTAGGAGCGGGACTGAACTATGCGCAGATCGCTGAATATCTTCATGCCCATGGCTATGCAATTCATAATTTGGCTTCGCTTCCCCACATCTCTATAGCTGGTGCAGTAGCAACCGGTACTCACGGCTCGGGCATCAAAAATGGCCCGTTACATACTGCTATTAGAGCAGTTGATCTGATGGGACCAGATGGTGAAATTCGCAGATTGACCCGTGGGGTCGATGACGAGTTCTTTGCCGCAATTGTTAGTGCTGGGCTTGCTGGAATAGCGCTCTCATTTACTCTTGATATCGAACCGACCTTTGAGATCATGCAGAGTGTCTATGGCCAGCTCCCCCGGGCCACCTTTGGGGCGAACATCATTGAGATCCTCTCCAGCGCCTATAGCGTCAGTTTCTTCACGACGTGGGGCAACGATGGGGCTGGCGATCTCTGGGTGAAATCCAAGACCCTTCCACCTGCTGAAGTTTTCGGGGCGAAGGCGCGAACTGAGAAGGCCCACCCGATCTTTGGGGTTGATCCAGATGCTTGCACTGAGCAATTTGCGGTGCCGGGGCCATGGCATCTGCGGTTGCCGCACTTTCGAATCGATGCCACCCCAAGTGCTGGCAATGAATTACAGAGTGAGTTCTTCGTGGACTCCAAGAACGCATCGAAGGCCTTTGCCGCCATGGAATCGATCTCCCACAACTTTGGAGATTTGCTCTTGGTTACTGAGGTTCGATCGATGGCAGCAGATGATCATTGGTTAAGCCCGGCCTATGGCCGCGAGACAGTGGCACTTCACTGCACCTGGAAGAACGATGCAGGTGTGCCGGCCTTGGTCGCTCTTATCGAAGCAGCGTTAGCGCCATTTGAGTTCCGCGCCCATACCGGCAAGCTCTTTAATGTGAAGAGCGACCACTTCAGAACTGTTGTGCCAAAGTTCGATGACTTCGTTGGATATGTGAAGAGAGTGGATCCATCTGGAAAGTTTCAGAATGGTTTTACCCGTGATCTCTTTGGGTTTTTAGAGTAATACTGGAGCCCCCCGTCAGGATTGAACTGACGACCTGCCGCTTACAAGGCGGCTGCTCTACCACTGAGCTAGGGAGGCGTTCCCTCAGTCAGGCCATCTGAAACCAGCTGGACTAGCTAAGAGGCGTAATTATGGCATGAGCAATTCCTAACGCGAAATCGTGGTTATATTCGCTCTATGCGTTTAGGGGTGCTCGATGTCGGATCAAATACCGTCCACCTCCAGGTCGTCGATACCCACCCGGGAGCCCGCCCTAACCCCACCTACAACTACAAAGAAGAGCTTCGCCTCACTGAATTTCTCCAAGTCGATAACACCATCTCTGGTGCAGGAATCGATGCCCTTCGCGGCGCAGTAGGCCGAGCCCTCGACCATGCCAAGTCGGTCAAGGTCGAAGAGTTCTTGCCTTTCGCAACATCTGCACTTCGCGAATCTGCCAATGGTGATGCGATCCTCAAGACGATCAATAAAGAGTTGGATATCGATCTCCAAGTTTTGAGTGGCGAAGAAGAAGCGAAGCTCACCTTCCTTGCTGCTCGTCGTTGGTTCGGTTGGTCAAGTGGCCGACTACTCGTCATCGATATCGGCGGAGGCTCACTTGAGATCGCAGTCGGAACTGATGAGGCCCCAGAAGTCGCAGTCTCGTTGCCACTCGGCGCAGCACGACTTACCCAGAACCATCTCTCTGGTGATCCCTACTCAAATAAGTCGATCAATAATTTGCGTGACCACATTGAAGAACAACTCGATTCAATCTTGCCGGCGCTTGTTCACCATCAAGATACCGATCGCGCAATCGCAACATCAAAGACCCTACGTACTCTCGCCCGACTCTGCGGTGATTGGTTCGATGGCAACGGTAAGAACATCAAGATCGATGCGATCCGCAAGATCTGTAACCGCTTGGGTGATATGACTTTAGAAGAGCGCACTCGCCTACCCGGAGTATCAGCTAACCGTGCCCGCCAAATTGTGGCTGGCGCTTATGTCACTGAATCTGTGATGCGTAATCTCGATCTGCGCGAACTCGAGATCTGCCCATGGGCGCTGCGCGAAGGCGTAGTTTTAAAGTGGATGGACTGGACTGAAAAGTAAGCGTTAAGCAGGCTTAACTGGCGCATCCAAGCGATCGATCTGCAGCACATCTTTCTTATCGTGGTGCAAGATCCAGGCTTCGCCCGGTTCTAACTTGTTCGATGGATAGTCAAAATCAATCTTTTTTGTCAGCTTCTCCATCATGCGTGGCAAGACTGGATTATGGCTGCAGAGAACGATCGGCTCATTCTCTTTGATGATCTCCTTGGCGTAATCAATCGCCTTCTCTTTATTCTTCTTCCAGGTGTACTCACTCACCTTATTTGTGATTGTAAGAGGAACATCAAGGGCCTTCGCCATCTGCTCGACCGTATCGTGGCAACGGACAGCATCAGATGTATGAATCTGCGTGAGGCCATAGACCTGATACAACGAGAGCATTCGACGAGCTTGCTGCTGACCGAGTTGTTCGAGCGGACGGTCTTCATCTTCACCCTGCCACTCTTCACGGGCGAGTGCCTTGGCATGGCGGAGCATGATTAGTGGGTAAGAGTCGTAAGGAATATTGAGGAACGCCTCGATGATCTCGCGATCTGAATCTCGAGTCGCCTTCTCGATCGCATCTTCGATAGTGAACCACTCAAGTAGGTCGCACTCTTCATTGGGATGGAACTCTGGTGAATCGTCAGCCACACGAGCCGACCAGTAATAAACCTTCTTTAAACCATCGGCAACGAAATACTCGGTATCGCCGATATAAGGACCGAAGGTGACCTTGAGATTCGTCTCCTCAATCACTTCACGATACGCGCATGAGATGAGAGCCTCGCCCGAATCTTGTTTACCCTTTGGGAGCGACCAATCGTCATAACGTGGGCGGTGCACGAGCGCGATCTGGACTTCTTTCTTCTTCTTACGCCAGATAACTGCACCAGCAGCGTTAATCACTGTATTCAACCGCGGGCCCGATACCAATCGATAGATGCTTGATGGAAATCTTGGAGGTGCTCACCTGATGGGCTCATTGTGTAGCGGGTCCAGGTGCCATCAGCATTCATCTTCCAACTCGATGTGCGCTCTGAGAGGTAGCCATCAATAGCGCGAAGTAAGTGACGCTTATGATCAGATTGAGTGATTTTCACGAGAGACTCGACTCGGCGGCGCAAGTTACGGTCCATCAAATCTGCAGATCCGATCCAGAGTTCATCATCTCCGCCATTAACGAAGTGGAAGATACGAGAGTGCTCGAGGAATCGACCGAGAACAGATGTCGCTGTGACGTTATCTGAAAGGCCCGGAACTCCAGCACGAATTGCGCAGATGCCTCGAACAATAAGTTCAACCTTCACGCCCGCTTGGCTAGCGCGATAGAAGGCCTCAATAAATTGCTCATCAAGAACAGAGTTGAGTTTGAAGCGGATGCCGGCAGGCTTGCCAGCCTTGTGGTTCTCGATCTCACGATCGATCCGAGACATGAGTCCGGTATCAATCGTGCGTGGCGCAACGAGCAGACGTTCAAATGATGTCTGTGGGGCAAAGCCTGAGAGCTGGTTGAAAAGTTTATTGACGTCATCACCGAGCTGCGGATCTGATGAGAGCAGACCAAAGTCTTCATACATGCGAGCAGTCTTAGGATTGTAGTTACCAGTGCCAACGTGCACGTATCGGCGAATACCAGTTGTCTCTTGGCGAACGACAAGTGAGAGTTTCGCGTGGGTCTTAAACCCGACAAGTCCGTAGACGACGTGGACGCCAGCATCTTCGAGTTTGCGAGCCCAGCGAACGTTCGCTTGCTCATCGAATCGGGCACGGATTTCAACAACGGCCAATACCTGCTTGCCAGCCTCTGCCGCCTCAATCAGCGCCGCCATAATCGGTGAGTCACCTGATGTGCGGTAGAGAGTCTGCTTAATCGCTAATACATGTGGGTCGCGAGCCGCGCTCTCAAGGAAGCGAACAACTGATGAGGTAAATGACTCATATGGGTGGTGCAGAAGGACTTCGCTGCGGCGGATTGCGCTGAAGAACTCGTCATAATCTTCAGAATCAATATCGCGAAGCGCTGGTGGAGTCTGGTTCTGGAAGCCCGGGAACTTGAGATCCGGTAGATCAATATCAGCAATGAGGTGGAGCCCGGTCAGATCGAGAGGTTCTGGGACACGTGAAATATCTTGCTCTTTAATATCGAGCTCTTCCATCAAGGTGCCAAGAAGTTCGGTATCAATATCTGGGTTCACTTCAAGGCGAACTGGCGGACCAAACTTACGGCGAAGCAGTTCTTGCTCCATCGTGGCAAGGAGGTCATCAGACTCTTCCTCTTCAAGGGCAAGGTCAGCATTACGTGTAAGGCGGAATGTGTAATAGCTCTTGATATCCATTCCTGGGAAGAGCTCATGCAGGTTCGCAATAATCACTTGCTCGAGAGGAATGAAGCGTCGTGATACGCCCTTCTCTGTTGCAATAAAGCGTGGCAAGTTTGATGGCACCTTTACACGCGCAAAGAGTTCAGTCTCTGAATCTTGTTGGCCAACGACAACTGCCAGGTTGAGTGAGAGCCCAGAGATATATGGGAATGGGTGCGATGGATCGACCGCAAGTGGCGTGAGCACTGGGAAGATCTTCGCGTGGAAGATGCCATTGACGTAATCCTGCTCGCTCTGCGAGAGCGCCTCCCATTTCGTTAACTCGATGCCGTGTCCAGCAAGGGCAGGCAACACAGATTCATGGAAGCAACGGGATTGACGCTGGATGAGCTCTTGAGTCTTCTGTGAAAGTTCGGTCATCAACTGACGTGGATTAAATCCTGCGGTATTTGTCTTGGTAATTCCGGCTTCAAGTTTGCGCTTCAGTGATGCCACTCGAATCATGTAGAAGTCATCGAGATTCGATGAGAAGATCGCAAGGAAGCGGCACCGCTCTAAGAGTGGTGTTGATTCATCTTCAGCCAATTCGAGAACGCGCTGGTTGAAGGCGAGCCATGAGAGCTCACGATCGATCAGGCGCTCACGCGGGTTCTCCGAGATCGAATGGGGCATGTGCGTAGTTTCCCCTATGAAAGTGAACAAAAGGTAATCAGTGAGGAAACGAGGAGGTTGGAAAGCCTACTTTGCCCGCTTGGCAGCAATCCAATGCATAACAATTGCGGTGGCAACCGATGCATTGAGGGATTCGACCTCAGAGTTCATGGGAATCGAGAGAACGAGATCGCACTTCTCGCGAGCTAACCGTGAGAGACCCTTACCTTCTGACCCAACGATGACATAGACAGATTCCTCAGCGAGTGAGAAGTTAGGCAGCTCTTCATCGCCATCGGCGGCAAGACCAACGACAAAGTAGCCAGCCTTCTTTGCATCTTCGATCGAACGAACCAAGTTTGTGACTTGTGAGATTGGCATACGGGCAGCAGCACCTGCGGATGCCTTCCATGCTGATCCCGTCATCGATGCATTACGTCGCTCTGGGATAACAACACCATCAGCACCAAATGCAGCAGCACTTCGAACAATCGCACCGAGATTATGTGGATCAGTAACGCCATCCATTCCAATGATGAGCCCTGGGCCATCTTCCTTTTTGGAGTTAGCGAGCATCTGGTCGAAGTCTGTGTAATTGAATGGCTTGATAACGAGAGCGATGCCCTGGTGAGTCGTTGTTCCAGTAACGCCATCGATAGTTGCCCGTGGAACTTCTTTCACCGCCAAGTTTTGATTCTTAGCAAGACGCAAAGATTCAGCGATCTTCTCATCGACTTCGGTGCGCTCTGCGATCAAGAGCTCCTTTGCAGGAATCTTCGCGCGCAGCGCTTCAACGACCGAGTTCTTACCTGCTACTGCATCACCAGTTGGCTTTGCCTCACGACGTGAATCTGGGCGTCGTGACTCTTCACGGCGCGGTGCCCTAGCTGGTGCTGCTGCTGCCTCGCGGCGCTTGCGTCCTGGACGGGTCATTGAATACTCCAACGTGTTCCTTGTGGTGTGTCTTCAATGAGGATTCCCAAATGAAGGATCTGATCACGAATTGCATCAGCTGCTGCAAAATCTTTACGAGCACGCGCTGCATTACGTTGATCAAGTGCTAATTGAATGAGGCCATCAAGGGCATCAGTGCTCGCTGCACCGCCCTTATTGAATGCCTCATCAGATGGGTCGCAGCCCAAGATCGAGAGCGCACCACGTACTTCAGCGGCATACCCAGCAAGTGCTGCGTTATCCCCTGCAGTAAGTGCGATATTGCCGAGGCGCACTGCTTCCGAGAGCGAAGCGAGTGCAGCAGGTACAGCCAAATCATCATTCATCGCATCGGCAAAGCTCTGCGAATATTTGATCTCAGGAGCAGCGCCAATCACTTCTGTTGCGCGAACTGTCAGCGCACGAATCAGTTGA
>CAJBLC010000161.1 GCA_903953805.1 uncultured Actinomycetes bacterium | reverse complement strand
TGGGTATCCAGGCCTTCGAACCACAGTTGGTTGAAGGTAAGGCTATTCAGATCCACCCACTCGTATGTACAGCGTTTAACGCTGACTTCGACGGTGACCAGATGGCTGTTCACTTGCCTCTTTCAGCAGAAGCACAAGCAGAAGCTCGTGTTCTTATGCTTTCGAGCAACAACATCCTCTCGCCTGCATCGGGTCGTCCGATCACATCTCCAACTCAGGATATGGTCCTTGGTCTCTACTTCTTGACCTCGCTCCGTCCTAACCAAGTTGGCGAAGGTCGTGCATTCGGTTCTGTCGCTGAAGCACTTATGGCATTCGAACAAGGCACCCTCTCACTCCAGGCGAAGATCAAGATTCGCACCGGAGCAGGATCAGTCCTTGAATCAACTCTCGGACGCGCCCTCTTCAATGAGGTCCTTCCAGCAGAGATCGATTTCGTCGACTACGACGTCACCAAGAAGGAACTCGGAAAGCTTGTGAACTCACTCGCTGAAAAGTGCCCAAAGGTCGTTGTTGCACAGACACTCGACGCCCTTAAGTCACTTGGTTTCTACTGGGCTACTCGCGCAGGTATCACCATCGGTCTTGAAGATGTTGTTACACCTGCACGTAAGCCACAGATCCTCGCAGGCTACGAAGATAAGGCTGCAAAGGTTCAGTCACAGTATGAGAAGGGTCTGATCACTGATGACGAGCGTCGTCAGGAATTGATCGAGATCTGGACACAGGCAACTGCTGAAGTCGGTAAGGAGATGGAAGAGAACTTCCCTAAGACCAATCCTGTTTGGATGATGGTCTTCTCCGGTGCACGTGGAAACATGATGCAGATCCGTCAGATCGCAGGTATGCGCGGACTGGTAGCGAACCCAAAGGGTGAAATTATTCCTCGCCCAATTAAGTCGAACTTCCGTGAAGGCCTCTCAGTACTTGAGTACTTCATTTCAACGCACGGTGCCCGTAAGGGTCTCGCTGATACAGCGCTTCGTACCGCTGACTCGGGTTACTTGACCCGTCGTCTCTGCGACGTTGCACAAGATGTCATCATCCGTGAAGAAGATTGCGGTACAGATCGCGGACTTACACTCAAGATCGCAGCCACAAATGCCCAGGGCGAACTCGTTCGCGATGAGCATGTTGAGACAGCGCTCTTTGGCCGTAACTTGGCTGAAGATGTTGAATCAAATGGCAAGGTTGTACTCCCAGCAGGAACAGATCTTGGCGATGCCAATATCGACCTCTTGGTTGCAGCTGGTGTTGCTGAAGTGAAGATTCGCTCAGTACTTACATGTGATTCAAAGGTCGGCCAGTGTGCAATGTGTTACGGCCGCTCAATGGCATCAGGCAAGCTTGTCGATGTCGGCGAAGCAGTTGGAATCATCGCAGCGCAGTCAATCGGTGAGCCTGGAACACAGCTCACAATGCGTACCTTCCACACCGGTGGTGTGGCTGGAGATGACATCACGCACGGTCTTCCACGTATCGTCGAGCTCTTCGAGGCACGTACCCCTAAGGGTGTTGCGCCAATCGCAGAAGCAGCTGGCGTTATCAGCTTCATCGAAGATGCCAAGGGTAAGAAGATTGTCGTCACCCCAGAAGATGGCGGAGAACCAGTCGCATACCCAATCACTCGTCGTCAGAAGCTCCTCGTCGAAGATGGCGCTCGCGTAACTGTTGGTCAGAAGCTCGTTGTTGGAGCGATCGATCCAAAGCAGGTATTGCGTATCCTCGGACCTCGCCAGACCCAGGTTCACTTGGTCAACGAGATCCAAGAGGTATACCGCTCGCAGGGTGTATCGATCCACGATAAGCACATTGAGATCATCGTTCGCCAGATGTTGAAGCGCATTACTGTGCTTGAGCCAGGCGATACCGAGATCCTTCCAGGTGCTCTCGTAGAGCGCGGATACTTCGAATCAGAGAACCGTCGCGTAGTCACCAGCGGTGGCAAGGCTGCATCAGGTCGCCCAGAACTTATGGGTATCACCAAAGCATCACTTGCAACTGAATCATGGCTATCGGCTGCATCATTCCAAGAGACCACCAAGGTCCTTACAGATGCTGCACTCTCTGAGAAGAGCGATCCACTTCTTGGACTTAAAGAGAACGTCATCATCGGAAAACTCATTCCTGCTGGTACAGGACTTGCTCGTTATCGCAACGTTCGAGTTGAACCAACAGAAGAGGCAAAGGCAGCGGTTTATGCTGCTTATGACGAGTATGACTTCACACCATTCGAGACACAAGGTTCAGGCGAAGCAGTTCGTTTGGATGATCTCGAAGTACGTTAATCGTTATAGTAAAAAACCCCGTCCATTGGACGGGGTTTTTTTATTCTACGTGATTTGGATTCTCAGCCAATCTGAATCCGACGCTTCGGACAACGGCAATCACCTCAGGTCCACCATTTGCTCGAATCTTCTGACGGATCCGGGATGCATGACTATCAACGATGTGGTCGGTACCAATACTTTTCATCACGCCGATCGCTTCAAGGATCTGATTGCGTGAGTAAATGCGCTGCGGGTTCTCCATTAGCAGCTGCAAAAATTGGTACTCAGTGTTGGTCAAATCAACGTGCTTCTCGTTAATGCTAAAGGAATGCTGCGAGAGATCCATTTGGAGAGTGCCCCAGGTAAGGATGTTGGCTCGGGGAGCGCGTTGGGTCTGGCCACGCTTTAATTGCTGAACAATGCGGGAAGTAAGGATTTTGCTCACGATCGGCTTACTCACATAATCATCTGCGCCTGCGTTCATAGCCATCTCTTCATCAACAATCTCATTGCGACTGGTGAGCATGATGATGGGCACAGTCGATGCTGCTCTGACCCAACGACATATCTCAAGGGCCTGTAGTGGAGCGTGTCCTAAGTGAATGATCACGAGGCTGTAATCGTGTTGCTGAAAGATCTCGCGAACTTCGATAGTCGAAGGAGTGTCATAGACAACAAAACCCATCAACTCAAGATGCAAGCGGACAGCTAAGCGATCACTACTGTCATCTTCAAGTAAGAGAACGTTATTGGGGGTGCTATCTAAATCGCCAGATGACATATTTTCCTCCGTGCCAGATGTACTGAACAACGGTGAGGTTTCCGTGATTGCAACATCTCACTCTTACCCTCGAGGTATCTGCTTCACAATTGTGAGATGAAGTACCTCAAGGGTATCTCTATTCATGTGGGCTTTATTCATCATTCAAGAGGTAGAAGAGTTACCTCTCACGCGTTGCCTTTTGAGATAAATGAGACAAAAGCAAGAGAAAACCAAGTGAGAGTGGTTCTACCTTGTCACTGTCTCGACACCGTTCGAGGTAGACGCCATAAAAATGGCAGAAACAGAGTTTCCCCATGAAACTACCTGTAAACAAGGGAATTAAACGAGGATTGGCCTACCTCTCACTTCCGTTTTTGGCCTCTGGCATGGCCTTTGGCTTTGTCAGTCAACCGCTCGCGGAGGCAGCAACTACTCCGACGGCAACGGTTCCAGCCCTGGCTAACTGCGCCTGGGTACTTGCCGGTGTCTCACCAACAGTTTCACTCACGCCAGCCAATCCGTACTCCGGCACATCAGATGCCTTAACGGGCCAGGATGTTGGCACAGCGATGTTTGTCTCTGGTGACACAACCCAAGGAACAGCCTGCTCTTGGTATTCAGCCACACCAGCTGGCGCCACGATCACCATCTCTGTTCCAAATTCACCATCATTTACCGCCGTACCAACGGGACTTGGCTACACATTCTCATTGGCAAGTCCATTGACGTACGCACCAACTGCAACGGGTGCTGGTTGTCCCGCTGCAACAGGTGGCACCTCGTATACATCACGATCTATGTACGGTGCCGCTAACACAGGTGGAGCTGTCGTGATCTATAACAAGGTTGGAGTGAACGCGACATCATCGTGCACATTTGCTCCGACATTCAGTTCATTGATTCCGGCTGGTCTTACCGCAGGCGGAACATCAACTGTGCTTACAGGTACTCCGGTAACAACAACAATGACGTTGACCTAGTAGTAGGCACGTAATGAAGCACCCGAGAAAGATAATCGCTACAGGAGTTGTTGGATTAGTCTCCTTAATCCTTCTTACTCCTGTGGCGCTTTCTCGCGCTGCAAGCACTAACCAAGAGACGCTTGGATTAACAGTTTCCATTGTTCCGAGTAAGAGTGGAGTCGAAACACCTATCCAAGCTGGCCTCAAGAATGCAGTTGCACTCACAATCCCACCAGGAAAGAGTGCGACTCGCTTTGTTCGAATTCAAAGCGCATCAAAAAATAGTGAGCTCATCACAACCTCAGTCGGCTATGCGGCACGCATAAATGGAGTATTGACTTTAGAAGATAACCAACAGAGCGATATTGCTCCATGGGTGAAGATGAATATTAATCAGATGGTTTTAAAACCACTCCAAACGGTTGAGCTCGCACTCTCATTTGATGTCCCCGCGAAAGAGCCCATTGGAATTCGTGAGGCTTATCTGCTTGTAAAGGCGACGGAGGCAAACCCTCCTGCGAAGGGAGTCATATCCCTTGCTGGAGCAGCACGTTACGCGGTCCCCATCTACCTGGGCGTTGGAACCACAACTCAGATTGTGACTTCATTTACCGTGGGAATCATTACCTTGGTAAACACAACGGGTGGTACTGCTTTTGCGGTCCCGCTCATAAATACCGGGATGACTCCCGTGGATCCCGTTGGTTATCTCACCCTAGGTTCAGTACTAGGCCAACTGAATTTTGCAGCTCAAATTCCATTTGGAAATGGAGTGATTGCACCGGGGGGCTCTGAAGTCATTAATGTTGTTGTACCGGCCGAAGTGCCCGATGCGGTGTGGAATGTTCATGCAGATGTACACCAGGGGAGCATGCATGCAACAAGTGATTCGATTGTTACCTTAAAACGTAAAGGAATTGGTAATACTGCTCAGATTAAGTACTACAGAATCTTGGTAGGGGTGATCTCACTCGTACTCTTCTTCTTTATCTTCCTCTATATTCGACGTGGCCATAAAGAGAGTGATCGTCTCGATGCCGTCGAAGTTAAATCAGATTTGGCAGAAGTTACTCTTGCAACATTTACTCGAGATGAGAAAAAGGCAACGAGAATTGCAAAAGATAAGCGCGATGATCTTGATGCCCAAGTAGAACGTGATTCAAAGGATAAAGGCGATTAGTGAGTGTGAAAGACTACTAACCCCGCTGCTACGAACTGACAGATAAAGGCAGCTGCAGTAAGCGCATGGAAGAGTTCATGGAAACCAAACCAAGTAAAAGAAATATTGGGTTTTTTAATTCCATAGATCAATCCACCTGCTGAGTAACAAACTCCACCAACCAAGATCAAGGTGAAGACTGCAACGCCACCCTTCTTATAAAACTCAGGTAGATACACAAGTGCTGCCCAACCAAGTGCGGTGTAGAGCGGAACATAGATCCATCGTGGCGCACTTATCCAGAGAACGCGCATCAACGCAGTGAAGATTGCACCGCCCCATACAAGGGAAAGCAAGATCGTTGCTTGATGGTGATTAAGTAAGAAGACTGCGAATGGTGTGTAAGTACCCGCGATCAAGATCGGAATATTGGCGTGATCGATCCGGCGCCAGATCGCTTTCGTGCGATCAGACCACTTCACTCGGTGATAGAGGGCGCTGCACGTAAAGAGGATGACTGCAGTCAGAGTGAAGATTCCCAGGGTCACACGACCCCGTAGCCGGTCGGCGATGGTGATCAGGGTAAGTCCAGCGACGAGGCTGAGCGGGCTCATGACCAAGTGGATGATGCCCCGGAGCTTGGGGGTGAGTTTCTGCGGCAGTTTTTGCGACAAATCGGACATTTTTGCCTGGCCAGCCAGATCTATCGGGCTGCCGAGCTTCTTCATGTATCAACCATCGCCCAGACCGGGTTAAAAAGCGACCCCAAGGGGCCATTTCCACCTTCGGCGTGTCGCTGGAAAGGGGAGGGCGGGAAGGAGTACAACCCCCGTTTTTACTTTCAGAGCAGGGTTAGGTACCTTTCTCCTCTGCCGTTTTTGCGTCCGACACACCCGACCTCGTGGGTGGGAAGTGTAAGCGTAGAAATTACTAAATAGGCAGTAACGAATGGAGAAAAGTAGTGCCAACTATTCAGCAGCTGGTCCGTAAGGGCCGCGCCGAAAAGACAACGAAGACGTCGACACCTGCACTTAAGGGAAGTCCACAACGTCGCGGTGTCTGTACTCGCGTTTACACAACAACACCAAAGAAGCCGAACTCTGCGCTTCGTAAAGTTGCACGTGTACGTCTTACAAGTGGCATGGAAATCACTGCTTACATTCCTGGCGAAGGTCACAACTTGCAAGAG
>CAJBLC010000160.1 GCA_903953805.1 uncultured Actinomycetes bacterium | reverse complement strand
TGCACCAGATGCCAAGATGATCACCTTCGTTGGTCGCATTCAGCCACATAAGGGGCCAGAAGTTTTACTTCGTGCTGCAGCCGAGATGTTGACCCACTCGCCATATCTTCGTGCGAAGTTAGCGGTTGTCATTATCGGTGGTGCCTCTGGGAATGGATCACAAGAGCCAGAACGTTTGAAGGCGCTCTCGAAGTTCTTAGGTATCGACGATGTCGTTCACTTCATGCCGCCAATCGCTCGCACTGATCTGCCTGATTGGTATCGCGCATCAGATCTCGTCTGCGTTCCTTCGTACTCTGAGAGCTTTGGGCTAGTTGCCCTTGAAGCCCAAGCCTGCGGAACACCAGTAGTAGCAACCGCTGTCGGAGGCCTACGTACCGCAGTATCTGACGGTATCTCTGGCTCACTCGTTGATGGCCACGATCCAAAGGCCTGGTCTGCTGTGATCTCACGTTTGTTGGCAGATCCCGCTCGATTGATCTCACTCTCACTCGGTGCCACTGCGCATGCTGCAAACTTCGGATGGGATGCGACTGCCCGTCGCACACTCGAGGTCTATGACTGGGCGATCGAACAACCAAAGCCAAAGAGCCTCTTCGCGGTTAATCAGTAATGGCCGCTCCGCTCGCGGTGATTGAAGAGTTCATTGCATCGCATGATCTCGATGCCGAACAAGTGGATAGCAAGACCTTTCTTATTACTCTGCCAGGCGAGAAGAAGTTACAGACTCATTGCGCTCTCGTTGTTGGCGATCATTCCCTTGGCATCAATGCCTTTGTCATTCGCAAACCTGATGAGAATATCGCTGCCGTTCATGAATGGTTACTCGCCAAGAATGCTTCGATGTACTCCGTTGCCTATGCGATAAATGAACTCGGGGATATCTACTTGGTTGGTCGCCTGCCACTGAATGCCGTGACCGAGCAAGAGATTGATCGGGTACTTGGCGCTGTCCTTCAATATTCGGACTCATCATTCAACCAATTATTGGAGCTCGGATTTTCGACTGCGATCCGACGCGAATGGGCTTGGCGGGTCTCGCGCGGTGAATCTCTGGCAAATTTAAAGGCATTTGAACATCTGATTTAAGTTATTCTTGCGTCATGTCCTCTTCATATAACTTGATCCTTCTGCGCCATGGCGAATCCGAATGGAACGCCCTCAACCTCTTTACTGGTTGGGTCGATGTTCGACTCTCAGCTACTGGTGAAGCGGAAGCAAAGCGCGGCGGTGCACTTCTTGCAGATCGTGGACTCTTGCCAAATGTCGTTCACACTTCGCTCCTGCGTCGTGCGATTCATACATCACAACTCGCGCTCGATGCCTGTGATCGTCACTGGATTCCAGTCCGTCGTTCATGGCGCTTGAATGAGCGTCATTACGGTGCGCTTCAAGGCAAGGATAAGAAAGAGACTTTGGCTCAATATGGTGAAGAGCAGTTCCAACTCTGGCGCCGTTCGTTCGATGTGCCACCTCCACCGATTGATGCGGGCGATAAGTATTCACAGGCAGGGGATCCTCGCTATGCCGATCTTGGTGCAGCGATGCCAGCAACCGAATGTTTAAAGGATGTCATCACTCGCATGATCCCTTACTGGGATTCAGATATTAAGAAGGACCTTGCTGACCATAAGACCGTATTGGTCACAGCTCACGGAAACTCACTTCGCGCGCTAGTCAAGCATCTTGATGGAATTAGTGATGAGGCGATCGCCGGACTCAATATTCCAACCGGAATCCCATTGCTTTATGAGCTCAATGCAGATTTCACACCAGTGAAGACCGGTGGCGAGTACTTAGATCCTGAAGCAGCGAAGGCCGCTATTGAAGCAGTAGCGAATCAGGGTAAGAAGTAATTACTCAGCTGTTACGTATTCACCGGTAACGGTGAAGTAGACGCGGTTGGCGATTGATACCGCATGATCGCCAAAGCGTTCGTAGTAACGACCAAGCAAGGTCATATCGATCGCAGTTTCAATTCCGAATGACCAATCGTCGCCGAGAAGAACACCGATCAACTTGCGGTGTAGATCATCCATGACGTCGTCATCTTTATCGAGCTCTAGTGCGCGAGCAGTATCTCGATATTGAAGAACAGTTGAAAGCTTCTCACCAATAGCTGAAGCAGCGCGATCCATATCTGCAACAAGTGGCTTTAAGAGTTCTGGAACTGCCTGTCCAGGAAAACGCATACGTGCAGTCTTTGCAATGTGATGCGCGAGATCACCCATCCGCTCAAGGTCTGCTGAGATGCGGAGTGTTGAAACCAAATTGCGAAGATCTGATGCGACTGGCTGTTGGCGAGCCATCAAGTTAATGGTGCGGTTATCTAGGTCGTGCTGAATATCATCGATTGTCTGATCCGCTGCGATGACCTTCTCAGCGAGTTGTAGATCGCCAGTGAGAAGTGACTTGGTGGCATCTGTCATTGCTTCGCGGACGAGGCCAGACATACGGAGGAGAGTCTCATTGATCGAATCGAGCTCATCGTGGAATATGTCGCGCATGGGGAAAGGGTAATGGCTCGGTAGGCCTAGTGCCGCTTGGACTGTGAACGAGCCCTGAATAACGGGTAAAGATTTGGTGTTTTGTCCCCATATGGTGGGCTTTCAGTAAGAGGCGCCCTGCTTACCCTTCTACGATTAGCCCGTGGCATGGTTAAATCGAGTGAAGCGCGAAGTGGCTGCAGAGGCAGCGACCCAGCCCCTCGGCGCCCTGCCTGCCACTCTTACTGATCTTTTGAATAGCATCGATGCCGAAGCTCTTGTGCTCGCCCCCGGTGAATCAATTATTTACGCAACCCCTGGTGTCGCACCCTTCAACTTAACGCGCGATAGATTCCTTTTGAATAATTCGTTACTCACCCTTGTCCGTGCCGTTCGTCGATCTGGTTTACAGCAAGAGGCGACGATGGAACTTCCACGTGGGCCGATCGGTGATGGCACACACGATCTTCTCGTCCGCGTTACTCCGATCGGCGATGAAGGTCTGATCGCGATCTTGATCTTCGATGACTCTGAGATGCGACGCCTCGATGCGATCCGTCGTGATTTCGTCGCAAATATTTCACATGAACTTAAGACTCCGATCGGCGCGCTCTCTATTCTCTCTGAGGCGGTTCTCGGAGCTGCTGATGATCCAGAGGCGATCACTCGCTTCGCTAATCGCATGCAGGCCGAAGCACAACGTCTCTCTGGTCTCGTTCAAGAGATTATCGATCTCTCTCGTCTGCAAGATGGTGATCCACTCAAGAGTGGTGAGGTTATCGATCTCGTTCTCGCTACAAAAGAGGCAAATGATCAGACTGCACTCTCAGCTGAAGCGCGCAAAATTGAGGTGGTCCTTGCTCTTCCAGAGAAGGTCGAGATCACCGGAAGTCGTGATCAAGTCATCATGGCGGTCCATAACCTCATTGAGAATGCGATCAACTACAGCCCAGAAGGCACTCGCGTAGCGGTCGCGCTTCGCGTTATTGATGGCATCGCAGAGATTTCAGTATCTGACCAAGGAATCGGTATTCCAGAGAGCGCACTCGAGCGCATCTTCGAACGCTTCTATCGCGTCGATGCTGCACGTTCGCGCGCAACTGGTGGCACCGGCCTAGGTCTATCTATTGTGAAGCACGTTGCTACCAATCACGGTGGCGATGTATCTGTCTGGTCCGTTGAAGGTGCCGGCAGCACATTCACCATCCGTTTCCCACTTTCTAGCCAAGATAATCAACCAACGCTTAAAGCCGTGGAGGCCAAGTAATGACGAAGATCCTCGTTGTCGAAGATGAAGCATCATTCTCAGATGCGCTCTCGTATCTCTTAGGGCGTGAAGGATTTGATGTACGAGTTGCCGACACTGGAGATGGTGCGATTGCCGAGTTTGATCGCCATGGCGCCGATCTCATCTTGCTTGATCTGATGCTTCCCGGTCTATCTGGCACAGAGGTCTGCCGTCAGATCCGCCAGCGTTCGAATGTTCCAGTCATCATGTTGACTGCAAAAGATTCAGAGGTAGATAAGGTCGTTGGCCTTGAACTCGGTGCAGATGATTATGTAACAAAGCCATATTCAACACGTGAGTTAGTTGCCCGTATCCGCGCCGTGCTTCGCCGCCAAGGTGAAGATTTCGGTGACAGCGTTCCAGATGGAATCTTGACTGCTGGCCCAGTCCGTATGGATGTTGAGCGGCACATAGTGAATGTGAATAACGAGCAGACAGCGCTTCCGCTGAAGGAGTTTGAACTCCTTGAATTCTTGATTCGTAACTCAGGTCGAGTACTTACTCGTTCACAACTGATCGACCGTGTCTGGGGTAGCGATTACTTCGGAGATACCAAGACTCTTGATGTTCATATCAAGCGCTTGCGTGCAAAGATTGAAGCTGATCCCGCGAACCCCATCTTCATTCAGACGGTTCGCGGTCTCGGCTATAAGTTTGAAGCGTAAGTAACAAACTAGCCAACGTTGGCGTAAATCGCATCCTTTTCACGAACAAGGACATCGACAGTAATGCCGGGTGTTGTTCCGTAGGTGATATCCATCTTCACGCGTGATCCTGGTGTTGCATTAAGTCCCGCAATAACAGCGTGGGCATTTGCTGTTGGGCCAGAGAAGATCACTGGCTTGTTCTGAACAAGTGCATATGAAGGCTTATCGAATTTGAGCGCAGTGCCACTAATACTGATTGAATTAAGAACATCAGCAGTAGTGCCTTCGTTGATGAAGGTTCCTACTAGTACTGCTGAGCCATCAGGCTGAGCAACAAGGAGTACATCTCGGGCAAAAATGGTTCCAGAATCCTTCTCGATGCCATCAGTAACTTGCTTGATATTGCGAGTAGGTGCGCCTTGACCATTAGCACCGCAACTTGTCAAGAGAAAAAGAGAGGCAATTCCGATCGCAATCGGAGCGTATTGGCTGCGTTTCATGGAACAAATCTTACCTGCTATTATTGGTCCCTATCGAAAGGTGCAAAACTCGATGTCATTTAAAGTCGGTGAAACCGTTGTATATCCCCACCACGGAGCAGCTCTCATTGAAGCAATTGAGACCCGCACCATCAAAGGTGAAGAGAAGATCTACCTCGTTCTCAAGGTAGCCCAAGGGGATCTCACCGTTCGAGTTCCAGCAGAAAATGTTGATCTAGTAGGCGTTCGCGATGTCGTTGACTCAGCGGGCCTCGATCGCGTCTTTAGCGTTCTCCGTCAGCCATACACCGAAGAGCCAACAAACTGGTCTCGTCGCTACAAGGCAAATGTCGAAAAGCTTGCATCAGGAGATGTCATCAAGGTCGCTGAAGTTGTTCGCGAGCTCTATCGCCGCGATCTCGATCGTGGTCTCTCAGCTGGTGAGAAGCGCATGCTTGCTAAGGCAAAGCAGATTCTTATCTCAGAGCTCGCTCTCGCTGAGCG
>CAJBLC010000159.1 GCA_903953805.1 uncultured Actinomycetes bacterium | reverse complement strand
CGCGGAGATGGTGTCTCTGAAGTTATCTCGCAGCGCCTACGTGAGACCGAATCAGTCTCATAACAAGGGGTCGACGTGGCGCTCTTTAGCAAACTCTTTAACAAACTTCGCGGGGGAGCAGCAATTGCTGCTGCTGACTGGGAAGAGCTAGAGCACAATCTCATCGAATCAGATCTGGGTGCAGCCCTGACGGAAGAGATCATCGCCTTGGCCAAGAAGGCGAAGGCAGAAGATATTGAAAGTGCAATTCTTGCCACCCTCTCATCGCATTTAGCAACTGCTTCGCGAGAGTTACAAATTGCTGGCGAGCGAGTAACGAGCATCATTGTTGTTGGCGTTAATGGAACCGGCAAGACAACATCTGTTGCTAAGTTGATGAAGTACTTTAAGGATCAGAGTCACAGCGTCATAGTCGCGGCTGCAGATACATTCAGAGCAGCTGCCATTGATCAGATTCAGACGTGGGGCGAGCGAATCGGTGTTCCAGTTGTCGTGGGAAAATTTGAGGGTGATCCCGCATCTGTTGCATTTGATGGAATTAAGCGCGCGACCTCAGAGAATGCAGAAATTTTTATAGTTGATACCGCAGGCCGATTGCACACAAAATCTGGTTTGATGGATGAACTTTCAAAAATCCGCCGAGTTGTAGAGAAAGTTTCACCGATCGATGAAGTTCTCCTCGTGGTGGATGCAACAACAGGCCAGAATGGAATTACTCAGGCGAGACTCTTTGCCGAGAGTGTTGCCGTCACCGGAATAATCCTTACCAAGATGGATGGTTCGGCCAAGGGTGGAATAGCCCTCGCCATCGAAGCGCAGACGGGCATCCCGGTGAAGTTGATCGGGGTAGGGGAGTCGGCTGCCGACCTCCAGATCTTTGACGCTGACGCCTATCTTCAAGGCTTAATCGCCTAAAGATGCCCTATGGGGGGGATTTTTTTAACCTACCCGTAACACAAGCGCGCACTTTCTTGTAACTCGCGCCAGCCATTCTCCGTCTGTGACCCGAGCGGGTCCACCTTTTCTACCCTCAATGGTGAGGCATCTCTAACCAATCTTTTGGAGAGCTCATGAATTTCAATACCGGCGATACCGCCTGGATCCTTGTTGCATCTGCACTCGTTCTTCTCATGACCCCAGGTCTCGCCTTCTTCTATGGCGGAATGGTTCGTGGCAAGAACGTTCTCGGAATGCTTGCTCAGAATTACGTCACTATGGGAATTGTTTCAGTCCTATGGATTACCGGCGTCTACAGCCTCGCCTTCAGCGGTAAGGGCAAGTGGATCGGTGACCTTCATCAATTTGGACTCAACCACATCTGGCAGCAGGCCACAGGTTTTGAGTCGCTCACTATTCCACCGCTTGTCTTCTGTGCCTTCCAGTTGATGTTCGCAATCATCACACCGGCGCTCATCACAGGTGGAACTGCAGATCGTTTGAAGTTTGGCGCTTGGTCGCTCTTCTGTGGAATCTGGCTCGTCGTTGTTTATGCACCTGTTGCTCACTGGGTCTTCTCACCTAGCGGTTGGCTCTTCAAGTTAGGCGCACTCGACTTCGCTGGCGGAACTGTTGTTCACGCAAATGCTGGTGCGGCAGCGCTCGCCGTCATTCTTGTTATTGGCAAGCGAAAGGGTTGGCCGAAGGAGCGCATGCGTCCGCACAACGTTCCTTTCGTTCTCCTTGGAGCAGGACTTCTCTGGTTCGGTTGGTTTGGATTTAACGCAGGATCAGCCCTCTCAGCAAACACCCTCTCTGCATATGCATTCATCAACACCAACACAGCAACTGGAGCAGCTCTG
>CAJBLC010000158.1 GCA_903953805.1 uncultured Actinomycetes bacterium | reverse complement strand
TGATGGTTGTAGTACAACCAGAGCTCGCGGTGACATCCATCCCACGAGAATGTCAGATCACTTGGACTTAAATTGACTCTTCGATCACCCATGTTACGACGCTCCATTTTTTCGTTTGTGTAAGCGTATTTAACTAGCCTGGACTGACAGTTGTGCGGATCGCCACGAGCGATCGAGAAGATCTATTTATGGAGCAGTGATTGCGCAATCGTCAGTATGCCGAGGAGAACCATGACCGAGCCCCCAGTAATTCGCATCCGAATCAGTCGCTTGATATCTCTGGCAAACCATTCACGAATAGTTCCGGCCAAGAGGCCCCAGCTGCCATCAGAGAGCAAGGCGATCGCAGCAAAGACGGTCGCCATCACAATCATCTGAATGGTGACGCTCCCACGATCCCGATCGACAAATTGAGGAACGATCGCCGCGAAGAAGACCATGCCCTTTGGGTTGAGCGCACCGACCATGAAACCTTGTCGAATAGTGTTGAAGGTCGTGGGCTTCTCATCTGCAATAGCGCGCATATCTTCGGCATCAGTCGGGCTATCTTTAATCGCGGAGTAGCCCAGGTAGATCAGGTAGAGGCCGCCGCCCCATTGGACGAGATTGAAGACCAGATGCGACCTCGAGAGGATCGGTCCCAGGCCAAAGCAGACGAGGACAGACATCGCGTACATGCCGAGGACATTGCCCAGAACAGTTAGAAGGGCGGTGGCGCGGCCCCAGGCGATCGCCCGTGCGATCGTGAAGAGCACGCTCGGCCCAGGGGCGAGGATGATCAGAAAGGCAGCGACCGCGTACTCCCAGAGGCGGGAGGGGATCACGAGAGCCATGGCGCCAGCATAAGGCCAGATCGCTGGAGGGGGCTGGAGGGCGATGGAGGGCAGAGATCCTGGACACGCCCGCCCCTGAGGTTGCATCGAATCGATATATCGGGTTAACTATCGGTTAGATGTATCGAATCGATAGATCTAACAATCCCATCAGAAAGTGGAGGTTAACTCGTGCGCTCACGTGGTGAATCCCTCGAGTTCGCCCTTCTCGGGCTGCTCTCGCAGGGCCCACTCCATGGCTACGAGCTCCGCAAGCGGATGATCGCAATCTACGGCCCCTTTAGGGCGTTGAGCTTCTCTGTCCTCTACCCCCAGCTCCATCGGATGTTAGAGGCGGCTTTGATCGAGGAATCGGTCTCAGACCAAGGAGGGCTCTCTCGTAGATCTCGCATTGTCTACGCAATCACTGAGGTGGGGCAGAAGCGCTTTGAGGCGCTCACCGGAAGTTCTGGGCCAGAGGCCTGGGATGACGAGAGCTTCGAAGTCCGCTTTGCATTCTTTGGACCGACCCCACAAGGGAACCGTCTACAGATCTTGGAAGGGAGATTACATCGGTTAGTTGAGAAGGCTTCCATCCTTCGCGACGAACTTGAAAAATCCCCGGCCGGATTCGATAAGTACTTAGTTGAGTGGCGCCGCCATTCATTGGAATCGGCAGAGCGAGAGATCGCTTGGCTACAAGACATGATCAATACCGAAAGGAAGTCCTCGTGACCAGTAAAGATATTCGCGTAGCGATTATTGGAGTAGGAAACTGCGCCAATTCGCTCGTACAAGGCGTTACCTATTACAAAGATGCTGCCGCAGATACTGAGATCCCAGGTCTCATGCACGCAGTTCTCGGCGGATACCACGTTCGCGATGTGAAGTTCGTTGCTGCATTTGATGTTGATGCGAAGAAGGTCGGCCTCGACCTCGCAGATGCAATCTGGGCGAGCGAGAACAACACCATTAAGTTCTCTGATGTTGCAAAGACTGGCGTAACAGTTGAGCGCGGCCACACACTCGATGGCCTTGGTCGTTACTACAAGGAGACCATTTCCGAGTCAACAGCAGCACCTGTCGATATCGTTGCTCGTTTGAAAGAGGAGAAGGTTGATGTACTCATCTGCTACCTCCCTGTTGGGTCAGAGGAAGCCGCAAAATACTACGCACAATGTGCAATCGATGCTGGCGTCGCATTCGTAAACGCTCTTCCAGTCTTTATTGCATCAGATCCAGTGTGGGCTGATAAGTTCACAAAGGCTGGACTTCCAATTGTCGGAGATGACATTAAGTCACAGGTCGGTGCAACCATTACTCACCGCATCATGGCGAAGCTCTTCCAAGATCGTGGTGTTCACCTCGATCGCACCTACCAGCTCAATGTTGGTGGAAATATGGACTTCAAGAATATGCTCGAGCGCGATCGCCTAGAGTCGAAGAAGATCTCAAAGACGAACTCTGTTACTTCACAGCTCGATCACGACATGGGCGCAAAGAATGTTCACATTGGACCTTCTGACTACATCCCATGGCTTGATGATCGCAAGTGGGCATATGTTCGCCTCGAAGGCCGCGCCTTTGGCGATGTTCCACTGAATCTTGAATACAAGCTCGAAGTATGGGATTCACCAAACTCTGCTGGCGTGATCATCGATGCACTTCGTTGTGCAAAGATCGCTCTCGATCGCAAGATCGGTGGACCATTGCTCTCACCTTCAAGCTACTTCATGAAGACTCCTCCTACTCAGTACACAGATGAGCAGGCTCATGAGAAGACTGAAGCCTTTATCCGCGGAGAACTCGACCGCTAAGTCGTTCTTCATCAAGAAGCCCCTGTGACAATCGCAGGGGCTTCTTTTCTCTATCGACACTAAGTACGATAGCGGCATGTCTGAAATACTGATTGAGCAGATCGACCAAGTCCTGCACATCTCTCTCAATCGGCCAGAGAAGAAGAATGCAATAACTCAGGGCATGTATTCGACTCTCGCATCTACCCTCAACAACGCTGCTGGAGATTTTGGCATCCGCACCGTTGTGATCTCGGGAAATGGCAAGGCCTTCACTGCTGGTAACGACATTATGGATTTCATGAATGAGGAGATCACTCTTACCTCTCCGGTCTTCCACTTCCTGAAAGCGCTTCACGATTTTCCGAAGCCGCTGATCGCTGCTGTGCAAGGCAATGCCGTTGGCATCGGCACAACGATGTTGCTTCATTGCGACTTGGTTTTTGCTGCCCCAGATGCCATCTTCCAGATGCCATTTGTCACACTTGGTCTCGTTCCTGAAGCGGGTTCTAGCATTCTCTTCCCACGGCTAGTCGGCCATGCGAAGGCATCGGAGATTTTCTTAACAGGTCGCAGCTTCGATGCGTCGGAATCGCTCACTATGGGCTTGATAAATTCGATCGAAGATACGCCGCTTGAGAGAGCACTATCCGTGGCTGCGATGATCGCCAAGCAACCACCAAATGCGGTGCTCAATACCAAGGCACTTCTCAAGAGTGGTTCACATATAGCGATTGAGAATGTAATGCTTGCTGAGGGTGAGATGTTCCGCATCGCCTTACAATCCGATGAAACGCAAGCGGCCTTTATGGCATTTATGACCTCTCGAGCGAAGGGCTGACCATGTCACTTAAAGGTAAGAATATTTTTATCACCGGCGGCTCACGGGGGATAGGCCTAGCAATCGCCCTTCGAGCAGCCAGAGATGGTGCGAATGTCGCGATCGCCGCAAAGACAACTGAGCCCCACCCAACTCTGCCGGGCACTATCTATACAGCGGTCGATGAGATCAATGCTGCTGGAGGAAAAGGCCTGGCTATCCAATGTGACATTCGCGATGAGAACCAGATCGAGGCAGCCATTGCAAAGACCGTAGAAACTTTTGGCGGAATCGATATCTTGATCAATAACGCGAGCGCGATCAATCTGACGCCGACTCTACAGACTCCGGCAAAGCGATTTGATCTGATGTTCGATGTCAATGTCCGGGGTACCTTCCTGACATCTCAGGCGGCACTTCCGCATCTCAAGAAGTCAGCCGCGCAGGGTCGCAACCCACACATCCTTACTCTTTCACCACCGCTCTCCATGAAGGCGAAGTGGTTTAAACCTCACCTGGCATACACGATGGCGAAATATGGGATGAGTATGTGTGTCCTGGGAATGGCTGAGGAATTTAAACGCGATGGAATCGGCGTGAATGCGCTTTGGCCGCGTACCGCCATCGATACCGCAGCTCTCGCGATGATCCCCGGTGTAGATACCGATTTTTGTCGAACACCAGAGATTCTCTCTGACGCTACCTACATCATTCTCAATCGTGATGCGAAAGAGACGACTGGTAATTTCTTCGTCGATGATGAATTACTCGCATCTGAGGGCATAACTGATCTCAACCAATATTCAGTAAAGCCGGGCACCACGGATTTCTTGCTCGACTTCTTCTTGGATTAGACTTTACGGATGAAGCGAATCGCACTATTTCTTTCAATCTTTCTCCTCGTAGTTTCGCCAACTCTGGCTCATGCTCATACGACCTTGATCTCGAGCGACCCTAAACCTGATTCCATTGTGCAGATGTGGCCTGATCACCTCACCCTTACATTTGGCGAGCCACTTCAGGTGATCTCTGGGGTTGCGATCAATAAGGTCAGCGTGACTAATGCGAATGCGGAATCTCTAGAAGGTTTGACGATCGTAAAGGGTGCCGTTCTGACTGTAGCTGTTTCCCCAAATAACGTCGCTGGACCAGTCCTCGTGAACTATCGGATTGCCGCCGCTGATGGCCATGTACTTGATGGGGAATATACCTTCAGCTATAAAAAAAGTGTGGCCGTAGCGCCAACGTCAGCGCCGCAGCCACACCATTCTTCAAAGAACTTCGCCCTTGTCGCTACCTCAACAACGTTGATCGTTCTTGGGCTGCTCTTTGGGATATTTATTTACCGCCGCACTAAGGACTAGTGGAGAACCACACCCTCTGTTGCCTCTGCTGCATGCTTACCAACATTGATCGTTAGCAAGATAACAACTGCTGCAACACCAAGGAAGATCGCTCCAAATCGGAATGCGGTCGAGAAACCATGCACTGCGGCGAAGGCTGGAAGCGCCTTACCAAGTGATGTGTGGCTCTTAGCAAAAGTTGTCGAGGCAGTAACTGCGACGGTATTGAGAAGCGCCGCACCGAGTGATCCACCAATCTGCTGGCTGGTGTTGATCATCGCTGATGCCACACCTGAATCACGCCCACCGATGCCATGTAGTCCAGTTGTTGCGCTTGGAATAAATACCAAGGCGAGACCAGTGCTCATGATGAGAAGAGCAGGAAGGATCGCAGTGAGATATGAGGATGATGGAGTAAAGCGCGATAGGTAGAAGAGACCGATCGTTGCCATTACTAGTCCTGTGAGCATCAATGGACGTGCGCCAACTTTTGGAAGGAGCGTTGAAGCTACTCCGGCGAAGGTGATAACACCCATTGAGAATGGAAGGAAGGCGAAGCCAGACTTCAGCGCGCTATATCCAAGTACGTTCTGGAAATAGATACTCAGGAAGAGGAACATGGTGAAGAGTCCTGAACCGATGAGCAAGGTCGCGAGATATGAACCACCGCGATTGCGCTCTGCAAGGACGCGAACTGGGAGCAATGGATGCTTCACACGTGACTCGATCACAAAGAAGAGAACGAGCAGAACGCCGGCGATGATGAAGTACTGGTAGGTCGAGCTCTTGCCCCAACCCTTAGTGGCCGCCTCGCTCAAACCGTAGACGAGGGAGAGGAGTCCGAGTGAGACGGTGATTGCCCCAGGAATGTCGTAACTGTTATCGCCTTCGGCATGTGACTCATGGAGCCAAGGAAGTGCCATCGCCACTGCAATGAGCGCGATCGGGACATTTACGCCGAGACACCAACGCCATGATGCGTATTGAGTAAGGGTTCCGCCCAGGATCAAACCGATAGCAGCGCCACCACCGGCGATTGCGCCATAGACACCGAAGGCCTTGGCACGCTCTTTAGGAATCGTAAAGGTGACGTTAATGAGTGAGAGCGCTGCTGGAGCGAGAAGTGCGCCGAAGATTCCTTGAAGACCGCGCGCTGCAAAAAGGAGGCCTTGTGTGCCAGCGATGCCACCTAGAGCGGAAGCACCAGCGAAGCCAAGGAGACCGATGATAAAGATCTTCTTGCGGCCAACGACATCCGCGATACGGCCACCCAAAAGAAGAAGTGAACCGAAGGCGAGTGTGTATGCGGTGACAACCCATTGACGGTTTGCTGCCGAGATATGGAGGTCGCGTTGAGCGCTTGGAATTGCGATGTTTACGATCGAGGCATCAAGAACAACCATCAATTGCGCGATCGCAATGACGAGAAGTGCGCGCCAACGATTTGGATCTAAACCGTCTTCAACTTTTTTAGACATGGGGGACCTTTCAGAGGGTCATAGGTTTTTTGAAGTGGAAAGCTAGTACACTAGTTTACGAACCTTAATGATAACTTGCGATTTGAAAATAAATGAATAAAGGTCTAAAACAACACGCATATATTGAGTGAAAAATGACTCTTTTTTCGCCTTCTGCTACCTTGAACCAAATGAAAAATTCACTCAATCCCGATAAGTATGTAAGGACCGCGACGAATACCCGCCCGGTCGATAAGAGCGTTGTTGCAAAGTTGATGGCCGCTGAATGGGATCGGTTTACTCGCGATACTGGCGCCTCTAAGGTGGAATTTGAAATCGCGAAGAAGAGCATGCCACTTGGTGTTGTCTCCAGCTTCCAGCATTGGGATCCATATCCAATCGCCATCGCATCTGCGAAGGGTGCATACATGAAGGATGTCGATGGCCGCGAGCTTCTCGACTTATCCATGGGATTTGGCGCAATGCTTGCAGGTCACTTAAATCCAACGGTTGTAGCAGAATCAAAGAAGGCGCTCGACTCTGGAATGCTCTTTGTTACACCTTCGCCGATTTCACGCGATGCAGGCGAACGACTCTGCAAGCGCTTTAATATTGATCAAGTTCGCTTCGCAAACTCAGGAACCGAAGCAACGATGTATGCAGTTCGTACCGCGAAGGCATATACCGGCAAGAATGCCATGGTCAAGGTTGAAGGCGGCTACCACGGAAGCTCTGACCCTATGACAGTCTCTGCGAAGCCAGCGCTCTCTGAGGCCGGTCCAGCCGATGAGCCACATGCCGTTATTCAAGATGGAACAACTCCAGGAGTTGTCTTCGTCGTCCCATTTAATAATTTAGAGGCACTTGAGAAGGTCTTCGTACGTGACCATGATTCCATCGCCTGCTTCATTGTCGAACCAGTTCTTGAGAACTTGGCAATCGTCCTTCCTGAAGATGGTTACTTGGAGGGCGTTCGCGCGCTCTGCGACAAGTACGGAATCGTTTTGATCTTTGATGAAGTGAAAACTGGATTGACTGCTGGCCCACATGGTGCAGCTGTTCGACTTGGAGTTCAACCTGATCTGATCACTCTTGCAAAATCAATTGGCGGGGGAATGCCAGTTGCTGCCTTCGGTGGCAAGAGAGAGTTTATGGATGCGATCACTGATAATCGCATGCCGCACTTTGGTACCTTCAATGGAAATCCATTAGCGATGGCCGGTATTCGCGGCGTCGATATGGTGGCAACTCCTGAAGCGTTAGCTGAAGCAGAGCGCCTTAATCACAACGCCCTTGATCGCATCACGGATATCATCAACGAATATGAACTTCCAGCTCACACTGTTGGATTTGGTGTGAAGGGTTGTATTACTTGGTCAATTGATCCAGTTCGTAACTACCGTGATTACAAGGCAACGGATTTTGAGATCGCCGAACTCTCATGGCTATGGTCGCTCAATCGCGGCATCATCACACCTCCAGGACTTGATGAGCAGTGGCTCATCAGCTTGGCACATACTCAGACTGAGATTGATCTCTTAGTAGAAGATTTCCGAGAGATCGCGGTGGCCCTTCGCGCGTAATTCGCTACCGCAGTATTACGCGGCAACCTTTGCTGGCCTGGTCGCTTCATGGAGTGTGAATGAGAGCATCGCTCCAACAACGACGGGCATGATCCACCAGGCTGATACGCCAGCAGCATGAGTGACGAAGAATCCGATCACGATTCCTGCTGCTACGCGCCAATCATCACCGATGATGAAGTCGTACCAGAAGAATAAGAATCCACCGATCCAGCGAACGACCAAAGAAGCATCTTTGCTTGGTTCGCTAAAGGTTGGCAGGTTGAGCTTACGCACCGGCAAATTACGAGCCTTGCGTACTTTGAGAATCTCAATGAGTCCCACAGAGACGAGAAATACGAACGGGATGATCGCCAAGAGCGAGAGATCCTTATGAGGCCACTCTGCTCCCGCACCTTCAGCGCCCCAGAAAATTCCAAATGAAGTGAGAAGGGTTCCAACGACGAATTTCATGGTGTTCTCTGGGACTCGGGAGAGTGGCTTGTGAATCGCAAAGCCAGCGATCGTCACGATCACAACGGCGATAGTTGCAGCCCAAACCGCCAAAGAGAATGCCTGAGGGTTTGAACCCTTTTGGATAATTCCAAAGGTCACAACGATAAAGACAACCTCCAGACCTTCGAGCAAGACGCCTTTAAAGGAGAGTGTGAATGCATACCAATCAGAGACAGCAAAGCGTGAGACCTTTGCCTGTTTCGATGCTTCCTCTACTTCATCCCTAAAGATCTTCTCTTCATCATGGAGCGCTTTGAAACCGCTTGCACGAAGAATCGCCTTACGAAGCCACTGCATTCCAAAGACGAGAAGCAATCCGCCGACAGTGAGTCGTAGCGTGCTCTTTGGCAATTTATCAATGCTGGGGCCAAGAACCACGATAAGACTGGCGAGGACTACAAGGCCAGAGATGACACCCTGGAAGGTAGAGCGCCAATCGCGTGAGGTACCGGCTGCCAAAATAATTGTTACTGCCTCAACTGCCTCAACCGCGCAAGCAAGGAAGACAGAGATGAAGAGGGCGAGATCATTACCGCTCAATGAGTGAAACATGGTTCTCCTTTATTGTGAAGCTTCAGATGGAAATGCGATGCACTTCTCTGGATCGATGGAGACTTCCATTTTTCGACCTCGAGCATGTGAAATCGTATCGAATACGCCAGTCAATGTTCCGTATTTGGTCTGAATTGCGTGCTCGTAGCCTCGTCCGCGATAGGCGATATCTGTGATGACCGAGTCGATGCGATTAGCTGCCTGAGTAGAGAAGCTGGTGGCAGCAGGACGAACCAAGACATCTACGGTTTCGCCGATAGCAAGGTCGACTGTGTGTCGGGCCTTGATGAGATCTTTCCCGAGAGAGATGGTGCAGCCCTTCTTTGAGAGTGACTTCACTGTGCCTCGGAAGATTCCAGCGGTTCCAGTAAAGGTTGCAACGAATCGAGTCGTTGGACGATCATAAATTTCTTCTGGGGCACCGATCTGTTCAATTGATCCCTTGTTGATCACACCAATCTGATCGGCCAAGGCAAAGGCCTCTGATTGATCATGAGTGATGTAGAGAGCCGATGCGCCGATTTCACGAGTGAGCGTTGATATTTCAATGCGGAGACGTTCGCGCAGATCCGCATCGAGGTTAGAGAGTGGCTCATCAAAGAGCAAGAGTGATGGGTCAGCGACAATTGCACGGGCTAGCGCTACCCGCTGCTGTTCTCCACCGGAGAGTTGGTGGGGATAGTTCCCGCCCTTTGATTCCAAACCCACACGAGCCAGAGCGTCATTAATGGAACTCTTAAATCTATCGGGAGAGAGTTTGCGACGCTTCAAGGCATATCCCACATTCTCATATGCAGTCAGATGCGGCCAAAGAGCGTAATCCTGAAAGACCATTGCGAGATCACGCTTCTCGGGGGCGAGATTGATCGGACCGCGATTGACTTCCCGATCTCCGAAGAAGATAGAACCAGAGTCCAATTTCTCAATACCCGCGAGTGAGCGAATCAGTGTTGATTTTCCGGATCCTGACGGACCAAGTAGGACTGTGAATTGACCAGCTTTAATATCGAGCGAGAGTCCATTAAGCGCAGCAAGCGCACCGTAATTCTTCCTCGCCTCAACGATATTGATGGTGTGTCCGCTCTTCATGATCGAGCCTTTCCTAGTTGTTTCCAGCCGACAGGAGCAAAGAATTCGTAGAGCGCGTAAGCGATTGCAACAACAATGAGGGCAGAGATAATTGCGAAGACTTCCATCGCAGTTCCACCACCGAAGTCGTAATTACCAAGCGCATGATCGATACCGACAGCAAGAGGTGCATGACCTGGCGGGAAGAGGATTTGACTTACTGGAAGTTCAAGAAGAGTGCCGCAGTAGGTGAGACACCAAGCGGCTAACAATGGGCGAGAGATTAACGGGAGAACGACAGCAATCCACGTCTTGATGGCGTTAAAGCCATGAACTCGACAGGCCTCTGAGAGCGATTCCTGGAATTGATTCATATTTCCGACGAGGCTTCGCGTTGTTGATGGAAGGGCAGTTGCTATGTAAGCGAGAACAAGAAGGGCAACAGTCCCGTATAAGTGGAAGCCAAATTTCTGAGCAAGCGGAAGGTTGTAAGCGAAGATATATCCGATAGCGAAGACAATGCCAGGAAGCCCCACTGCTGCGAGCAGAAAGAAGTCCAAGAACTTCTTGCCCACGCCACTCTTGGTGGAGATAAGCATGCGTGAGGAGACCGCAGCCAATACCACTGCGACAGAAGCTGTGATGAGTGCTGCCTCTGCCGAGAAGAGCAGTGGTGATCGAAGAAGCGGGCTCTTGATAACGCGGAGGTAGTTATCGAAATTGAATTGATAATTCGAGATGACCGTACCGAGCCCTTGAATCATTGAAGCTGAGATTGCTCCAAAGACAGGTACCCCAAGTGTTATAAAGAGAAGTCCATAGATTGAAAGATTTGCTCCGAATGAGCCAACGGGGGAGAGTTTCTGTCTTGTTATAGGGCGAGTACGGCCGCTTAAAACTCGGAATGATCGTCCTCGAAGTGCCTTTGCTTGCGCGAGCAGCGCAAGTACTACCAAGGCGAGCAAGATGATCGAGATTGCAGCACAGAGTGGGAATGAGACTGGAATCGACATCACTGACTTGTACAAAGTAAATGTTGCAACCGAGTAGCGACCAGGTGACGACAATTGGGAGGCAACTCCAAAGTCACTGATGCTCTCCGCGAAGACGATAGCTATTCCGGACCAAATGGCAGGTAGCAGCAGAGTCGACATCATGCGGAATGCGTCGCGACGTGCACCTCCATGAACGCGAACAGCCTGTTCGAATTCCTCTCCTAAACCTCTCATGGCATTTGAGATTACGAGATAGGCAAAGGGGATTCCCTTAAATGTCAGAATCATTCCAATACCGACTGGGCCGTAGAGGAGATCTCGAATATGGGGAAGATCGATGCCGATGATGTTAAGGACACCAGCACGTTCAAAGATACGTTCCCACCCCAACGCGATCAGATACGAGGGCGCAAGTAAGAGAGCGAAGATCGCCAAGTTCCATACCTTTCGCGCCGATGAGTTAGTGCGAAGAACAATCCAGGCAACGCCGATGGCGATAGCAGTTGCAGAAACTGCGGAGATTACCCCGAGAAGGAATGAATGCCAGATTGATCGAAGAAAGTAAGGATCGGCAACCGCCTTAAAGCTCGAGAAGGTAAACCATTGCGGACCCTGATCGAGCAACTTTGGACTGAAGGCGACTGAGAGGAAGAGAATGATTGGCAAGACCAAGATGCTGACGATGAGCAGCCAGAAGGCAGTCATCGGGGATACCTTTGAACGTAAAAAATAGAGAGCCCAACGGAACGATCCGCCGAGCTCTCTATAGTCAGTCATTACGTGTGCTTAGCGTGAAACTAAGCGATGTTCTTTGTGAACCAGTCTTGAACTTCACCCTGGATCAATGCGTACTTGTACGGGTCAACAATCTGGACAAGGCCAGATGAGAGAGCCGGCATTGTTGTTGTTGCAGGAGCTGGTGAGCGACCTACGAGAGTTGGCCAGAAGAGAGAGTCGCCAGTGTTTGACTTAGTCATAATGGAAACTGCCTCAGATGACATAACGAAGTCAGCGAACTTCTTCGCAGCATCTTGCTGGAATGAAGAAGCCTTGCCATCGATTGCTAGGCATGATGGAAGGACGGTTGTCTTCGATAGGTAAGTCACTGCAGGTGTAAGTCCAGCAACTGGCTTCGCCTTGTAGTTCATAACTTCAGTAATTGCAGCTGAAGACTGGACGAGGCCAACGTTGATCACGCCAGTATTGAGGGCAGCCAGAGTTTTTGAGTTCTTATCGAATGCACGAAGACCATTTGCCTTGAGCTTTGTGAGATATGCCTTCATCGCATCTTCGCTACCAAGTTGCTGGATGAGACCAGCGATGAATGGGTAGGTAGGACCTGACACTGATGGATTGTTCATTCCAACTTGGTTCTTGAAATCTGCAGATGCAAGGTCATCCCAAGAGGTTGGCT
>CAJBLC010000157.1 GCA_903953805.1 uncultured Actinomycetes bacterium | reverse complement strand
GGCTTTGGATATCGAGTGAACTCCAATTGGTATCCAGCAGAGCGCAATCCGCAGGCGCTGCAAGATCGTCTAGAAGAGTTCATCACCATGATCAATGGTGAGTGTCCACCGCCAAAAGATGGATGCGATCATTGCAAGTATCTCGCCGAGCGAGAGTCGATCCTTAAAAAGAGTTAAGGCTTGCTACTCGTTATCTTGTAGATAGTTACGCTGCTTCATGATCTCGGCCTTCGCTTCAGAGGCATACATATCGACGAATTCCTGGCCGGATAACTTTTGAATCGCCTTCATGATGGCGTCAGTCGCTTCGCGTAGAACTGCTAAATCGCGAGAGTCACCGCTGAAATACAGTGGCTCGCCAAAGACCATCTCAACCCGACGTACCTTAGGAACGATCTGGCCGGTTGGTTGAATCTCTGCCGTATTGAACATGGCCACCGGTACTACTGGGCAACCAGATTCGATCGCCATACGAGCGATGCCAGTACGACCTTTGTAGAGACGACCATCAGGAGAGCGTGTTCCTTCAGGGTAGATACCAATGCAATCCCCGGCTTTGAGTAGATCTAGCCCGGTGAGGATCGCGGCTTCGCTCCGACGACCGCCAGCGCGATCAACCGGAACTTGGCCGAGGGCAATAAAGGTGAGCTTCTTAATGAAGCCCTTAATTCCAGGTGAGGTGAAGTACTCGCTTTTGGCGAGAAAGGTGACTTTGCGTGGCACAACGAGCGGCATAAAGATCGAGTCGCTGAAGGAGAGGTGATTGGAAGCGATAATGACGCCGCCATTATTAGGAACCAGGCGAAGACCCGTCACTTTCGGACGGAAGAAGAGCATCAAGAGCGGAGTCAAGAAGGACTTCAGGAAGGTGTACGCCACGGGAGTAATTTAGGGGTTCTGGCCGCCCATGTGACACCATCTGAGCGTGGCCGATATTGAAAATTCCCAATCTTTTCTCCTTCCAGGAGGAAAAGTCGGCATTTTGATGATTCATGGATTCACTGGATCGCCGGCCACTGTCGAACCCTGGGCCCGAGGCTTAGCTGCTGATGGTTACACAGTCAGTGTTCCACGTTTAGCCGGACATGGAACTCGCTGGGAAGATCTCAACGAGACCCGTTGGCAGGATTGGTACCAGAGCGTTGAGGATGCATTCCTAGATTTGAAGAAGCGCTGTGATCGAATCTTTGTCGCAGGATTTAGTGTCGGTGGGGCGCTGGGACTCAAACTCGCACAGATACGTGGCAGCGAGATCGAAGGAGTTTTACTTCTCAATCCTTCCATCTTCGATGAACGAAAAATTTATTACCTTCTTCCGCTTGTGAAGCATCTCATTCCATCGCTCAAGAGTGGTGCCATGGATGTTAATAAGCCGAACCCAGTGAGACACAGCTACGGCAGATTGCCCCTCAAAGCGCTCGATTCACTTCGCGGCTTATGGGACTCAGTAGAAGCTGAGCTTTATATGGTGACAACTCCCCTGATGGTTGCATATTCAGTTCAGGATCATGTTGTTGATCCACGTAATTCTGAAACCATCATCGACAATGTCTACTCGGCAGATATTCGCGAAGTTATCTTTGAAAAATCCTTTCACAATGTCGCGCTCGATTATGAGGCCGATATCTTGATTGAGGAAAGTTCGCTCTTTATCCAAGATGTTCTCACCGGAGAGATCACTCGATCTGAAGAGCTCGATGAACGAGAGTTAATCGATGCCGAATTTGATGCGATCGTCTCAGGACTCTCTCTTGATCAATCTTCACCTACAACCTATTTGGATGAATTAGATCGTCCTCAAGCAGATGACTTTATAGAGCCGAATCCACGGTTACCCAAGCTCTCCGAATCCAATCGATCTGCAATCTGGTTGCTTGCTAGCGGATCGGTACTCATTCTCATATTTATCTTCACTGGCTTTGATCTCTTTGGAACCGGAGCTTGGCCTGGAGTGATCGCGAGCATTGCCGGGCTCATTCGAATCATGTGGAATACCGCCCGCCGCTTCGATGATGGCGAAGATGGAGCGAGACTCTAAAAGTTTAAAAACGAGCTAACGAAGCTGCACCGACGAGGCCGGCATCATT
>CAJBLC010000156.1 GCA_903953805.1 uncultured Actinomycetes bacterium | reverse complement strand
ATATTCTCGGTGTTGATACGGAAGTAAGCCTGAAGTGGAATATCTACGTGCACGCCCTTAGGAACATAGATAAATGATCCGCCGGACCACACTGAGGTATTGAGGGCAGCAAATTTGTTGTCGCCTACAGGAATAACAGTTCCGAAGTACTCCTTGAAGAGTTCCTCATGCTCGCGCAGACCGCTGTCGGTATCCACGAAGATGACGCCAAGCTTCTCGAGATCTTCACGGATAGAGTGATAAACAACCTCTGACTCATACTGTGCGGCAACGCCAGCTACGAGACGGTTCTTCTCAGCATCGGGAATACCAAGTCGGTCATACGTATTCTTAATATCTTCAGGAAGGTCTTCCCATGAAGTTGCCTGCTTCTCCGTTGAGCGCACAAAATACTTAATGGTGTCGAAGAAGATGCCCGTGAGGTCAGATCCCCAGGTAGGCATTGGCTTCTTATCAAAGAGCGCGAGACCCTTGAGGCGAAGATCGAGCATCCATTGAGGTTCGCTCTTCTTTGATGAGATATCTCGAACAACATCTTCATTGAGACCACGCTTTGCAGTATCGCCTGCGACATCCTTATCGGACCATCCGTATTCATAATTGCCGATACCCTCAAGTTCTGGGTTCGCCATTTCGATACGAGCTGTTAGATCACTGCTCATGCGCCTGCTCCTATGGTTGATTTTTCATTGTGGTTCTCTTGAGTATGAGGAATAAAAGTTGTGCAGACGCCATCGCCATGAGCGATCGTTGCTAACCGTTGAACGTGCGTTCCGAGTAAGCGAGAAAGTGATTGAGTCTCAGCCTCACAGAGTTCGGGAAAAGCTGATGCAACATGTGCAACTGGGCAATGGTGTTGACAGAGTTGCTCGCCGATCGGAGTCGAAGAGACGGTTGATGCATATCCTTCACGAGAGAGAAACTCTGCAAGGACCTTGCTCTTTGCTGAAATTCCTTCTGCCTGATCTACTGAAGCCTTCGCTCGATTCTCAATCTCAGCGGCTCGTTGATCGGCGAATGCCTTCACGGAGCCATGCTTGCTCTGCGCCGCAATAAATTTGAGTGCAGATACTGCGAGATCATCATAAGAGTGTTCAAATTTCTCCCGGCCATGATCTGTCATCAAGAAGACTTTGGCTGGTCGTCCACGTCCCCCAGGGACTTCACTCTGATAGGGGTCGCGTGAGGTCAGAATTCGTTCAGCGATCAGCGAGTCGAGATGGCGGCGAATTCCAGCTGGAGTAATCGCGAGCTTCTCAGCGAGGAGGGCAGCGCTGGCTGGTCCGCCTTCGAGGATAGCCCGAGCAACCAAGTCGCGCGTACGCTCATCAGGCTCGTTCTTTTTCACAACAGAAGTGTTGCGTAATTCACCACCAATTGCCAATCGAAATTCTCCCCCCTCATCCCCGCCTGACTAGGCTTGGCGCATGGCGTCCGTGAAGAAGTTCATCTATACCGCCCTCGTCACCTTCCAAGCTGGAATCATCGTGACCGGCGGTGCAGTTCGACTCACGGGATCTGGGCTCGGCTGCCCGACCTGGCCGCAATGCACACCTGGTTCCTACACACCGGTTCCCCATCAAGCCCAAGGAACGCTCCATTCGTGGATTGAGTTCGGCAATCGCCTCCTTACCTTCGTCCTCATCCTCTCCATCCTTGCAGCCGTCGGCGGAGTACTTCGATGGCGCAAGCAATACTCAGAAGGCCACGAGCGACGTGCAATCACTCTCCTCGCTCTTGTTCAGATCGCTGGCGTCATCGCTCAGATTGTTCTGGGCGGCATCACCGTTCTCACCCATCTCAATCCAGCTACAGTCGGCGCACACTTCTTGCTCTCTATCGTCCTCCTCGCCGCATCGCTCTCTCTCCGTCAGCGGATGCTCCGCACTCCGAGATTTACTCTCACTCCAACCTCGAAAATTTTAGTTCGCGTTATTCTAGGATTGACTGCAGTGGTCCTCACTATTGGCACTGTTGTAACAGGTAGCGGGCCCCACGCCGGCGATATCCAAGCTCGCCGCTATCACCTAGATCCGGCGAAGATTTCTTGGCTCCATGCAGATTCTGTGATCGCTCTCATCGCTCTCACTTTTGGGCTCTTGTTACTCATGCGTACGACCGAAGATGTTGCTCACCGTTCATTTGTAGTCAAGAAAGCAACGCTCTTTTTCTTAATATGCTTAGCCCAAGGGTTGATCGGTTATATCCAGTACTTCACCGGATTGCCAGAAGCTCTCGTTGCCGCCCACTTACTCGGTGCTGATTTAGTGTGGCTTGGAATCTGGAATCTCGCGTACAGCGGAAGAGCCCTCCACCGACATTAATTTTTTTACAACAACATAGAGAAAACATCACTTAAGTAGATAACAGGGGAAGTCATGACACAGGTAAATCGCGGAATATGGACAGCAGAAGACAATAAAGCAGTTGCAATTTCTCGTGCCCTCGCCGCAGATGCTGTACAAAAAGTTGGCAACGGCCACCCAGGAACTGCGATGTCACTCGCTCCAGTTGCATACACACTCTTCCAACGATTCTTAAAGCATGATCCATCACAACCAGAATGGCTCGGTCGTGATCGCTTCGTACTCTCCTGTGGTCACTCCTCACTTACTCTTTACATCCAACTCTTCCTCTCCGGTTATGGGCTCTCGCTCGATGATCTCAAGGCCTTCCGTACCGCAGGTTCGCTCACACCAGCGCACCCTGAATATGGACACACCAAGGGTGTGGAAATTACAACGGGACCGTTAGGTTCTGGAATCGCATCTGCAGTTGGCATGGCGATGGCAGCTCGTTTTGAGAAGGGCTTACTTGATCCAGAAGGCAAGACCTCACTCTTTGATCACAACATCTGGGTTATCGCATCAGATGGCGATCTCCAAGAGGGTATGAGCGCTGAGGCATCTTCACTCGCTGGCACTCAAGCACTTGGGAATCTCAAAGTTATCTACGATGACAACCGCATCTCGATTGAAGGCGATACACACGTATCGTTTACAGAAGATGTCTCTGCTCGCTACCGCGCATATGGCTGGCATGTTATTGAAGTTGCAGCTCTCGCCGATGGCAATGTCGATCGCGATGCTCTTGAAGCAGCGATGGTTAAGGCGGAATCAACAACTGATGCGCCGACCATTATTCGTCTTAAGACAGTTATTGCTTGGCCCGCTCCTAAGGCACGCGGAACATCTAAGTCTCACGGTTCGGCACTTGGCCTCGATGAAGTTGCAGCGACCAAGGTTGAACTAGGACTCAACCCAGAAGAAACCTTTATCGCTCCAGATGAGATCGTTGTGCATGCTCGCAAGGTGATCGATCGCGGACAATCTGCTCGCGCTGCCTGGGAGAAAGAGTTTGCAACCTGGTCATCTGCAAATCCTGAAGCGGCCGCGCTCCTTGCTCGCCTGCAAAAGCGTGAGCTTCCTGCTGGCTGGGAGAAGGCGCTTCCAGTATTCGGAAGTGATAAGGACGTTGCAACACGTGCAGCATCAGGAAAGATCATCAATGAGATTGCAAAGGTTCTCCCGGAGTTCTGGGGCGGTTCTGCTGATCTCGGCGAATCAAATAACACCACGATTGAAGAAGGCCACTCCTTCTTGCCAACAACTTCTGCAATGAAGGATGCGAGCCCTTATGGCCGCATCATCCACTTTGGAATCCGCGAACATGCGATGGGTGCAATCCTCAATGGAATTGCTCTCCACGGACTCACAAAGGCCTTCGGCGGAACATTCCTTGTCTTCTCTGACTACATGCGCGGATCTGTTCGTCTTGCAGCTTTGATGGATATCCCATCTACCTTCGTCTGGACTCACGACTCGATCGGTGTCGGCGAAGATGGGCCAACTCACCAACCGGTTGAGCACGTCGCTTCACTTCGCGCGATCCCAAACCTTGCAGTTATTCGCCCAGCGGATGCAAATGAGACAGCGATTGCCTGGCGTGAAGTCATTACTCGCCATAAGCCAGCTGGTTTCATTCTTTCGCGTCAGAACCTCCCAGTCCTCGATCGCACTGAGTTTGCATCCGCTGAAGGAGTTTCAAAGGGTGCATACATTCTCAAAGATTCCGAGGGCACTCCTGATGTCATCTTGATCGCAACTGGATCTGAAGTGCAGTACGCAGTCGGAGCCCAGAAGATCCTTGCCGAGCAAGGAGTAAAGGCACGCGTTGTCAGCGCACCATGTATCGAATGGTTTAACCAACAGAGCGATAGCTATAAGGAAACAGTTCTTCCAGCAGCAGTCCGCGCACGCGTCAGCGTGGAAGCTGGAATCGCACAAGGTTGGCGTGAACTCATTGGTGATGCAGGCGTCGCAATCTCACTTGAGCATTACGGTGCTTCTGCCGCTGCGGGAGTTCTCTTCAAAGAGTACGGATTTACTTCGGAGAATGTCGCCAATTCGGCTCTCGCATCAATCAAGAAGGCAGGCAAGTAAGGATGAGTAATCTTTCGCAACTTTCAGATGCCGGAGTCTCAATCTGGCTCGATGATCTCTCTCGCGACCGCCTGCAAAGTGGTTCACTCCAAGAGCTCATCGATAACTCATCTGTTGTCGGCGTGACGACAAATCCAAGTATCTTCTCTGCGGCGATTTCAGGCTCAACCCTCTATCGCGACGACATCCTCGCCCTTAAGGCTGAAGGAAAGAACGCATCTGAGATCGTTACAGAGTTAACAACCTCAGATGTTCGTCAAGCATGCGATCTATTCATGCCAACCTTCCTCGCATCTCATCAAGTCGACGGCCGAGTCTCAATCGAAGTCGATCCACAACTCGCTTATGACACTTCTGCGACCGTTGAACGCGGTCTCTATCTTGCAGGTTTGGTCAATCGTCCTAATCTCTTGATCAAGGTCCCTGCAACAATGGAGGGCCTACCAGCTATCGAAGAGCTCACGGCTCAGGGAATCAGCGTCAACGTCACGCTCATCTTCTCAGTCGAGCGCTACCAACTCGTGATGGATGCTTATCTACGCGGCCTTGAGCGTCGCCTCGGTAAGGGTGAATCCCTGAAAGATATTCACTCCGTCGCCTCATTCTTTGTAAGCCGCATTGATGCTGAGATCGATAAGCAACTTGATGCCAAGGGTGAGAGCTCCCCACTTCGCGGTGCTGCTGCTATTGCAAATGCGCATCTCGCTTATGAAGCCTTCCTTGCAGTCATCGGATCAGATCGCTGGAAGAAGCTTGAGGCTGCTGGTGCCAATTATCAGCGTCCACTCTGGGCTTCAACGGGTGTAAAAGATAAGGCTTACGATTCGACCCGCTATGTGATTGAGCTCGTTGCCCAATATTGCGTAAACACCATGCCAGAAGGAACTCTCAACGAAGTTCGCTCTCACGGAGTTGTTCGCGGTGACACGATCTCATCTCAATTTGCAGCAGCGAAGAAGATCTTTACCGATCTCGCCTCTGCAGGAATCATTTTCCAATCCGTCGTCGCTCACCTCGAAGATGATGGCGTCTCTAAGTTCGAGAAGGCTTGGGTCGAACTTCTTGCAAATGTAGATGCGGTTGCATAATGAGCATCGAAATTTCAGGACGTCGACTCGCCAACGTTGATTCACCGCTCTTCGCAAAGCTGCTAGCCGTAACCCCAGCACTTGCCGCAAAGGATGCAACTCTCTGGGGTTCAGAGGCGCAAGCCGAAGCAGCTATCCGACTCAACTGGATCGATCTTCCAGCGTCCTCTCAAGCACTCCTCCCCCAGCTTGCTGATCTAAAGAGTTGGGCAGATACAACTGGTCTCACTCATGTGATCCTCGCAGGTATGGGTGGTTCATCACTTGCACCTGAAGTTATTAGCAAGACATTTAAGAAGCCACTAACCGTTGTAGATACAACTGATCCTGATCAAATCAAAGTCGCAATTCCTGCTGACTTAAAGAACTCAGTCGTAGTTGTTGGATCAAAGTCAGGTTCAACCGTTGAAACGGCATCACATAAGGCGCTCTTCGAAAAGCTCTTCTCTGATGCAGGACTTCGACCTGCGGACCACATTGTGATCGTTACCGATCCTGGCTCTCCCCTTGATCAAGCATCACGCGCGCAGGGACTTCGTGTCGTCAACGCAGACCCCAATGTGGGTGGTCGTTACAGCGCACTCAGCGCCTTTGGACTAGTACCCGCCGCGCTTATCGGCGTCGATGTCGAGCGATTACTCGCTGATGCGCGATCTGCTGCTGCCACATTCACATCACCAACTTCGGCAGCGGTGAATCTTGCAACTGCAATCTTTGAGGCCGGCGAACAGATCGTCGCCTTCTCGGATCACGGTTCGGCAACGCCAGGGCTCTCTGATTGGATCGAGCAGTTAATTGCCGAGTCCACTGGAAAGAACCAGCGCGGTCGCCTACCAATTGCGATCGAATCACTCTCTTCAGCGGTTACTGGAGCGCATTACCTCGTTTCGCTGACCTCAGGTGATAAGGCTGATGCTGTGGTGACAGGTTCCCTTGGTGAGCAGTTCATCCTCTGGGAGTGGGTCACAGCGCTACTTGGCGTTGCCTTAGAAGTTGATCCCTTCAATCAGCCAAATGTCACAGAAGCAAAGGAGCGCACAAATGCGATTCTTGCAAAGTGGGCAACTGGCGATGTCGCAACTCTGACTCCAGCCTTTGAAGATGAGAACGTGCAGGTCTTCTCTGCTTCACAAGCACCAACACTTGCTGGACAGTTCGCAGATTTCTTCTCGCACGATAGCCACTATGTAGCAATCATGGCTTATCTCGCTCGAGGTATCGATGATGAGATTGCAAAGAGCCGTGAACTCATTGCCAAGAAGAGCTCACGTGGCACGACCTTTGGTTGGGGTCCTCGCTTCTTGCACTCAACAGGTCAGTTCCATAAAGGCGGGCAACACAATGGCGCCTTTATTCAGATCACCGGCGAAAATGCGAACGATATTGCTATTCCGGGAAGAGAGTTCACCTTCCATACTCTCTTGATGGCGCAAGCGCTCGGCGATGGTGAAGCTCTTGCTGATCGTAACTTCCCATTGATTCGCATCCATCTTAAGAATCGCAGCGCGGGTATCGCAGCGATCTTAGCTGCGCTCTCGTAACCGTAATGAAAAAAGCCCCGCCTCGAATGAGGTGGGGCTTTTTTTAATTCCCTTAGTTATTCATCTTCTCCACGGAGTTTTGCCAAAGCATCTCCAAGAATCTTTACCGCCTCTGCCTCAGTGCGACGCTCTTTCACATAGGCCAAGTGAGTCTTATATGGCTCATTCTTTACCGGCATCGGTGGCTTGTTCTTATCAAGACCTGCTGGATATCCGCAGCGCGGACAATCCCACTCTGCTGGAATCTGAACAGTTCCATCTTCAGCAAAAGATGGGCGGGTCTCATGACCATTGGCGCACCAATAGGAGACTCGGAAACGTCCAATTGCCTCGCCGCGCTCAGCCTCGCCCATTGGGCCAGCACCGACACGACTTCCGCGGATAGCGCTACCTGCCATGATGGAGCTCCTTACTTCTTAAGCAATAGTGAGAGAGCGACAACGCCAGCAAACCAGAGGCCGCCAACGATGATGGTGATGCGATCGAGGTTGCGTTCCACGACTGAGGAGCCACCGTAATTTGAGGAGACGCCGCCTCCGAAGAGATCTGAGAGACCAGAGCCCTTGCCCTTGTGAAGAAGAACGAGCAGGACCATGAGGACGCTTGTCACCACGAGCAAGATTGATAGTGCCACAACCACGAAGGAGCTCCTTTTAGAGGGTATTAAGTCTTACAGCTGGGTTCATGCAATGGCTAAGGATACCGCGCGGATATCCCCCTGCAAGCAAGAGGTATTAGGCAACACGGTGGAACTTGGCGATACGCGCGAATTCCTCTGGATCTAGGCTCGCTCCGCCCACCAAGACGCCATCAACATCAGCCTGGCGCATGATTTCCACGATATTGGCAGATTTCACAGAACCGCCGTAAAGAATTCGGGCCGCCTCTGCGATCTCATCGCTACCGATCTTGGCCAACTCAACGCGAATTGCAGCGCAAACTTCTTGAGCATCCTCAGGAGTCGCAGTCTTGCCGGTGCCAATAGCCCAGACTGGCTCATAAGCAAAGACAATCTTCTTGAGATCAGGCTTATGGAAACCTTTAAGTCCATTACGAACCTGTTCAAGAACATGTTCAACGTGAGTTCCTGCTTCACGGATCGGCAACTCTTCGCCGATACAGAAGATCGGTGTGATCTCATTTGCAAGAGCGGCCTTTAATTTACGATTAAGGAGTTCATCACTTTCGTGGTGGATCGCACGTCGCTCGGAGTGGCCAACGGCAACATATGTACATCCCAGCTTTGAGAGCATTGAACCAGAGATATCACCAGTGTATGCACCAGAGCTCTCAGGTGAGAGATCCTGCGCGCCATAGGTGAGGCGAAGACGATCACCATCGACGAGAGTTTGGACGGAACGAATATCGGTGAATGGCGGCAGGATCGTGACATCAACTGCGTCGTAATCCTTCTCTTCTAATGAGTATGAGAGCTTCTGCGTAACAGCGATCGCCTCTAAGTGGTTGAGATTCATCTTCCAGTTACCTGCGATCAATGGCTTACGCATTTGAACTCCTTAGACGTTGAGAAGAGATTGGGAAGGGGTT
>CAJBLC010000155.1 GCA_903953805.1 uncultured Actinomycetes bacterium | reverse complement strand
TTTGGACGAATGATTTGACGGCGATGTATGTCCATGAGAACAGCGCGTACTCATCATGATCGTTGTTAAATATGGTGGACATGCTCTGCCAAAGGCTGGGGTCCCAGAAGAGATGCTCAAGGTCATTGCCAGCTATTCCAAGAGCGGTAAAGAGATAGTTCTCGTTCACGGTGGTGGGCCCCAAGTTGATGCCGAGTTGGCGATCCACGGGATTGAGAGCGAGATGGTCTCGGGTTATCGTCGAACTACCCCTGAAATCTTTGAGGTTGTTCAAGCTGTGCTCTCGGGGCAGGTTTGCCGCACTCTCGTCAATCAGTTGATTGGGTATGGGGCGAATGCGGTTGGACTATCGTCTTCTGACGGTGGCTCTATTCGCGCAACGAAGATGGCGCCCGAAGTAAACGGAGCTCCGCTCGATATCGGACTCGTCGGGGATATCACCTCTACTGATCCCACCTTCTTGCAATTGCTCCTCTCACATCGCTATTTGCCAGTTATCTCTCCGGTTGCAGTAAATTCATCCGGACAAGGTTTGAATCTGAATGGCGACCTCGCGGCCGGAGCTATTGCTGGCGCACTTCACGCTGATCAAGTAATTTTCATGACCGATGTCAGCGGTATCTATCGGAACTATCCTGATGTGAATTCAATTATTTCGACATGTACTTCTCAAGAGCTTCGAGAACTTCAACCTACCTTCGCGGCCGGAATGATTCCGAAATCAAAGGCCGCTCTCTATGCACTCGATAACGGAGCAAAGCTTGCTCGCGTCATTGATGGGCGGGATCCAAAGAACCTTATTGCCGCTCTGGATGGGGTCGGCGGAACGGTAGTTCTCCCATGAAGATGAAGAAGGCCCAGAACCGTTGGCAATCAGCGCTACAAAATAATTATGGAACTCCCTCGCTTGCTCTCAGCCATGGCAAGGGTTCATACGTATGGGATGTTGAAGGTAAAAAGTATCTCGACATGCTCGGTGGTATTGCAACAACAGTTGTCGGCCAAGCGCATCCCAAGGTAGTTGCAGCAGTCTCGAAGCAGATGGAGCAGCTCTCGCATGTCAGTAACTTCTATATTCATGAACCAGGCTTATCACTGGCAGAAAAACTCATCTCCTTTACTGGAGAGAAGAGTGCACGAGTCTTCTTCTGCAACTCTGGCGCAGAGGCAAATGAGGCGGCACTTAAACTTTCTCGCCTTACGGACCGAACTCGGATCATTTCTACACGTAGCGCTTTCCACGGTCGAACAATCGGAGCCCTCTCACTCACTGGCCAAAGCGCTAAACAACGCCCATTTAGGCCGCTTCTGAAAGATGTCGTCTTTGCTGAATATGGAGATATCGCCTCAATGAAGCGGTTGATCTCGCGCAAAGTCGCAATGGTGATCCTTGAACCAATTCAAGGTGAGAGCGGCGTCGTCGTTCCACCAGCTGGTTATCTCAAAGCGGTTCGAGAACTCTGCGATAAGTATGGAGTGCTTCTCTGCATTGATGCAGTACAGACTGGCATGGGTCGTACTGGTTCGTGGTTTGGTTATGAATACTCCGGAATAACCCCTGACATCATCACCTTAGCAAAGGGTTTGGGTGGAGGGCTTCCGTTAGGAGCGATGATCGCTGTCACGTCGAAGGCGCCTGCATTTAAGGCTGGCGAACACGGCAGCACCTTTGGAGGCAATCCGGTTTCATGTGCCTCGGGTTTAGCTGCAATAGAAGTGATTGAAAAAGGGTCACTACTCAAGAAAGTTGTCGAACGGGGCGAATTCATCAAGCGAGAAGTTGCTGAACTCGATGGGGTTACCTTAGTTCGTGGTGAAGGATTGCTGCTTGGCATAGTGCTTGATGAAGCGATTGCGGCTAGCGTTGTCGCCGCCGCAAAGGAGGAGGGCCTTCTCCTCAATGCACCGGATAAGAACGTTATTCGAATCGCACCAGCTCTGACTTTAACGCAGGCTGAAGCAAAGGTCTTCATCAAGAAGTTCTCGGCCTCGCTATTAAGAGCAAAGAGTGAGGCACGTGCATGAATCCAGCAGCTCGCAAACAACTTGTTATGCAATTGGTTGGAAGTGGCGTCATTGAGTCGCAAGAAGATTTGGTGAAAGCTCTGAAGAAGAATGGTGTTGTTGTTACCCAAACGACAGCGAGCCGAGATCTCCTTGAAATTGGCGCCCTTCGGGGACCAGATTCCACCGGACGCACCCGTTACATTTTGCAGGCAGGGCCCGCGACCAATTCTGGGAGCACGCGTAATTTGCTACTGAGTGCGATACCAAGTGGAAACTTGGTCGTTGCCAAGACTCCACCAGGGGGAGCCCAACTTTTAGCTGGACGTATCGACGGCGCGATTTCCCAAGGCGATCTTCCTCACGCGATTGGAACAATTGCTGGCGATGACACTGTGATCGTTGTATCTGCCTCCGCCACCGGGGGAGCCTCGCTGGCACGAGAATTAACCGCATTCCTCGACGGCGAACCACTAAAATCGCAATCTAGAAGAGCAAGCCAGACGCGAACCAAGCAGAAGCGGAGCAAGTAATGGCCCTATGGGGTGGCAGGTTTACTCAAGGCCCGGCTGAATCCGTCGCGATCCTCTCGAGAAGTGTTCACTTCGATTGGGTTTTGGCTCCGTATGACATCCGAGTGAATATCGCTCATGTGCGTGGGTTGGCCCAAGCGGGCATTCTTAACGATGACGATGCTCAAAAAATCTCGATCGCCCTCGTTGCTCTGGGGGAGGAGATAGCGGCTGGGACCTTTGGGCCCATCGCATCTGATGAGGATGTCCACTCGGCAATCGAACGAGGCCTGGTCGGAAAACTCGGTGATCTAGGCGGTGCCTTCCGAGCCGGACGTTCACGTAATGACCTCGTTGTCACCGACTTTAAGCTCTATTTGATCGACCACATGATCGAGATTGGTGCAGCTCTCACATTACTTGTTGAAGAGTTCACAACGAAGGCTGACGAATACAAGGATGCAATCGCACCAGGTTTCACTCACCTTCAGCATGCTCAACCAATTAACTTCGGTCACGAGTTGGCAAAGCATTCCCAGGCGCTGCTGAGGGATTTAAGTCGGATTCGTGATTGGTTGGCCCGAAACTCTGTTTCACCACTTGGTGCCGGCGCATTGGCGGGCTCAGCTTTGCAACCACACCCGGAAAATAGCGCTCACGAATTAGGTTTTAGCACTGCACATCAGAACAGTATCGATGCAGTCAGCGATCGCGACTTCGTTGCAGAAGCGCTCTTTATCATGGCGAATATTGGAGTACATCTCTCGCGAATCGGCGAGGAGTACACCCTGTGGAGTACCTCTGAATTTGGTTGGGCAAAACTTGATGATGCTTTCTCAACAGGCTCGTCGATCATGCCGCAGAAGAAGAATCCTGATATCGCTGAACTTGCCCGCGGTAAGAGTGGGCGATTGATTGGAAATCTCACCTCAGTCCTGGCGATGCTTAAAGGACTGCCGTTCGCATATAACCGCGATCTCCAGGAAGATAAAGAACCAACTTTTGATTCTGTAACAACTCTCCTCACCATTCTTCCTGCGTTGACTGGGATGGTAGAGAGCACGTCCTTTGATCGTTTACGGATGGCAGAAGGTGCCGTAAAAGGCCATGCACTCGCAACGGAGATTGCAGATTTTCTTGCTCGCCAGGGGGTTCCATTTGCTCACGCACATGAGATCTCAGGCAAGTGTGTTCAACGTGCAGAGTCTCTTGGAAAAGAAGTTCATGAACTCTCTGATGAAGAGCTTCTCTCAGTTGATGCACGACTCGGATCAGAGATCCGCCAGACCCTCTCAGCAGTTGGGGGAGTAGCCTCTCGCACATCATTAGGCGGGACATCGACGCAGAGCATTATCAAGCAGATCCACGACCTTAACAGCCGAAACCAGCTCTTTATCGAGTACTTCGATAGCAAGCGCTCTGACTTCTTGGAGATGATCCACATATGACACAAGCACTTCTCGACGACCTCGAATGGCGGGGATTAATCGCTCAGAGCACTGATCGCGAGGCCCTCATCAAGGATTTAGAGGCTGGCCCGGTCTCCTTCTATTTGGGTTTTGACCCAACGGCTCCGAGCCTGCATGTTGGAAATTTGGTCGTACTCCTTGTGATGCGCCGATTCCAATTAGCCGGTCACAAGCCTCTGCCTCTCGTAGGTGGAGCGACAGGACTTGTCGGTGATCCAAGTGGAAGAAATGAAGAGCGTTCACTGAATAGTGATGAAGTTGTCGCTGAATGGGTATCGAGAATTCGCAAGCAATTAGAACGATTCCTAACCTTTGAAGGATCGAACGCGGCAAATCTCGTTAACAATTTGGATTGGACTAAGAACGTTACGGCGATCGAGTTCCTCCGTGATATCGGCAAACACTTCAGCGTCAATCAGATGCTCACGAAGGATTCCGTCTCATCTCGCCTTGAAGGTGGGGGAATCTCATACACCGAGTTCTCATATCAAGTACTTCAATCTTTCGATTACCTTGAGTTGTATCGCAGACATAATTGCATTCTGCAATTAGGTGGAAGTGATCAATGGGGAAATATCACTGCAGGGCTTGATCTTATTCGTCGCGCCGAATCAGGTTCGGCACACGCATTAACGATCCCACTTTTGCAAAAAGCTGATGGAACAAAATTTGGAAAGACCGCAGGCGGTAGTGTCTGGCTCGATCCAGAGATGACTTCGCCATATGCCTTTTATCAATACTGGCTTGGTACTGATGATGCCGATGTTGAGAGATTCTTAAAGACATTCTCATTTAAGAGCCGGGAAGAACTTGAAGAGTTGTTAGTCGAATTGAAAAATAATCCAGGAGCACGCGTTGCTCACCGCTCACTCGCACGTGAGTTAACAACTCTTGTTCATGGCGAGAATGAATGCGAGCAGGCAGAAGCTGCAGCGAAAGCGTTATTTGGACAAGGTGAGATATCTGATCTCAGTGAGAAGACACTTGCATCTGCGCTTTCACAACTTCCACGCACAACCATCTCTCGTGGTGATGCTTTTCCAACGTGGGTTGATCTTCTTGCAGCGACAGGCGTTGTTGATTCGAAATCTGCTGCACGCAGAATTGTGAAAGAGGGCGGTGCCTACCTCAACAATCAGAAGATTTCGGGGGAGGACTTTGCGCCTTCAGAAAGTGACCTAATTCATGGCCGATTCCTACTGCTCCGAAAGGGCAAAAGGGAGCTAGCTGCCGTGGAATTGGTCTAGTCCAGAATTAATTACACCGCTGTAGTTCAGCGTAAAAAGGCCTCAAAACCAGTATAAATCAAGGGTTTTGAGGCCTTTTTCGTACCCTGCCTCCCTCGAGGCGGAGAGCTGAAAAGCCCAGAAATGGCCCCAATTCTCGCCAGATCGCCCCGATATGCCCGATTTGACCCTATGACCAGACTCAGGTTATCTTTCACCCTCGCTTGCGAAACGGACTGATAAAGGCCGAGCAGCGACACCTGATTAACCCAAGCAAAGTCACCGCTGGTTAACGCAAGTTGACCGGATGATGTTCTTTGCACTAAGTTTCTCAGTCTGCCCTAGAAACGGTCTCTCGAGATTGTGACTGGTGCGCGTACGTACCTTGAGAACTCAACAATGTGCACAATCAATGCCAATCGGCTTGTTTTACGCTGCTTTCATGCAAATGAGAGTTAACGTGAATCAGGCCAAAATTCCTTTGTATTTTCTCTTTTTGAGATCATTACAAAACAAAAACAATTGGTAAAACAAAAAATAGCAATAGCTAGTTTTGTTTTTTGCCAGATCACAATTCTCTATGGAGAGTTTGATCCTGGCTCAGGACGAACGCTGGCGGCGTGCTTAACACATGCAAGTCGAACGATGAAGTTCCTTCGGGGATGGATTAGTGGCGAACGGGTGAGGAACACGTGAAGAATCTGCCCTCCACTTTGGGATAACACCGGGAAACCGGTGCTAATACCGAATATTGAAATATAAGTGGCATCACTGAATTTTGAAAGAATTTCGGTGGAGGATGACTTCGCGGCCTATCAGCTTGTTGGTGAGGTAATGGCTCACCAAGGCTACGACGGGTATCCGGCCTGAGAGGGCGACCGGACACA
>CAJBLC010000154.1 GCA_903953805.1 uncultured Actinomycetes bacterium | reverse complement strand
GTCAGGGCATTAAAAAGGGTCGACTTTCCCACGTTGGGCAGTCCGACAATTCCAATAGAGAGGCTCACGAGGAGTAGAGCCTACGGGGCTTTGTCAGTCTTCCCTGCCAAGATGAGGATATGAGCACAGTGATCTTCAGCCTCCTCGCCCTGGTGATCGGCCTACTGGCTGGTTTCCTGCTCGGGCGCGCTGGTAATCAAGGAAAGTCGGGCCAAGGGGAGCAATCCGCCCAAGAGTTGGCGGCACTCTTATCGGCAGAGCAGACCAAGAGTTCGCTCCTCTCCTCTCAATTAGAAGAACTTCGTGCCGAAGGCGCCGAGAAGACCAGGCTCGATCAATCACTCAAAGAGGTAAAGCAGACAATTCAAACGCTTGCCCAGCAAGCTCACGATGCAGAGGTGAAGCGCGCATCCGGCGAGGCAGCGATCAAGACCACGATTGAAAATATGAAGAGTGGCAACGAGAACTTACTTCGCGAGACTACAAAGTTAGCGGGGGCGCTCTCTAACTCGCAGAGCCGCGGTAAGTATGGTGAGGCCCAACTTGAGATGATTCTGGAATCATCGGGACTTCAAGAAGGAATCCACTTCTTCAAACAAGATACCCGCACCTCATCAGTATCTTCGTCATCGCGTCCTGATATTCGTATCGCAATTCCGGGTGGATCAGAGATCTTTATCGATTCGAAATTCCCCTTCGATCGATTCCTCGAGGCAGTTGCTGAGAGCGATCTCGTTGCACGTCGATCATTGATGGAGCTTCATGCGAAAGATCTCTTGGGGCATGTCAACGATCTCGCCAAGAAGGGCTATCAACATGAAGGGAACTCTCCTGACTATGTCGTTCTCTTTGCACCTTTTGAATCAATCCTCTCTGAAGCTCTCGATGTCGATCCCAACTTATTAAATAAGGCATTTGAAAAGGGCATCACGATTGCAACCCCAACGACGATGATGGCGCTCCTGCGCACGGTCGCTTATGTCTTTAGCCAGGCGGATATGGCGAAGAATGCTTCAGCAATTACTGAACTTGCCGGTGAACTTCTCAAGCGAATCGGTCGAGTGCATACCAAGATTGCAACACTCGGAAAGAGCATCAAGAGTTCTGAACGAGCCTTTAATGATCTCGTTCAATCAGCTGAAGAGAATATGCTCCGCCCAGCCCGAAAGATGGTTGCACTCGGAGTCCCCTCATCAGCCAAGCTCGGCAATAACGATGGAATTGAAGAAGATGTACGGATGATCAAGAGTAAGAGTTACGAGCTCACAGCAGGCACGGATCCTGATGAGCTTGACGATAGCGACGATGAGGATGGTTTAGAGGATAATGAGTAGCGTGAATATCTCGACGAAGATGAAGAAGCCAACGAGCCCGATCAAGGGGCCAGGCCTCACAGTGCCTGGAATTGTGATTCTCCAAGGGCTCTTCATTCTTCTCGCTGAAACTCTTGAATATGCGATCGGAAAGATCGGAGCGATCACAGGGATTGCACTTCTCTTAGCGATTGCCGGCGGTATCTACCTTGGTCGCTCTGGCAGTGAATTTGCAACAGCGGTAAATCCACCGCTCGCATTTCTCTTCTCAACAATTCTCGTTCTCTGCACCTTAGGAGGCGTAGGTCTTCACCTTGCCCGCCTTGGACTCGATCTGGTGACCTCACTCGCGGCAGTTGCGCCATATCTAGCGATCGGTGCTATCGGTTCATGGGGTTATTACATCTATCGCTCTCGCCAATCAGCGCAGATCACAAGCAATTAATTCCGTTTAAGGAATGATTGCTTCGCGTTCTAATTGAACGAGCGCTTCATACTCACGAATTGATGCCTGTGCATCGGCTGCACTCCAACCAAGCAATGGCGAGATAATCTCAGCAACTTTATTGACCACAGCAAGTCCATAATCACCGGTCTCAAAGAATGCGCGTGTTCTCCGCAGAAGCACATCACTGACGCTCATCGCACCTTCATGAGAGGCCGCATAATAGATCTCAACTCCGAGGTAATCACAACCATGACCTAGTGGTTGCGCTAACTCACGGTTCTTGGCGATGATCTCGCCAAACTCAAAGATCTCAGAGCCATAGCGATCAAGGAGTCGAATCACTTCGCTCTGTGAAATACCGAGATCTCTTGCTAAACGATCAGCAGAGTTCACTAATGCGTGGTAGCCATCGGCTCCAAGGATTGGTGTTCCACGAGTAACAGATTCTGGAATAGCACGGCCCATATCGCTAGCTGCGGCATCAACCGCATCCTTCGCCATGACTCGATAGGTCGTGTACTTACCACCAGCGATGCTGACAAAGCCTGGAACTGGATGATCAACGATATGTTCTCGTGAAATCTTCGTTGTCGATGAAGCGCCCTCGGATGAGACGAGTGGACGTAAGCCAGCATAGGCGCCAAGGAGATCAGAGCGCGTGAGTGGCTTTACTAAGACCTTATTGACCTGTTCAAGAATGTAATCAACATCTGCAGCATCGGCTAATGGATTGACCTTATCCCCCGTGTAATCGGTATCAGTAGTACCAATTAACCACTTATCCGCGGTCCAAGGAATCACAAAGAGCACCGAGACCGCGGTCTTAAGGATCATGCCGACTGATGAATCAATGGCAGAGCGCGGTACAACGATATGGACACCCTTACTCATCCGAACTGAATAATTTGCAGTGATTCCAAAATGTTGATGGAGTTCATTACTCCAGACACCAGCCGCCATAATCGTCGACTTTGCTTTGACCTTCAATCGTTTGCCTGAGCTGAGATCGGTAACTTCCACTCCCACAACTTTTTCACCATCACGGATGAGAGACTCTGCTCGAGTCTGCGTTGTAAGAACAGCACCGTATAACGCGGCGGTTCGCAAGATCATCATCGTGTGGCGCGCATCATCGACTTGCGCATCAAAGTACTCAATGCCGCCGAGCACAATCTTTGGGTTCAAACATGGCGCCGCTTCTTGTACCCGCTTGTGACTTAAGTGCTTGTGGTTAGGAAGAGCTCGTTGAAGACCGCGAAGAATGTCATAGAGAAAAATTCCAGCTCCCACGTAGGTTCGTTCACGAACCTTGTTATGCAATGGATAGAGAAAAGAGAGTGGCTTAACAAGATGTGGTGCCTGGGTCGTCACCATCAACTCGCGTTCATGTAAAGCTTCACGAACCAGCTTGAAGTCATATTGCTCGAGATATCGCAGACCACCATGGATCAATTTTGAGGATCGGGAGGAGGTGCCGGCTGCATAATCTTGGCTCTCAATAAGGGCGACCTTCAATCCTCGCGTCGCTGCATCGAGTGCGATTCCCGCCCCAGTTACACCGCCGCCAATAACCAGGATGTCGAACTCATCAGATTCAAGGGAGGTTATTGCCGCCTGCCGTTGGGCGCGGTTAAGGGCTGACTTAGAACTCCACACCGCTTTAGGATAGTGGCTATGAGATATGTAGGCGCACTAGACCAGGGAACGACGAGTAGCCGTTTCATGATCTTTGATGAAACGGGAGGAGTTGTTGCTTCCTCTCAAGAAGAACATCGACAGATCATGCCGGCACCTGGATGGGTCGAGCATGATCCTCTGGAGATCTGGTCGAAGGTCTGCACTGTTATCACCGATGCACTTGGCAGGGCTGGCCTCACTGGCTCCGATCTCTCTGCGATTGGGATCACGAATCAACGGGAGACGACCGTTGCCTGGGATCGCACAACCGGAAAGCCCCTCTACAACGCAATTGTTTGGCAGGACACTCGTGGCCAAGTGGTTTTGGATGAGTTCACCCAAGACCAGAAGGATCGGACAACTCACATAACAGGGCTGGCAATCGCTCCATACTTCTCAGGAAGCAAGATGAGTTGGCTACTCCGCAATGTCCCCGAAGTGAAGGCTGCGGCAGAATCAGGGATACTCTTATTTGGAACGATTGATACCTGGATAATCTGGAATCTGACGCAAGGACTTCACGTCACTGATGTCACCAATGCATCGCGAACGCTCTTGATGGGCCTTGAATCACTCACCTGGGATGGTTCACTACTTGCTGATTTTGGAATTCCACAAACCGCATTGCCAGAGATCAAAAGCTCCTCTGAAATTTATGGCCACACGAAGAGTGATGGTCTCTTTGGTGCGCAGGTTCCTATCGCTGGCATCCTCGGCGATCAACATGCAGCGATGGTTGGACAACTCTGCTTTGAACGCGGAGACACAAAGTGCACATACGGCACCGGAAATTTTGCACTCGTCAACACCGGAACTGAGATCGTTCGCTCGAAGAAGGGCTTGCTAACAACGCTCTGCTTTAAATTTGGTGAAGCGCCGGCGCGATATGCCCTGGAAGGTTCGGTCGCAGTGACCGGCTCTGCCGTGCAATGGCTTCGTGATCAGTTGGGAATCATTCAGAGCGCCTCTGAAATTGAAGAGCTAGCTCAATCAGTTCCCAATAACGGTGGCGTCTATTTTGTCCCAGCGTTCTCTGGGCTCTTTGCGCCATATTGGCGCAGCGATGCCCGAGGGGTACTAGTAGGACTTACTCGAGCTGCGACAAAGGCACATATCGCTCGAGCAACACTTGAGGCGATCGCTTATCAAACGAAGGATGTCATCGATGCAATGGCAGCGGAGACCGGGGTCGAACTTTCAGCGCTTCGCGTTGATGGCGGCATTACTTTGAATAATCTCTGTATGCAGATTCAATCCGATATCTTGCAGATCGATATCTCTCGCCCGGTTGTCAGCGAAACAACTGCGTTGGGTGCAGCCTATGCAGCTGGTTTAGCGGTCGGCGTTTGGCCAGATCTCGATTCGTTGCGCAATCAATGGCGGGAATCTGCACGTTGGAGCCCTAACAAAGAGAGTGAACTTCCAACACGTGGTTACTCCGATTGGCAGAAGGCAGTAGAGCGCACCCTTAACTGGATTGAGTGATTACTTTCCAGCTGCTTTAAGGTCTTTGCGAAGTTCAGGCGGCATTGCAAAGAGCAAGTGCTCTTCCATCGCCGTTACAGTCTCGACATCGCCAAAGCCTCGACGTGATAGTTCTTTCAGAAGATCGTCAACCAAGATCTCTGGGACTGATGCACCACTAGAAACACCGATAGTTTCGACGCCATCAAACCATTCATCTTTAACCTCAGCGGCGTAGTCGATTAAATATGCGGCCTTAGCACCATACTCTTTCGAGACTTCCACGAGACGCACAGAGTTTGAAGAGTTTGTAGATCCAACAACTAAAACGAGATCGGCTTGTGGTGCGATCTGCTTAATTGCGACTTGGCGATTCTGGGTTGCATAACAAATGTCATCTGATGGTGGATCCATGAGATTAGGGAAGCGCTCTTTCAGAGCTGCGACAGTTTGGAGAGTCTCGTCGACAGAGAGCGTGGTCTGAGAGAGCCAAGCGACCTTTGATTCATCGCGAACTTTGAGTGATGAGATTCCATCAACACCATCAACCAGTTGAACATTATTTGGGGCTTCCCCTGCAGTGCCTTCAACTTCTTCGTGACCCTCATGGCCGATCAGGAGAATATCTAGATCTTCGGCTGCAAAGCGCTTCACCTCATGGTGCACTTTGGTTACGAGTGGACATGTGGCATCAATCGTCTTGAGATTACGAGAAGCAGCTTCTTCATGGACTGCTGGAGATACTCCGTGGGCGGAGAAGACGACGGTAGATCCTTCAGGGACTTCACTCGTCTCATCAACAAAGATGACGCCGCGAGCTTCAAGAGTCGCAACGACATGTTTGTTATGGACGATCTGCTTACGAACATAGATCGGGGCGCCGTAAAGGTCGAGCGCCTTCTCAACGGCGACAACTGCACGATCAACACCTGCGCAATATCCGCGCGGAGCGGCTAATAAAACTCGCTTTCCCATGGGGCCAGCCTAATAGAGTTGGCTCATGCTCGAGAACTCAGCGGAGGAACCACTTCCGGTCCGCGTCATCTCCGAAGCAATTGGCGATTATCTGAGCAAATTAGGTCCGGTCTGGATCGAAGGCGAGCTCTCAGAAGTCACAGTTCGACCTGGCGCCCAGATGGTCTTCATGCGTCTGCGTGATACCAGTGCAGATATGAGCCTCTCGATCATGTGCCACAAGTCGGTACTCGAAGCGGTCAACCCTCTTCCTGCAAATGCTCGCGTAGTGATGTACTCCAAGGTCTCTTGGTACGCCAAGAGCGGATCACTCTCCATGAACGTAAAAGAGATCAGACAAGTAGGAGTCGGGGAACTTCTCGCTAGATTAGAACTTCTGAAGAACCAACTCGCATCAGAGGGACTCTTCGCTGCAGATCGCAAGAAAGGTCTGCCATTCCTCCCAACGGCAGTCGGTTTGATCTGTGGTCGAAATTCTGATGCCGAAAAAGATGTCGTCGAAAATGCAAAGCGACGTTGGCCATCGGTTCGTTTTGAAATTCGCGAGGTTGCGGTCCAAGGCGCTGCGGCCGTAACAGAAGTTTCTGCTGCACTCGCAGAACTTGATGCCCACCCGGATGTCGATGTCATCATCATTACTCGAGGTGGTGGATCCTTTGAAGATCTTCTGCCCTTCAGCGATGAGACGCTCATACGACTCGCAGCACAAGCGCAGACTCCCATTGTCAGTGCTATCGGCCACGAGAAAGATGCACCTCTTCTCGACTTAGTTGCCGATTGGCGCGCATCGACTCCAACTGATGCTGGTAAGCGAGTTGTCCCCGATATCGTTGAAGAATTAACCAAGATTAGAAATCTTCAGGATCGTTCGTTGCGCTATCTTAAAAATCTTCTCCTCAATGAATCGAACTCGATTGTGCAACTGATGAGTCGTCCGATTCTCAAAGATCCTTACTCCATGCTGAGCTCACGCGCCGAAATCGTCGCTGCTCATAAGAGTCGATCACTTCGAGCGATGGAGGGTGAACTTGCTTTGGGCTCTGAGGATCTCGACTCGCTCAAGGCACAACTTCGAACTCTCTCACCACAATCCACTCTCGATCGGGGATATGCAGTAGTGCTGACCCAAAAGGGTGAGATCGTACGAAAAGCTGCAGCACTCAAGCCTGGCGACCACATCAGCATCAAGGTCGCAGAAGGTGTGGTTGCTGCCACTACCGACGCCGCACTCCCGGCCGCACCACAGGAGTAGATTGAGGGCCATGGCTGAGAAGAAACTTTCCTACGAAGAGGCTCGCGACGAACTTGTTGATCTCGTTGCAGAACTCGAATCCGGGCAATCCTCGCTTGAGGAGTCACTTGCACTGTGGGAACGCGGTGAAGTTTTAGCAAAGATCTGCCAAGAATGGCTCGATGGCGCAAAGGCAAAGCTCGATGCCGTGAAATCAGAGAAGAAGAGCGCAACAGAGAATGCCTGAGTTCATCTACGAAGATCTCCTACCTATTGGTGAAGATAAGACGGAATATCGCCTCGTCTCAACCGAAGGTGTTTCGACATTTTCCGCTGAAGGAATGGAATTTCTCAAGGTATCCCCTGAAGCGATTGCACAATTAACAACAGAAGCGATTCACGATATCTCCCACTACCTCCGTGATGAGCATTTAGAACAACTTTCAAAGATCATGACTGACCCAGAGGCTTCGCCCAATGATCGCTTCGTCGCACTTGATCTCTTGAAGAATGCCAATATTGCAGCAGGTGGCGTACTTCCTATGTGTCAGGACACAGGAACCGCATTGGTCATGGGCAAAAAGGGTCAACGCGTGCTCACATCGGAGAAAGATGAGATCTCAGTCTCGCGCGGAGTTTACGATGCCTACACAAAACTTAATCTTCGCTATTCACAGATGGCAGCTGTAACAACTTGGGAAGAGAAGAACACAGGAAATAATCTCCCAGCACAGGTAGAGATTTATTCGGATTCTGATCATGCAGATGAGTACAACTTCCTCTTCATTGCCAAGGGCGGTGGTTCTGCGAACAAGTCCTTCCTCTACCAAGAGACGAAGGCAGTACTTAACCCAACAACATTTATGAAGTGGCTCGATGAGAAGCTTCGATCACTAGGGACTGCCGCTTGCCCTCCATATCACCTGGCAATCGTGATCGGTGGAACAAGTGCCGAGCACACCGTAAAGACCGCCAAACTCGCCTCCACTCATTATTTAGATTCATTGCCAACAACGGGAAATGCGGCAACTGGGCGAGCATTCCGTGATCTCGACCTTGAACAAGAGGTTCTCGAACTCACTCGAACACTTGGTATTGGTGCGCAATTCGGCGGAAAGTACTTCTGTCACGATGTTCGCGTTGTCAGACTCCCTCGCCATGGTGCATCACTGCCGATTGCTATTGCAGTCTCATGCTCAGCAGATCGCCAAGCAAAGGGCAAGATCACTAAGGAAGGCATCTTCCTCGAGAAACTTGAGCGCGATCCTGCTCGCTTCCTACCTGAAACAACGGATGAGCACCTCAACGATGATGTTGTAAAGGTAGATCTCAATCAGCCGATGGCAGATGTCTTAAAGATTCTCTCCCAATATCCAATTAAAACTCGCCTCGAACTCAATGGCACGCTGATTGTTGCTCGCGACTTGGCACATGCAAAGCTCAAAGAACTTCTTGATTCAGGCAAAGAACTCCCCCAATATTTCAAGGACCATGCGGTCTATTACGCGGGCCCGGCAAAGACACCTGCTGGATATGCCTCAGGATCATTCGGACCAACAACGGCGGGACGTATGGATTCCTATGTTGATCAGTTCCAGGCTGCTGGCGGATCAATGGTGATGCTCGCTAAAGGCAATCGATCAAAGCAAGTAACGGAAGCCTGTAAAACTCATGGCGGCTTTTATCTCGGCTCCATCGGTGGACCTGCTGCTCGATTAGCTCGAGATTGCATTAAAAAAGTTGACGTTCTTGATTATGAAGAGCTCGGCATGGAGGCGGTCTGGAAGATCGAAGTTGAGAATTTCCCAGCCTTTATCGTTGTCGACGACAAAGGAAATGATTTCTTTGCCGAGACAAGTAAGCCAATTTCGATTGGCACGAAGCCGCTCTAATATCTAGAGATTGAAAAGGCGCTTCATCTCTCCGGCAACGAATTGATCTCCAATTCGCTCTGATGATTGCAAATCGCTCACGATCTTTGCACGATCATCTAGCTTCTCTTTTTGGTCAAGTTTGTATTTCGCCTCAACGCTTGTGATATTTACTGTGAAGCCGACGACGTGCTTGATGAGCTCTTTTAGAAAATCTTGGTTAGCAGAGGCGAGATCCCATGGATTCTCTCGGTCTGCTTCATGATCACGTTGCAAATCGCTAACAATCTGCATTAATTCTGCCGGGTCGTGCAACACCGCAACCGTTCCACGAAGGTGGACTACTTGATAATCCCAGGTCCCAACAGCCTTTCCGCTCTCTTTGCTCTTTGCATAGTTCACAGGAGATACATATGCACCTGGCGCATGGACGATGATCAATGCAGGAGCACCATCTTCTATACCCAACCATTGAGGATTAGACCGGGCCATATGCGTTGTCGCCCGGCCATAATCTTTAATCTGTGAGTTGTGATCTGGCTGTTGTGGATACCAGGTGAATGGCAGAGTCGATGCTTCTGGAATTCCATCTGCATTTACAGTGACAAATTCGCCAGCACGTGCAAGTGAAACAAAAGATGTGATCTCGTTCCAATCGGTGATTTCATACGCTGGCGGAATGTACATCCCCAGATCTTAGAACCTCACCACTCGATAATTCGACGCTCTTCCCAAAGAAAGCCAGTCTTATCAGCGGCCGGGTCAAAGGCACGTGTTGCTAACCAGATTGCTGTATCAGCGCCTTCCTCGACAGAGAGCGGAGCATCGGGACCACCCATATCTGTTCGCGTGTGATTGGGGCAGATCGCATCGACAAGCAATCCACGCGACCCATGTCCAGTCTCATGCGCCATGTTGCGAACAAGAGCATTCACACCAGCTTTGCTGATCCGGTAAGGCGCTAATCCGCCGGCATTACCTGGTCCGGACATTCGTCCAAGACAAGCGGAATAGATAACGATGCGACCATTTCGGGCTTCTGCCATTGGTGCACCAAGAATGTTAATTGCAGTGAAGACAGAATCGAGATTGATTGCCATCACCCGTCGCCACTCTTCATTTGTCGTACGTAGCGTCTTCGACATCTTCTCACTCATCACACCATGAGCCAGGACGAGAATCTCTGGCGTTCCAAAGCTCGCGAGAATCTCTTGAAAGGTGGCCCGCGCAGCATCGATATCTGCGAGATCAACAGCCCGATATTCGCAACCCAGTGTCTTTGCTGAAGAAGCTAATCTCTCCGGATCCTTTGCAACTAAGAGAACCTTATGACCCGCCTTTTTTAAGGCACGTGCCGTCTCATAACCAAGTCCGCGAGAACCACCAGTAACAACTACAAGGCCCATGGTTACCTCTTCTTCAATTCGCGGAGGGATTTCTTAATCTCTCGTCGACGAGCAATCTCAGTGTGATTTTTCTTGGAAGGAAATGCCCATCGCAAGAAGAGAACAAAGATCGGGATGATGGCGAAGCCACCAAAGGCCTCAAAGAACATCGAGTTATTTATTCCACCAAGCATGGGAGAAATTTAATCGGTTGGTGCGATTACTGCGCGATGAAATTACCCAATACTGAGATATCTGCAGGGCCAACGCCACAACAACCTCCGATAATGGTGGCGCCAGCCGACTCCCACTCGGAAATCTGCTCAGGAGTAAAGGCCGTGCTTTGATCTCCGAGCCACTTCTTATTAAGGGCATCCCACTCTCTTCCAGCATTTGGATAGAGAACAAATTGTGTAGGTCTCTTGACTGATTTCATGAGAGGAGTGATGAAGTGTGGTGCTGTGCAATTGATTCCCACTCCCATTGAATGAGGAGCGCTCGATACAAGTTCAGCTGCCTCTGCGAAGAGTTCGCCAGAAGAAATATGTCTCTCATCTTTACATGAGAATGAAATCCAGAACGGAATCGATGAGCCACTTTCCCGCAGCACCTCAAGTATCGCCTTCGCCTCTGCCACTTCTGGAATAGTTTCAATCGCTAAATAATCAGGGTTACTTTGGATCAATACGTCTAGACGATCTCGATGAAAATCCTTGAGTTCATCGATAGTGAGTCCATAGTTACCGCGATACTCAGAGCCATCTGCACAATATGCGCCATATGGGCCGACTGATGCTGCAACTTTCACACCATCAAATCTCGCAAGCTCAGTTGAAGCACGAAGCGCATCGGTAACTTCTTCTCGCGACCAACCCCGAGCTTCAGAACCGGGATACGAAATTTGGTAGGAACTTGTAATGAGGATCTTGGCACCAGCATCGACAAATGATTGATGGGCGGCTCGAATGAGATTGCGATGAGTTCGCAACAACTCGCCAGACCAGAGTGAGGTGTTGAGATCTGCCCCTAGCTCCTCAAGAGCGGTCGATAGGCCACCGTCGAGCAAGGTTATCTCTGGATGCATGCGCTCATTCTAAGCGTGCAGCGAGGGGTAGACTTGTCGCTCTACGGCTCAACGTCGCCCACCGTAGCCATCACTATTGAAGGAGTCGCTCTCTTGTTCACAACAACTAAGAAGATTGCAGTCGCTGCTGGCCTCACCGTCGCTGCTCTGCTCGCATCACAAACCGGTGCATTTGCTGCAACCAACGCTGCAGCAATCGCTCAACTTCCAGCTTCTGTTAAGAAGAATGGCTACATCACCTTTGGTGTAGATGCCACGTATCGCCCAAATGAATTCAAGGATGCAAAGGGCAACCCAATCGGTTGGGAAGTCGAACTTGTAAACGCTGTAGCTGCAGACCTTGGAGTCAAGGTCCATTATGTCGTCGCTACCTTCGATTCAATCCTGCCTGCAATTAAGGGTGGAAAGTACGATGCTGGCGTCTCATCATTCACTGATACCAAAGAGCGCGAAGCGCAGGTTGATTTTGCAAACTACTTCACCGCTGGTATCCAGTGGGCAGCACCAAAAGGAAAGAACGTTGATCCAAATAATGCATGTGGATTAACTGTTGCAGTCCAGACCGGTTCAACAGAAGTTGATGATCTCAAGGCAAAGTCAGCTGCCTGCCTCAAGGCTGGCAAGAAGGCAATCACTCCGCTTTCTTACGATGCTCAAGATGCTGCGACCGCTGCAGTTGTTCTTGGCCGCGCCAATGCACTTACTGCTGATTCACCAGTAACAGAAGATGCAGTTGCGCAGAGCAAAGGAAAGCTCGTTCTTGCCGGTGCAATCTATGGAGCTGCTCCATATGGCTTCCCTACTGCTAAGGGTTCAACACTCGTGAAGGCAATCTCCCTCGCTCTCAATGATGTCTATAAGAGCGGTCAGTACGCATCGATTCTCAAGAAGTGGGGCGTCCAAGCTGGCGCAGTCTCTTCATTTGGCGTGAACGGTGCAATCAACTAACCACGAACCAATTAAGGCAGTGCCACTGCGCCACCCAATTCGGTGGGTAGTGGCACTGTTTTTGGCTGCCATATCTGCAGCCTTTGTCATTGACGCTGCCCATCGCAGCGCCTATGACTGGAAATCCTTTGGTAAGTATCTCTTCGATAGCCGCGTTATCCATGCCGCAGGAGTGACTCTTGCGCTCACGGCGCTCTCGATGTTCTTCGCAATTATTTTAGGTATCTCTTTCGCTGTGATGCGAAGATCACCTAACCCAGTATTTCGTAGCGTCGCATGGCTCTTTATCTGGGCATTCCGCGGCACCCCGGTCTATGTCCAACTTGTCTTCTGGGGCCTACTTTCAACAATTTATCATTCATTCTTCTTTGGTATTCCCTTCATACATTTCAATAACTTTTATCTTGGTTTTCACCAAGCGATCTCACAACAATTTTCACTCTTCTGGATTGCCATTATTGGCCTCTCACTTAATGAAGCGGCTTACATGGCGGAGATCGTGCGTGCTGGACTTCTCTCGGTCGACTCCGGTCAAGAAGAAGCTGCAACTGCACTTGGCATGAGTTGGTGGACAACCATGCGTTTCGTGGTTATCCCACAAGCGATGCGAATCATTATTCCGCCAACCGGAAATGAGATAGTCTCGATGTTGAAGACGACATCGCTCGTTACAGCAGTGCCTTTGGTTACCGATCTATATGCGCGAACTCGCGATATTTCGGCGGAGACGTATAACCCAATCCCTCTCCTGCTCGTTGCTTCTGCATGGTACCTATTCTTCACAACGATCTTGATGGTTATTCAATATTACGTTGAGAAGCGCTTTGCTCGCGGTCACTCAGCTCTCATTGGGGTAGCATCATGACAAACATGGTTATTGCCGAGAGCGTTCATAAGTCATTTGGAAGCAATCACGTACTGCGCGGAATCTCCCTCGAAGTTGCTCGCGGAGAAGTGATGTGTCTCGTCGGCCCATCAGGTTCTGGTAAATCTACATTCCTGCGCTGCATCAACCACCTTGAGAAGATCAACTCTGGTCGCATTACCGTAGATGGCACCTTAATTGGCTACCGTGAAAGTGCCGGAAAGATCTATGAATTACAGGCTCGTGAGGCTGCTACCCAGCGCAGTGGAATCGGGATGGTCTTCCAGAAATTCAATCTCTTCCCTCATATGACTGCACTCCAAAATGTGACCGCTGGAATGATCCGAGTTCAAGGTGTTAACGCCAGTGATGCTGAGATCGAGGGCAAGAAGCTACTCGCTCGCGTTGGCCTTGCCGAAAAGTTAGATCACTATCCAGCTCATCTCTCTGGTGGGCAACAACAGCGAGTAGCGATAGCCCGCTCCCTTGCGATGAAGCCGAAGCTGATGCTCTTTGATGAGCCAACATCAGCACTCGATCCAGAATTAGTGGGTGAAGTTCTCGACGTCATGAAGGAGCTAGCATCCACAGGAATGACAATGATTGTTGTGACTCATGAGATGGGCTTTGCTCGCGAAGTTGCCGATTCGTTGGTATTCATGGATGGCGGAGTTGTCGTCGAATCTGGCAAGCCCACTGATGTGCTCAGTAACCCCCGCGAAGAGAGAACGAAGAGCTTCCTCTCAAAGGTGCTTTAAACTTTTTCTGATTGCGCTCTATTGGAGAGATAGTCCCAGAGCGAGAGCGTCAACAAGATCATCGAGAAGCCAAAGAGTAGATCTTCAATCGGAGCCCCCGCTAACCGACGGCCGATAATTGCGGCAGGTGTGTACATCACGATCAGCTTCGATGTCAGCCACCAATTGGTGAGAAGTTGAAATGGCAAGATTAATCCGTAGCTCAGCCAGAAGAGGCCACGAGTTACCATCTGACTTCGGAGAATAAAGAGATCCAGGATCACTGCGATCAATACGGCATCAAGAGCAATATCGGAATAGATCATTTTCGATCCCGCTCCCAGCCGGTGAGTTTCTTGAGCGCCAAATAAGTTGCGACGGTGGTAAATGGCACCACGATAAAGAAGAGAATCTCTTCAATCGGGATCGAGAAGAGGACTTTAGCTCCCAAGATCTGAGCAGGATCGAAGTACCAATTTCGCTTATAAATAGCCCATGAATCCCATGCCGTGTAGAGGGCGAGGATCAAGAGATCGGTGATGAGAAAGATTCGCCACCTACGGGCGAGGCCAGTTTTGAAGAAGACGTTAACCCCGGCGCCACAGACACCAATAAAGAGCAGAACTCCTATGTAGTGAAGGTGGTTCATAGGCCAATCCTCTCCCATTAGCCAGTGCAATGAAATAGGCTCGCAGAGTGGCAAGCAGACTTTCCGATGTCTATCGGTTGACGGTAACCGCCTCTCGATCAGCGGTCTTGATTGTAATCGCAGCTCTCTTCGCTCTCCATATTTTTGGAGTTGAGTTATCTCTCTCTTGGCAGATCTCAATCGCTCTCTTTGGAATTGCGCTCGGCATTCCGCATGGCGCGATTGATCACCTTATCTCGATTCCATCACATCCCCGGAAGAAATTTGTCGCCTACATTGTGGGGTACGTACTTATTGCCATCGCGGCGGGAGTTGCTATCTCTTCGTGGAATCTCGTCGCCTTTGATTGTGTGCTGATCATGAGTGGCCTCCATTTTGGCTTTGGCGATGCCTCGTTCATCAATGAATACCGAATCTCAGTGAATTTATCGAGTGAGCCGCTCTGGGTCGAAGCCATGTATGCGATTCCAGCAGGTTTCTTACCTGTGGTACTCCCGCTCACTGATCACCGAACCATCAGTGCACTTGAACGCATTCGTCACTCGCTTATTCATTGGTCCGGAGCAAGCACACACACGCTTCGAACTTCGGTACTTGCGATCGCGGTGCTTTCCTGCGCGACGTTATTACTCACTCGTCGTTACGCGATGGCAATCGATCTCGCTCTTCTCGCCGCGCTCTCCACCTTCGCCCCGCCTCTTCTCGCCTTCGCTACCTACTTTGGCTTCTGGCACGCCCAACGCCACACCGCACGCCTTGTTCCACGATTGCCTAAGGCGCTCAACCTGGCAGAGGAGGGTGCACCTGGAAGAGCGTTCTTAGCTGCAGTAACTCCAGGCCTCTATGCCGTCGCCGGATCCTTCGCTCTCGCTGGCGCTCTGATGGCCGCCTCCCCTAAAAAGTTCTCCTCAAGCCTCTTATGGTCGGTTTTAGTGATCGTCTGGGCTCTGACCGTCCCACATATGCTCTCAACCGCCAGACTCGACCGCGCCTCGCTAAAAGGGATATTTCGCCCACAGTGAGCGTGGAATCCTAAAGATTTCTTAAAAATAACCGCGAAATCCTCGCATTTAGAGTGGCAAAGACCCGAATTCAAGCGCAAACTTGTGTCAATGACTTCTGGAGCCGAGCAATCTCGGACACCCTCTCAGCGGTCCAACTCATGGAGGCACATTCTCAATGTTGCAACTATCTAACGGTCAATGGAGCTCGTTGTACAACATCTTCTCCTTCGGCTTAATCTCAATGCTCGCCTGCACTGTCTACACACTCGTCGGACAGAGCCGCGTTCTTCCTAAGTACCGTAGCGCACTTGTCATGTCATCAATGGTGACTTTCATCGCTGGCTACCACTACTTCCGTATCTTCAACTCATTCAATGATTCTTCAGCTAAGAATGCAATCGCAGTTGGAACTTCACAGGGCACATTCAACGAGGCATACCGCTACGTTGACTGGATCTTGACTGTTCCACTACTTCTCGTTGAAGTTGTTGCTGTTCTTGCTCTTGCAAAGGAAGCATCAAAGTCAATGATGTCACGTCTCGTTCCAGCATCAGCTGCGATGATCATCTTGGGTTACCCAGGTGAGATCTCATCAAACAATGGAACTAAGGTTATCTTCGGTATCCTCTCAACAATTCCATTCCTCTACATCCTTTATGTACTCTTCGTAGAGCTTGGTAAGTCATTGGATCGCCAGCCTGAAGGTGTTGCAGCAACAATTGGTCGCCTCCGCCTCCTCTTGATCGCAACATGGGGCGTATACCCAATCTCATACCTCATCCCAATCCTCGTGAAGAACCCATCAGCAAGCCAGATGGCATCACTCTTCACAGATCGTCAGATCGGTTACACAATCGCTGACGTGCTTGCTAAGTGCGTATTCGGTCTTACCATCTTCAAGATCGCTCGCATGAAGTCAGCTGCTGAAGGTATGTCAGACGCTCACTAAGTACTAAGTAAAAAGGGGAGGCTCATTGAGAGCCTCCCCTTTTTTTATCTTTTTTATCCCGCAGTATGGGAGGCTATGCACATGAACAACCTTCGCATGTGGGCCTACGCCATGATTGCAACCGGACTCATTAACTGGGATTACCAGCGGGCAAATCACAACGCCTTCGCAAAGAGTATGGCGATCGTGATTCCTGGCTTGATCTTATTTGCACTCACTTATGTTCCGTCTGCGAAAAGTTTTCTCACCACGAAAGCTGGCAGAGCGATCACCCTTATCGTTGGAATTTTCGCACTTGCTTACGCCTTTATTAACTAAGGTTTCAACTCCCACGCTCGAACTCCGCCAAGGATCCCTGCTGTATTCGAAACGATCACGACATCATCACCAAGTTTGGCGAGTACCTCAGGCTTAATTCTGCGCGAATTACCGCCCCCAATAAAGAGCCGATCCCACCAGAAGACTGGCCGGAGATCTTCCACCATTGATTTGATGCGGCGCGACCAGAAGGTATCTCCGAGACGACGGCGCTCATGTTCACCAATCCACGTGTCATAGCTCGTTGATCTCCTAATAGGAGCATGCGAGAGCTCAAAATGTGGAGCGAGCTTTCCGCCATCGAACATGCAGAACCCAAGTCCCGTACCCAGCGTCATGACAACTTCCAACCCAGAACCGCTAATCAAACCGGCGGCGTGTACCTCTGCATCATTCATCACAAGGGCGGCTTTGCCGAAATGTTCGGCGAGGGCCGACTGCATATCAAAGCCCCGCCATTGTGCGAGCAGAGCAGGCTCGACTCGAGTGAGTGGTCCTTTGGTAGTGATGTAATGCGGGGTGTGGACAACAACGCCATGGCGGATCATTCCTGGCATTCCGATAGTGATTCGGTCGAATGGTGGAAGAAGTGCAGCAATCTCATCAAAGGCTTCAATGAGTCGGTTGGGAGAGAGCGGGTACGGCGTCGGAATCGAGACTGGTTGGGCATGTAGCGTGCCAGCGGCATCAAGAACTGATGCCTTCAGGCTTAGCCCGCCACAATCAATGGCGAGGGTCATTACCTGCTTATTTGCCATGGGTAAGCCTTGGCAGATCCCAATCAAAGTGAATCGAAAGCTCTCGGACAACGATGACAAGAGCACCGGATGAAATGGTGCATATAGCGCTACTGATAGAGAAATGTTCCAGTGTGAGATAGAGGAGAGCGCCTGCTAAACACGATGTACCGATAGTTTCGCGGTGTAAGAGAACTGGTTCTACTTGACAGAAGAGATCGCGAAGAAGTCCTCCTAAAACTGCCCCAAGCACCGCAAGGACAAGCCCGCCGATGAAGCCTGCGCCGTAAGAGATCGCATAATTTGCGCTTGAAACTGTCGCTACTGCTAGGCCTAAGGTATCGAGCGAGAGCATGAAGCGGCCTACTGGTTTCACGGTCTTTACTGCGACCGTCACAATTAATGCCAAGAGAACTGCAGCGAAGAGCCAGGTATGCAAGATCCATGGCGGGCGTTGACCCAGAAAAACATTTCTAAAAGTTCCACCAGTAAGTGAGGCGACTGCTGCGACAAGAAATATTCCGCCGTAATCGAGCCCCTTTGCCGCGGCCACGCGAGCCCCAACAAGCGCGAAGGCGAATATCGCAATGAGGTCGAGCGCATTAACCAGCGGAGTTGTGATCACCCGCTAAGGGTACGCGAAAAGAAAAACTGCCGCCCCAATTTCTCGGAAGCGGCAGTTGGATTCTTGATCGAGCTAGAGGTTGTGTTCAAACTCGTGGATGACAGCAAGGCGCTCAGCCTTTGTTGGCGTCTTGAAGTAGACATGGCCACGTGACCAGTACCAGAGCATTGGGATCAATCCCAAGGCGATGGTGCCAAAGCCAACAACTTTTGTTAGGTGATCCAAGGTAGGTATAACCTTGATGAACATAACCGTCATGAATATCGCGCCAATAAGTGGCCACAATCCCATGAGAATGAAGTTCTTCACACTCTTAAAGATCATCTTGCGGAAGAGAACCACAACAGAGAAACCAGCGAGTGCGTAGTAAATAGAGATCTGTACGCCAATCGCTGCGATCGCATCGGTCATGATCTTTCCAAGTGAACCGATGAACTGCGATCCTACGAAGAGACCGATACCAACTACGGTGATTGTCATCGTCGCGACGATCGGTGTCTTGTACTTGCTGTGTACCTTTCCAAACGAGCGAGAAAGGGTGCCATCGCGTCCCATTGAAAACATGGTGCGAGTTACTTGAATGAGCTGAGTTTCAAGAGTTGCAACTGTGGAGAGGAGAACCGCTAAAACAATGAGCTTTCCAGGGGTACCAGGCCATACCTTTTGACCAAGAACGCCGAGGATATTTGCTGAGTTATCGCTGATGTCCTTGGCGCTGAGGACCATATTTGATCCAACAGTGAAGACTTCAAAGAGTAAGAAGGTGATAATCATTCCGATGATTGCACCTTGGCCCGGGGTCTTGTGCGAGCCCTTGGTCTCTTCATTGAGGTTCGCTGTGACATCCCAACCCCAGTAATAGAAAGCGGCAACAAGTGCACCGGCGAAGAATGTCTGCGAAGAACCAAATGATGATGGTGCGAACCAATGCCATGAGAATGTATGCGTCTTCTGACCGTGGAAGATTGCAAGAACGGCGAAGAGTGCGAGCAGGCCAACTTCAATGGTCGACATAATGACCTGAACTTTTGCGGTAATAGTTACACCAAATGCGACTGCAGCGACCATCAAGAGGAAGAAGACGGTACCGAAGAGGGTTACCCATCCCTTGCTGTTGGAGAGTTTGTCAGAGAAGAGTCCTAAGAATGACGATCCTGCTGGCAGAGTTGCAGCGACCATGAAGATTGAAGAACACATGAGGAGCGACCAACCAGCGATATATCCAAGTGCTGGGTGGAGTCCGCGTCGAACCCATGCATATGTTGCACCTGAATTAGACTCAGTGCGACCGAGGTAATTAAAGGCAAAGACAATTCCAAACATTGCAATTCCACAGTAGAGAAGCGCTGCTGGTCCTGCGAGTCCGACTGCTCCAACAAGGAGTGCGGTTGATGCGGCGATTGAATAGGCAGGTGCTGAACCCGCTACGCCCATGACGGCTGACTCAAAAAGTCCTAGGACATTTTCGGCGAGCTTGTGTTCGTGGTTTTTTGTAGAGCCTGACATATGTTGACCTCCAGGTTGGAGAGGGCATCCGAAGAAGCGGGGGCAGATACAAGGAGAACCGTACTACCCCTGAAATCTGAGGCAAGCCCTATTGGGCAATTTCCAGATAACTTTTTAGAGGATGAACTCTTCGATCGCAAAGGTTGCCCGGTCGATGACCAAGGCACGGTGGTTGCTGATCAAGCTCCAGCCACGCTGCTCCCAGCCGGTTGATGCGACGAGCACGCCTTTCTCATCCTTGCGGAAGTAGAGGTCGTAGTAATCGGCTGGTTCGCCAGCAGGGACCCGGTCGACATTGTGCTCATTGACGATGATCATCTGGTGGGGCGTCAAGATCATGGCATTCAGGCTCGAGAAGGTACAGGTGCTTCGAATCTGCCGAACCGCCGAGACAATTCCATCGACCAGGCCTAGCTTTCGAATCTGTGTGACGACGACGCCGAAATAGCGCTCGCTATCGGTCTCACCTCGCATCCGTCCCATCAGATCAGCATCAATCATGGAGTCCATGGCAGTTGCCGGCATGATGCCACCGTTGTGAATGAAGGAGATCTCGCCATGAGTAAATGGGTGAGTATTCCCCGCCTTTACAGATAGCCCAGATGTGGCCCATCGAAGATGTAAAAGTGCACCATTGCCCTTAGGGCCATCCGCAATCTCTCGAAACTTAGCGCTCTTGCTCGCCTGCGCAGGTTCAACAGTAAGAGTCGGGTTTACATCTCCAACATTGAGGCCGGCGACTCCCCAGCCATCGCAATGACGTGATGAGAGGGCTGCAAATTGATCGAAGTGAGGACCAGCAAACTCCGACAGTGAGTAACTCTGCTCCGATACATATCCCATAAGACGGCACATGGTGTGGTGACCCGCTTTCTCAATACACTTTAGTAAGTGGTACTCGTTATTGCTGAATCAAAGAACCCCAGCGTTGGATAGTTGGTTTCCATGTGCGATAGAGCCTCTCTTCGGACGCATTGAATTCTGAGACGATATTGCTCTTTCCAGATGTTTGATACGCATTATCTGCATGATCTTCCCAGCTCTGAACCATCTGCGCATCAACTTCTGGGTGGAATTGAACTGCATAGCTCTTAGAGCCGAATCGATAGATCTGGTTTTCACAGAGAGGTGAACTGGCGAGTGTGACCGCACCTTCAGGAAGTCGACTGACCTTATCTTCATGCCACTGCGTCGCAATAACAGTCTCGCTCGAATCAAAGACTGGGTCTGCTACGCCTCGAGGGGTAATTTCATAAACGCCAATTTCTGGGGTCTCTGATCTCACTACCTCTCCACCCAGCGCTGCCGCAACTAATTGCGCCCCGAGGCAGATTGCAAAGATTGGTAGATCGCGAGCCGCTGCATCAGCGATCATGGCACGTTCATTTGGTAGCCATGAAGCGATGTGATCATCAAGGGCTCCCATGTGTCCGCCCATCGGCATCAACGCATCAATACCTACTGGGACAGTTGCCGGAACTTCCTCACCGCTATAAGCACGGAGAATTACGATCTCGTGTCCTTGCTCCTCTAGCCATTGAGCGGCAAGGTGTGGTGGATCTGTCTCATCATTTTGAATAGCAAGGATGCGCATGAGGAGAGTTTATAGCCCCGAGAGTTTTACCGCGCCTAACGCCAAGCCTGCGACCACTACCCAAGCCAAGAGCCCCACAACCAGCGGCCGGTAGCCAATCTTTCGGATCGCCGCCCAGCGCACATTGGATCCCAAGGCGACGAGACCAGCAGAGATGAGGACCTTGCTCAAACTCCCGAGGTCATTTGTGACTCGTACCGAGATGTGAATCGCGTTGTGAATAAGTGCAACGGCAATAAAGCCAAGAACGAAGAGCGGAACAACTGCGACTTTTGCCTTGGTGGGCGAAGAAAGATGTGAACTTCGACGATTACGTAACGCGAGAATCACAACAATCGGCGCAAGAAGAGAGACCCGAGCAAGTTTAAAGATGATCGCTGATGCGACCGATCCAGAGTTAAAGAGCGAGGCAGTTGCCAGCACTTGTCCAACATCGTGGACTGCTGCGCCTGCCCATGATCCGAAGGCTCGATTGCTCAAACCTGCCGCATGTCCAATGAGCGGCAATACCAGAATTGAGAGCGTTCCACACAAGGAGACAAGCCCTATTGCATATGAGCTCTCTTCATCTGTTGCAACAGTTTGTGGCCGAACCGCAGCGATTGCACTAGCTCCACAGATTGCATATCCGCAAGCAATTAAGAGTCCCAGGCCATCACTAAGCCCAAAAAATCGTGAAAGTGCCAGGATGCCGAAAATAGTCAGAGTTACCACGAAAAGAATGGCAAGTATTCCTTTGACACCTACATAACGAAATGATGAGAGCGAGAGTTGAAATCCGAGAAGCACTACACCACTTCGCAAGAGAGTCTTTCCAGCGAATGCAGTTCCAGCTTCTGCCCACTTTGGCCACATCCATAGGTGTGTGAAGAGAAATCCGAGGGCGACTGAGAGGGCCAATGGACTGATGGTTGATTGCCAACTATTAATTGCAAAGGCAATCGCAACGAGAATTGCGATGAGCACCAGTCCAGGAAGTAACCGCTTAATAAAAGAGAAACGCCCTCCCAGCATTTCTACCGGAAGGGCGCTCATAACGTAAGACTAGATCGAGTGATCCGTTACTTCAACATACTCTTCCTCTGTGAGGTAGGCGAGATCGTCGAGATCGTCATCACCAGCGGTGAGAATTGCAACAATTCCGATACCAATCAGCGCACCAAGTACTTCAGCACCAACAAAAGCGAGTCCTGATTTCACATCAATACCAGCGCCAGCATTTGTCCACATGCGACCGAAGACAGCTGCTGGATTTGCAAATGCGGTTGAAGCTGTGAAGAGGTAAGCGCCGCCGATCCATGCAGGGATAGCAATCGGAGCTAAATGGTCGTTGTACTGATGAATTAAGAGTTGAAGGATGATGATCAAGCCCGCAGTCGCAAGTACTTCTGCAACGTAGAGATTCATACCCTTGTGAACGATCGTTGAATGAGAGACAAGGTGTTGCTTAAACATGTAGTTCGCAAGGACGACACCTGCAAATGCACCAGCAAGCTGAGCGATGATGAAGGCAATGAGCTCATCGATTTCAAGGCGCTTGACGACGAACTCTGCAAAGGTGACAACCGGGTTGAAGTAGCCACCGCTGATTGCTCCGAAGACAAAGATAACGCAACCGAGTGCGAGCACTGTTGCAAAGGCATTAACGAAGAGCCCAAGGAGGGC
>CAJBLC010000153.1 GCA_903953805.1 uncultured Actinomycetes bacterium | reverse complement strand
GTACGTGTGACGTCCAGTTCCATAGATATTGACGTAGATGTAGTTAAACAAGAATGTCGATCCAGCAAAGAGACATAGCCATGCAGCTTTACGACCGCGCCAGCCGGCAGTCACGCGCGCGTGGAGATATGCCGCGTATGCAACCCAGGTAATAAATGCCCAGGTCTCTTTTGGATCCCAACCCCAGTAACGACCCCAGGCAGATTCTGCCCAGATCGCTCCAGCAATAACGGCAAAGGTCCAGAGTGGGAAGACAAATGCAACGAGGCGGTAAGAGAGTTGATCGAGAGTCTCAAGAGATGGCAACTTCTTCGCCCACTCATTTCGACCGCCGCGCTCTTCCATACGATCTAAAATCAAATAGGTAGCTGCGATTGTGTTTGCTAATAAGAAGACTCCACCCGAAACAATCGCTGCCGAAACGTGAATCGCAAGCCAGGTTGATTTAAGGGCAGGTACAAGTGGTGCACTTGGGCGATAGAGAACTGTGATCGCTGTACCGAGAGTAAGAAGAACTGCAATCGAAACTGGCAGACCCAACCAGCGAAGCTTGTACTTTAAGAGTGCAAAGAGATAAGCCCCGCTAAATGCTAAGGCGCCAGTAATGGAGAACTCATACATGTTGCCCCATGGCACTCGATGTGCAGATGCGCCACGAAGAATGACTCCGGCAAATAAGAAGATGAAGCCAAGAACCATCATGGCAGTACCGATACGGCCAGATCGCTCTGTGCGTGTGAAATCAAAGCTGGTTTTGTTATCGGATTCAGAATCTTTTACAGAGAATGAAACTTCAATCGCATGCGCAAAGAAGGCGATTGTGTAGAGAACCATGGCGGAATAGATTGAATAGTTAGAGAGATAAGCCAGATTGCGTGATGTCATTCTCTTACTCCTCCAAGGCCTTCTTCAGCGATGAGAGCTCCTCATCCAATCCCGGTACGCCATTCTTTGCCAGCCCTGCTATTTGAACACGACCTTCGACCTTGATCCAAATTCTGCGCTGGCGTGTGAAGAGTGATGTCAGTAACCCGAGGATCGCCAAGATCGCTCCCACCAATGCGTACACCTTGCCTGGATCATCAACAATCTGCAGGTTGACCCAGGATTTGTAACCCTCAAAGGCGAGAGTTCCCTCACCGAAGTCATAGATCTGACCCAAGCTCAGCGCCTTCAAGCCGATACGTTGCATCTTGCTTGTATCAACACGATAGACCGACTGAGGTGTGCCGTTATCGAGTCCGAGATTTCCCATCCAGACAGAGACGAGAAGGCGCGGATCGAGAACTTCTGGGAATGATGAGAATGCACCACGTTTTGGTGAACGATCAGCAGTCGGTAAGAACGATGCGACCATTCCAATTTGAGGTGACATATCAGGCAACTTAATTGCTCCGATCGATGTCAGATTTCCATCTTGTGGCAAGAAGGTAACTGGACCTTCAAAGATTAATTTGCCCATCTTGTCACGCACTGCAACAACCGGTGAGTAGCCATTTGCCTGGAGATAGACCTTAGTGCTTCCGTATGTCAGCGGGCTATTCACTTTTATTGTCTTCAAAATTTCTTTGCTACCGATTGGATTCGACGCTGCAACCTTCAAGGTGTAATCCGTTGGCGCATTTGTCTTAATGTCATAACTTGCTTTGAAGTCAAGGATACGGAGCGAGAACGGCACCATATCGCCCTCTTTTTGGAACTTTGCAAAGGTGAGGTTGTCGTAAGAAGTTGGAGTATTGATAAAGCGATCTCCTACATTGAGGATCGCTTCGCCCTTACTTCCAAATAAGCCACCAGCTGCAACTGCGAAGAGGATCATGATGAGTGAGAGGTGGAAGAGCAGATTTCCCGTTTCGCGGGAGTAACCCTTTTCAGCAGAGATCGAGAGCTCTTCGCGGCGCACTCTAAAGCGGTTCTTCTTCAACCACTTTTCAGCGGTATCCAAAGCGCCCTCAGTGCCTCGCTCTAGCTCAACAAATCCCTCCATACGATCCAGATATTTAGGAGTAAGTGGTGGCTTCTTGCCAATCGCTTTCAGATGCTCAAATGAGCGTGGAAGTACGCAGCCAATCAAAGAGATAAAGAGGAGGATGTAAATCGCGCTAAACCAGGCAGATGAGTAGACATCAAAGATGCCGACCTTATCGAGCCAATGGGCCAGAGTTGGATTTGCCGCTGCAAAGTCCCGGACCTTCATGGGGTTTTGATTGCGCTGCGGGAAGAGTGAACCAGGAATAGATGCAAGACCGAGCATCATCAAGAGAATGAGCGCGGTGCGCATACTGGTGAGCTGGCGCCAGATCCATTGGAAGATATTCATTTAGACCACCGGCAAGAATCCCGAGATTAAACCTCGTAGTGAGTTCATCAGATGTAGCCACAGACCCGTTACTTGAAGCAGGCCGATGAGAATGAGGAACCCACCACCAACCTTTGTCATGAGGTCGCCATGGCGAGAGATAGATCGACGTAACTTGGCAGATTGATCAAAGAAGAGTCCAACCAAGACAAGAGGTAGACCAAGACCAAAACAGTATGCAACGCTCAAGATTGCCCCACGAGTTGCACTCGATGATTGGAATGAGAGC
>CAJBLC010000152.1 GCA_903953805.1 uncultured Actinomycetes bacterium | reverse complement strand
TTTGAGAAGTTCTCAACCGGTGCAACAGCGACAGCGCTTGCACAAGTCGTTGCTAAAGAGAGCCCATCGGTAGTTCTCATCGCTTCCACGGCGCGTGGAAAAGAGATCGCCGGTCGACTCGCTGTTCAGAGTGACTCCGGGTTGATCACAGATGCGATCGATCTCGATGCTGATCTCATTGCAACTCAATCAGTCTTTGGCGGCTCAACCACAGTTCATTCAACAGTCACCCACGGAACATCGATCATTACGATTCGCGGAAACTCCATTGAAGCGATCGCCGGAAGTGGCGCACCTGCGAGCGAAGAGTTCGCAGTGAGCTACGACGGTCGCGATAAGGCACAGGTTCTCTCGGTTTCGCCAGCGGTCAAAGGTGGGCGACCAGAACTTACTGAGGCAGCGATCGTGGTCTCTGGTGGCAAAGGAACTGATGGCAATTTCGCACCCGTTGAAGCGCTTGCAGATTCTCTGGGCGCAGCAGTGGGAGCCTCTCGAGCGGCAACAGATGCCGGTTGGTATCCACATTCTCATCAAGTGGGTCAGACTGGAAAGACTGTGAGCCCACAGCTCTATGTCGCTGCAGGTATCTCGGGTGCGATTCAACATCGTGCAGGAATGCAGACCTCAAAGACGATCGTCGCCATTAATAAGGATCCTGAAGCACCAATCTTCGATGTCGCCGATTTTGGCGTTGTAGGCGATCTCTTCACCGTCCTTCCTCAAGCAACACAAGGGGTCACGGCGAAGAAAGCCTAGGGAGGTTCTAGACTTCCCCAATGGCTTCGTACTTTGATCATGCTGCGACCACACCTATGTCGCCAGCTGCGATCGAGGCGCTCAACAAGCAGATCGCCCAACTCGGAAATGCTTCGAGTCTTCATACCCAAGGCAGATCAGTTCGCAAGGACGTTGAAGAAGCACGCGAGAGCCTTGCTCGGATCGCTGGATGTAGCCCGTCCGAGATTATCTTCACGGGATCAGGTACTGAATCTAATAACTTAGCTATCAAGGGATTCTTCTGGAAACGCAGAAGTGAAGATCCAACTCGAAATGTAATCGTTATCTCCGCCTTTGAACATCATGCTGTTCTCGATCCAGTTGAATGGCTCGAGGAGCATGAAGGTGCACATATCATCCAAGTTCCGGTAAGTGGCGATGGCGTTCTTGATCTCGAAGCATTGAGAGATATTGTCGAAATGAATCGGGAACGTATTGCGCTCATTGCAGTCATGCACTCAAATAATGAAGTCGGCACAATTCAGCCGATTCAAGAAGTAGTGGAGATTGCCGGAGATATTCCCGTGCATACCGATGCGGTGCAATCATTTACAAAGGTTGAATTCAATTTCAACGATCTCGGAGTTACCTCGGCAACGTTAAGCGCTCACAAGATTGGTGGTCCACTTGGAGTTTCTGTCTTAATTCTTGCTCGTGGGATTGATGTCACTCCGATCTTGCATGGTGGGGGACAAGAGCGAGATATTCGCAGCGGAACTCTCAACGCGCCAGCGATTGTCTCCTTTGCTGCCGCTGCGGCCTACGCGAATGAACTTCGGGAAGCGAACTTCACGTACATCAGCGAACTGCGGAAGTATTTGATCGATTCACTGAAAGCAGTGTTGCCAGATATTCGAGTCAATGGCGGTGTTGAACCATCGCTACCAGGCATCGCAAATATCACCTTCCCGGGAACGGAGAGTGATGGTCTGCTCCTGCTGCTCGACGCAGAAGGAATCGCATCATCGACCGGTTCAGCGTGTAGCGCAGGCGTACCACGCCCGAGCCATGTGCTTCTGGCAATGGGGATCTCCGAGAAAGATGCCCGCTCATCACTACGCTTCTCACTAGGACGCAGTAATACTCGAGATGAGATCGACCACTTAGCATCAGTTATTGAATCGGTCGTTGATCGAGCTCGAGCAGCGCTCGCGCGAAATTAAAACAAGGAGCCACCATGAAGGTCATTGCAGCAATGTCGGGCGGGGTTGACTCTGCCGTTGCTGCCGCTCGCGCAGTTGAGCAAGGCCATGAAGTAGTTGGCGTGCATCTCGCGCTTTCCAGCAATCCTCAGAAGTATCGCTCCGGTGCTCGCGGTTGCTGCACGATTGAAGATTCGCACGATGCGCGTCGCGCTGCGGATGTGATCGGGATTCCTTTCTATATCTGGGATATGGCAGAAGAGTTCCACGATGGCGTTGTCGAGAACTTCTTAAGCGAATACGCGGCCGGTCGCACTCCTAATCCTTGTCTTCGCTGCAATGAGAAGATCAAATTCGCCGCTGTCCTTGACCGCGCAAAGGCACTTGGCTTTGATGCTGTAGTCACCGGCCACTATGCGCAGATGCGCGAGACTGATCTGGGCCGCACCATGCATCGCGCAGAAGATCCGCTGAAAGATCAAAGTTATGTTCTTGCTGTTCTCAATAAGGATCAGCTCGATGGCGCAATGTTCCCGCTCGGGGATACACATAAAGAAGAAGTTCGGAAAGAGGCGAAGCGTCGCGGTCTCTACGTGGCAAATAAACCTGATAGCCACGATATCTGCTTTGTTCCATCTGGAAATAATGCCGGGTGGCTTCATGATCGCCTTGGAACAGCGACAGGCCCGATCGTTGATGAAGATGGCAATAAGCTCGGTGAGCATCAAGGTGCGTACACCTACACAATCGGACAACGTCGCGGTCTCAATCTCACTGTCCCTGCCGATGGCGGAGTCCCACGGTATGTTCTTAAGATTGAACCCGTCTCAAATACGGTAGTTGTCGGTACAAAAGAATCGCTTGCCGTTACCTCTATCTCTGGCGAGAAGGCGATCTGGTGCGGTCCCATGCCAGCGAATGGCATTGCTCATAGAGGATATGCGCAGGTTCGCGCTCATGGTCAACCATTGTCATGTACCTACACAACAGATGGCGCGACCATCTCAGCCATTCTTGATGAACCGCTCTTTGGTCTTGCTACCGGCCAGGGATTAGTTATTTATGACGAAGATCGTGTTGTTGGCTCTGCGACGATTGATGCGACTGCTTAAATGAGTTCGGCAGTTCGTCAGCGGATGCTCGCACTCGTCGAAGAGATTCGCGATCATCAGTTCCGGTATTACGTTCTTGATAAGCCAATCATCTCTGACGCCGAATTTGATGCGCTACTTAAAGAGCTTGAGAAACTAGAAGCGAAGCACCCAGAGTTCAAAGTGGATGAGAGCCCTACTGAGCTTGTTGGTGGAGGATTCGCTACACATTTCACGCAACATGATCATATTGAGAAGATGATGTCGCTCGACAATGTCTTCGGAGTTGATGAGTTAGAGGTCTGGCTCGATCGCATTGAGAAGAGTGGTGTTAAAAACACGTGGCTCTGCGAGGTCAAGGTCGACGGACTGGCAATCAATCTCCTTTACGAAAATGGAAAACTTACTCGCGCTCTTACCCGCGGAAACGGCGTGACTGGTGAAGATGTCACTCTGAACATTCGCACAATAGGGGTGATTCCTGATCAATTGACGGGGAAGAATATTCCGGAAGTTCTCGAGGTGAGGGGAGAGGTCTTCTTCCCAACAGAGGCCTTTAATGAGTTCAATGATGGCCTTGAGGAAGAAGGTAAGGCGCGCTTTGCTAATCCGCGCAATGCTGCTGCGGGTTCGCTCCGACAGAAGGATCCGCGCATCACCGCAAGTCGACCACTCTCCATGGTAGTTCACGGAATCGGTGCGGCTTCCGGGATAACGTTTACTGAACAATCTCAGGCTTATGAGTTGCTCCAGTCATGGGGTCTTCCAGTCAGCAAGCGCTTTAAAGTCGCAAAGAAACGGAAAGAAGTACGTGAGTTCATCTCGTATTACGAGAAGCATCGCCATGAGGTCGAACATGAGATCGATGGCGCAGTAGTGAAAGTAAATGAAATAGCGCTACAGGATGAGCTTGGTTTCACTTCACGGGCACCAAAGTGGGCGATCGCCTTCAAATATCCACCGGAAGAAGTCACGACAAAGCTGCTCGATATCAAGGTGAGCGTTGGTCGCACCGGGCGCGTAACTCCCTTTGCACATATGGAGCCGGTGCTGGTTGCTGGATCGACGGTAACAAATGCGACTCTCCATAATGCTCAAGAGGTAACCCGAAAGGGAATCTTGATCGGGGATACCGTTCTTATTCGTAAGGCTGGCGATGTTATTCCGGAAGTTCTCGGTGCGGTCGTCGAGCGAAGGACTGGCGATGAGTATGAATGGGTAATGCCTACGGAGTGCCCAGATTGCGGAATGACGCTTCGCGCGATGAGCGATGGCGATGTCGATATTCGCTGCCCTAATACTCGAAACTGTCCGGCTCAGCTTCGTGAGCGTCTTTACTACATCGGGTCGCGCTCTGCTCTAGATATCGATGTCCTTGGTTATGAGGCAGCGACCGCGCTTTTGGAGAGCACATTAGTTTCTGATGAAGGTGACCTCTTTGATCTCACCGCTGACGATTTGAAGAGATCTGCATTCTTCAGAAAGAAGGATGGCGAACTTGGGGCCAATGCCACAAAATTCTTAGCGGCACTCGAAGGTGCAAAATCTCGACCACTCTGGCGAGTCATCGTCTCGCTCTCCATTAGACATGTCGGACCCACTGCGGCACAAGCGCTCGCAATTAATTTCCAATCGCTGGCGAAGATTTCGGATTTACCTGCGAGTGACCTTGCGGCGATTGATGGCGTAGGGCCAGTGATCGCTGACTCAATCGTCGAGTGGTTTGGTATTGATTGGCATCGAGCAATTATTGAAAAGTGGAGCCGCGCCGGGGTTAGAACTGTGGAAGAGGTGCGTGAGAACACAACACCTCAGACCCTTGCGGGTCTCACGATTGTTGTAACCGGATCACTCGTAGATTTCACTCGCGATGGTGTCTCTGAAGCTATCGCTCTCCATGGTGGAAAGGCTTCATCATCTGTCTCCAAGAAGACTGATTATGTTGTGGTGGGAGAGGCGGCAGGTTCAAAGGCTGATAAGGCTGCCGAACTTGGAGTGCCAATCCTCGATGAGGCTGGCTTTAAACGCTTGCTGGCAGGGCAGGTCTGAAGGCGATAGCTAGAGTGGGTTGGCAAGAAAAGTTCGGTAGAGTTCTCGCATGTTGAAGTCACTCCACATTCACGCAGAAGGTGCAGTTCGCCACCTCCCAGCATCACCAATCTTCTTTGGGCTCTTCGCCTTCGGAACATTGAGCTTCTTGCTCTATCTCGTTCTCCGCTTAGACCGCGAGTAATCCCATCGCTCAGATAGGTATCCTCGGAGGAACATTCGACCCGATTCATCAGGGCCATCTCCGAATTCTCTCAGCCGTTGAATCACGTTTCGATTCACTCTTTCTTATTCCATCTGGTCAGCCGCGCCTGCGCACCGATAAGCCGGCGGCAAGTGGCGCTCATCGAGTAGAGATGTGCACAGCTGCGCTCGGCGACCTTCCAGATTCCCTTCAAGAGAAGGTCTCGGTCTTAGACCTTGAGGTCAATCGATCGGGCCCAACTTTCACCATCGACACGATCAATCAACTTCGAATGATCTATCCACGAGATACCTTCACACTCATTCTCGGTAGTGATGCTGCTGCCAAGTTGGATCAGTGGTACCGCGCCGATGCGCTTCAGAAGGTAGTTGAAATTCTCGTTGTAAAGCGCCCGGGTCAGGGTAAATCTGGTTTTACTGAAGTTGAGATCAATGCGCTCGACATCAGCGCAACACAGGTGCGCGAAGCGATTGCCAAGCGCGCAGATTTAGCACCGATGCTCTCGCCATCGGTTCGAACCTACATCAAAGAAAATGGCTTATATGGCAGCAAGTAGTGCAGTCTCGAATCTCGCCCAGCTCGCAGCAGATGCAATCTCTGAGAAACTCGGCACAGATATCGTCGCATTGGATATGACAGAACAATTGCTCCTCTCTGAAGTTTTTCTTATTGCAACAGCAGCGACCGATCGTCAGGCAGAGGCAATTGCAGATGGTGTCTTTGAGGCGCTGGCAAAGATTGGTGAGAAGCCAATCCGCAAAGAGGGCAAGGGTCAATGGATCCTCTTGGATTACTCAGATCTCGTTGTTCATATCCAGACGCAAGAGCTCCGTAACTTCTACATGCTCGATCGTCTCTGGAACGACTGTCCGCGTCTTCCGTTGGTTATTCAAGAAGCTCGATAAAACTCTCTATGTCACAACCAAGAATCGTTCTCTGGCGCCACGGTCAAACTGATTGGAATATTGAGAATCGATTCCAGGGTCATACGGATATTGCGCTGAATGCTGTTGGTCGCTTCCAAGTTGAGCACGCTGCAAAAGTTTTAATCGGTATGAATCCCATCAAGATCGTCTCGAGTGATTTAACTCGGACACAGGAGACTGCATCTGCACTCTCAAACCTCGCAGGAGTTGCGACCATCATTGATGCCGGATTGCGAGAGACCAACGGTGGCAATTGGGAGGGTCGAACGGGCGAAGAGAATCGCGCATCCGATCATGAAAACTTCCTTGGTTGGCTCCATGGCGCCGATGTGCCTGCTGGGCAGATTGGTGAGCGTCGATCAGAGGTTGCCGCACGCGCTCGAGTAGTGATTGATCGCGAGATGGAGTCCGCTCTTGGGACGGTTGTCTTCGTTACACATGGTGGTACGGCCCGCTGCATCCTTGGTTCAATTCTCGACCTCCCCTTTGAAAAGTGGAGCGCACTCGGCGGACTATCGAACGCATCGTGGTCGGTCTTAGAGAAGAACTCATTGGGGAAGTGGTTCCTCACAGAACATAATGCTGGCTCTATTCCTGAGCCTAACTTTGGCAACGAGTCCGGTAGTTAGATACTCTTCGACCCTCGTACACACGGGGCTGTGGCGCAGCTGGTAGCGCACCTGCATGGCATGCAGGGGGTCAGGGGTTCAAGTCCCCTCAGCTCCACTCTATGAACAGATATCGCGACTCCGGCTTCCAGATTCCAGAGGCCTGGACCAATGTCAATATGGGCGATCAATCCGGTAAGAAGTTTCTCATTACTGGTGGAACAAGTGGCCTAGGTCTGGCAGCGGCAACCGCTCTCACTGCCAAAGGTGGCGAAGTAACAATCACAGCACGCGATCCAAAAAAGGGAGCTCGCGCGCAGGAGAGTTCTGGCGCAGCCCATCTCATTGAACTTGATCTAGCAAACCTGGCATCAATCCGCGATTGCGCTGCATCGATCACAACGGAATTCGATGTCGTGATTTTGAATGCGGGCGTAATGGCGATTCCTTATCGACTCACTGCAGATGGCTTTGAGATGCAACTCGGTACTAATCACCTCGGCCATTTTGCCTTTGCTGGCCTCATGAAAAATCAGATTAAAGATCGCCTTATCTCCGTTGCATCACAAGCACATCGCCTTGGAACTTTTGGCGATCACAGCAAGGATGAGATTCGCACACGCGCACTTGGTAAGGGTAAGTACTCGCCATGGTCGGCATATGGCGATAGCAAACTTGCCAACTTGCTCTTTGTAAATGAGATTGAGCGACGACGCCTCCGTGAGAAGTGGAACTTCATCTCGATCGCCGCACACCCAGGGTGGGCAAATACCAATCTCCAAAAAGTTGGACCCATGATGGCTGGCCGGAGTTTTCAGGCGAAGGCGATGATCGCAACGAGCGCACTTCTCGCTCAGACTCCGCTTGAAGGCGCATACCCGATCCTCGCTGCTGCGACTTATCCGAATATTCTCGGCGCCTCCTATCTTGGCCCACGTGGCCTTGGCGAAATGCGGGGAACGCCAAAGTTCACCCATGGAAAAGCTCTCGCCTATGATCAGACCCTTGCAAAGAATCTTTGGGAAGTGAGTGAAGAGCTCACCGGCGTAACGTGGGAAAATTGAGAGCAGAGTTATTAGTGGAGGGGAGTGTGCGTCATGGCTGAACACGAGGCATACGACATCCACGGTGTAGAGGCGAAGTGGCTTCCTATCTGGGACAAGCTCGAACCATTTAAATCTGGACGAGCAGACGACTCCAGACCAAAGCGTTATGTATTAGATATGTTCCCATACCCATCTGGCGACCTTCATATGGGTCACGCAGAGGCCTATGCAATGGGCGATGTGATTGCCCGTTATTGGGTACAAAAGGGATTCAATGTCATGCACCCCATTGGGTGGGATTCATTTGGACTTCCGGCAGAGAACGCTGCGATCAAACGCGGTTCTGATCCACGCGACTGGACCTACGAGAACATTGCAGTGCAGAAGGCATCGATGCGTCGATATGCCTGCTCATTCGATTGGGATCGCGTACTCCACACCAGTGACCCTGAGTATTACAAATGGAACCAATGGATCTTCTTGCAGATGTACAAGAAGGGCTTGGCCTATCGCAAAGATTCACCAGTTAACTGGTGCCCAAATTGCCAGACCGTTCTAGCCAATGAACAGGTCGTTGCTGGACTCTGTGAGCGTTGTGATACTGCAGTTACAAAGAAGAAGCTCAACCAGTGGTACTTCAAGATTACTGATTATGCCGATCGCCTCCTCGACGATATGGATCAACTCGAAGGCAAATGGCCTGAGAAGGTCTTGCAGATGCAACGTAACTGGATCGGTCGATCTATCGGTGCAGAAGTCACCTTTGAGATTGAAGGCCGCACAGAACCAGTAACTATTTATACAACTCGTCCTGATACTTTGTATGGCGCAACATTTATGGTCGTTGCAGTCGATTCGCTCCTTGCGGCAGATCTCGTTGCCGGTAGTGGGGTCGAAGCTGAGTTTGCTAAGTATCTGGAGAGCGTTAAAGCTGCAAGCGATATTGATCGCTTAGCAACAGATCGCCCGAAGAGCGGTATCTTCCTTAATCGCTATGCGATCAATCCAGTTAATGGTGAAAAGTTGCCAATCTGGGCATCGGATTATGTCCTTGCCGATTATGGAACTGGCGCAATCATGGCGGTACCAGCTCATGATCAGCGCGACCTAGATTTTGCCAAGGCGATGAACCTTCCCGTTCGTGTCGTTGTTGCAACGGATGAGGAAGATCCTTCTGCTACCGGCATCGCGACCGTAGGCGATGGCACCCTTATTAACTCTGGATCGCTCAATGGTCTCTCCAAGAGTGAGGCGATTGCTGCGATCACAGAAGAGTTGGCCGCAAAGAAACTTGGAAAAGCTGCGAAGAACTACCGCCTCCGTGACTGGCTGATCTCGCGCCAGCGTTTCTGGGGAACACCTATTCCTATTATTCATTGCGACTCCTGTGGTGAGGTCGCAGTCCCAGAGAGCGAACTCCCGGTTGCACTCCCGAGCGCACAAGGTTTGGATTTGAAACCAGCCGGCACATCTCCACTCGGTGCGGCTGCTGATTGGGTAAACGTTGCCTGTCCGCAATGTGGCAAGCCTGCCAAGCGCGATGCCGACACGATGGATACCTTCGTTGATTCGTCGTGGTACTTCCTTCGTTACACCAATCCTAATGATGCAGCACAGGCATTTGATAAGAACCTTGTAGAACAGTGGGCGCCAGTTGATCAATACGTTGGCGGAGTAACCCACGCTATCTTGCATCTGCTTTACTCGCGCTTCTTTACCAAAGTCTTGCATGACATTGGACTGCTGAACTTCACCGAGCCATTCACACGTCTGCTCAATCAGGGTATGGTCTTGATGGATGGATCTGCGATGTCCAAGAGTCGCGGAAATCTCGTTCGCCTATCTGAGCAGCTCGATACCCATGGCGTTGATGCAGTTCGCATTTCATTGATCTTTGCTGGACCGCCAGAGGATGACATTGACTGGGCTGACGTTTCGCCATCGGGATCACTCAAATTCCTCAACCGTGCTTGGCGTATCTCTCAAGATGTCACAAGTGCTGCTGGCGCTGATTTCTCTGCTGGCGATCTTACACTCCGAAAGATCACGCATAAGTCTCTACGCGATATCTCACTTGCTGTTGAGACTTACCGCTTCAACGTCGCAGTCGCGCGCACCATGGAGCTCGTCAATGCAACACGTAAAGCGATCGATAGCGGTTGCGGCGGGGCTGATCCAGCTGTGAGGGAAGCAGCAGAGGCAATTGCAATCTCACTCTCACTTGTTGCGCCATTTACCGCTGAAGAGATGTGGTCGCTCTTAGGACATGAACCGTCAGTCGCTCTTGCCGGTTGGCCAACAATTGATCCTGCGCTGCTTGAAGAAGATGCCGTTGTTGCGATCCTTCAGGTCAACGGCAAGATCAAGGACCGCATTGAGGTCTCACCACATATCTCCGATGCCGATCTTGAGAAGTTAGCTCTGCAGAATTCTGAGATCATCGCCGCTATAGGTGGACAGGCGATCGCGAAGACGATCGTTCGCGCTCCAAAGCTTGTCAACATCGTCATTTAATACACAAGGCGGCAGCACGGCCCCACTTAAATAATGGCGCTCGAATAATTTGAGGCCATGTTTGAGATCCCAGAATTAACTGATGTTCAACGTCGCCTGATCTATATCGTCTTAGGTGGATCACTTGCGATTGGTGCGCTCTTCTTCTCGCTCGCACAAGGAAATGCATCGCCATCTCCAAAGCCGACCATTTCACTTGCCCCGATGGCTACCACTTCGCCAACTCCATCAACGATCGTGGTCGATGTTGCTGGCAAGGTTCTCCATCCCAATATTTACACATTGCCAACTGGATCCCGAGCAGCCGATGCCATTGCCGCAGCCGGGGGA
>CAJBLC010000151.1 GCA_903953805.1 uncultured Actinomycetes bacterium | reverse complement strand
ATGTTTACACTCTCATGGCAGATCACAGTTGTCTCACTTCTCTTACTTCCGGTCTTCCTGATCCCAACAAAATGGCTTGGTCGTCGCTTGCAGGAATACACAAGAAAATCCTTCAATCTCAATGCCGAGATGTCTTCAACAATGACCGAGCGCTTCAATGTTTCTGGCGCACTTCTGGTTACCTTATATGGGGACCCAGTTGGCGAACATCAAGAATTCTCCTCGAAAGCGGGCCGCGTGCGCGATATGGGAATTCAAATAGCTGTTCTCAATCGCATCTTCTTTATTGCCCTCTCATCGATCGCTGCAATCGCGACAGCATTTGCTTACGGGATTGGCGGACATCTCGCAATCAATGGATCGATCACCGTGGGAACACTTTTGGCAATCACCGCCCTCTTGGCTCGCTTATATGGGCCATTAACAGGGCTATCCAATATTCGCGTTGATGTTATGACTGCCTTGGTCTCGTTTGAGCGAGTCTTCGAAGTTTTGGATCTCGAACCTATGGTTCGAAACAATCCAGATCCGCTCGAATTAGATTCCAAAAAACCGCGTATTGAATTTAAAGATGTTGGCTTCTCATATCCAAAAGCGGGAGAGATCTCACTCGCCTCTCTTGAAGGCGTGGCAAAACCAGAGATCGTTGAATCTGGAGAAGTTCTTCGCAATCTGAATTTCATCGCTGAACCTGGAAGTTTTACCGCAATCGTCGGACCATCAGGAGCCGGAAAGAGCACGATTTCAGGTCTACTTCCACGCCTCTATGACGTCACGCAAGGTTCTATCAAGATTGATGGCATCGATATTAGGGAATACTCTCTTGAATCGCTGCGCTCTCAGATCGGTGTAGTTACGCAAGATTCCCATATGTTCCACGATTCCATCGCAGTAAATCTTCGTTATGCCAAGCCAGATGCCTCTCTCGAGGAGATAGTCCAGGCATGCGAGTCTGCTCAAATTTGGAAATTTATCGAAAGCCTTCCCAACGGATTAGAGACAGTCGTGGGCGAACGCGGCCATCGCCTCTCTGGTGGCGAGCGTCAACGTCTTGCTATTGCTCGCCTGCTTTTGAAGGCGCCATCGATTGTCATTCTCGATGAAGCGACCGCACATTTAGATTCTGAGAATGAGGCGCTCGTGCAAGAAGCGTTGAAGAGTGCATTGCAAGGGCGAACAAGCATTGTTATTGCACATCGACTATCGACGATTGCGCATGCCGATCAAATTTTGGTGCTAGAAAATGGCGTAATCGTTGAATCCGGTAAGCACGAAGACCTAGTAGTTAAGCGGGGTCTTTACTTTGATTTGTACCAGCGCCAATCGCTCTCGCATTGAAGACCGTTGCACGACCTGTGATTGTTTCGCGTCCTGCATTTGCAACCACTACCGCGATATAGGGGAGTACAACAGCTCCAAAGAGAGCTACCCAGCGATAAGGATTTGGTAGTACGACAGCGAGAATGAAGCAGGCAGTTCTGATCATCATGCTAATGAAGTAGCGCTTAGCACGACCACTTTGATCCTGTGTCAAAGGAACTTGTGCATTCGTGATCGAATGAACGCTCTTCTTCTCATTACGGGCCATGTCTCAAGGGTAGGGGAGTTAGCGAATCTCTGCCTGTTGAGCGTCGGTCTTGGGAGTACGCGTGAGTAACGGGTACTTTTGTTCTATGAGTACCGATCAGAACAGCCCTCGCACCGTATTGGTTACTGGTGGAAACCGTGGGATTGGTCTCGCTATCGCTCGCTCCTTTGAGGCAGCTGGCGATCAGGTCATCATTACACATCGATCAGGAAGCGCTCCTGAGGGGTTATCAGGCGTGATTATGGATGTAACTGATAGCGAGAGTGTTGCCGCTGGCTTTAAAGAGATTGAAGCGAGATTCGGTGCCATTGATGTTCTCGTGGCAAATGCTGGTATCACCAAGGATGGCCTCTCACTTCGCATGAGTGAAGCTGACTTCGAAGATGTATTGAATACCAATCTGACTGGCTCATTCCGAGTAGCTCAGAAGGTTCTCTCTGGGATGATGAAGAAGCGCAGAGGACGTGTCATCTTTATTGGCTCAGTCGTTGGACTTCTTGGTTCGGCAGGACAGGTGAATTACGCAGCGACCAAATCAGCGCTCGTGGGAATGGCTCGCTCATTCGCTCGAGAGTATGGCTCTCGTGGCATCACCTTCAATGTCATTGCCCCCGGTTTTATCGACACTGATATGACTGCCGTCTTAGATCAATCTCTGAAAGAGAAATACATCGCTCAAATTCCACTTGCTCGCTTTGCATCCCCAGAGGAAGTTGCAGATGTTGTTCGATTTATCGCATCAGAGGATGCGGGATATATCACTGGTGCCGTCATACCTGTTGACGGTGGATTAGGAATGGGTCACTAATGTCTCTGCTCAAAGGTAAGAATATTCTCGTCACCGGAGTCCTCACTGAGGCCTCCATCGCATTCCATATTGCTCGCTTAGCTCAAGAGGAGGGTGCAACAGTCATCCTCACATCTTTCGGTCGAGCGATGAGCATTACCCAGCGCATCGCTGGCAGACTTCCATCTCCCGCTCCGGTCATTGAACTCGATGTGACAAACGATGAGCACTTGGCTGGACTTGAAGCGAAAATGCGCGAGCATGTCTCACATATTGATGGCGTCGTGCACTCCATCGGCTTTGCGCCAGAAGCTGCACTTGGTGGAAATTTTCTCAATACTGAATGGGCAGACGTTGCAACGGCAGTTCACGTCTCGGCTTACTCATTGAAGGCGCTCACCATGGCCGCCCGCCCACTCTTTGATCAAGAGAAGGGTGCAAGCGTTGTTGGATTGACCTTCGATGCTCGCTTTGCTTGGCCGAAGTACGACTGGATGGGTGTTGCCAAGGCCGCACTCGAATCCTGTGCGCGCTATCTGGCACGTGACCTCGGAAAAGAGAAGGTGCGCGTCAATATCGTCGCCGCTGGCCCGATCAGAACGATCGCAGCTAAGTCGATCCCTGGTTTTGAAGAGTTTGAAAATGTCTGGAATTCACGTGCACCACTCTCGTGGGACACATCAGATCCCATCCCAGCCGCTCAAGGCGTCGTTGCTCTGCTCTCCGATTGGTTCCCTAAGACGACCGGGGAGATGGTTCACGTCGATGGCGGCGTGCATGCGATTGGCGGCTAAGAAGCCAGTATTCAGCTAGCCCCTACAGGCTGGCGATTTGTGGGATTTCACCTTTTGCGGGTGCTCAGTTACCCTTATCCCATCAAGTGGAGTTAGCCGCTCCCACCTCACCGACTTCGGTTGGTTGGTCAAGATCGAACTCCTCACTTCGTGGGGGCTTCTACTGCTGGCATCGCTAAGCAGAGATTTTTCCGCGGCGAACCCTGCTTGCTGACAAGAAGCTCACGAATTGAAAGGAAACACTTATCAGCGCCGATCTACGAATCAATGATCGAATTCGCGTCCCACAGGTGCGCTTAATCGGACATGAGGGTGACCAAGTAGGCATTGTCGATATCGATACCGCCCTTGCGATGGCAGATGAAGTTGGACTCGACCTAGTCGAGATCTCTCCAGATGCACAACCTCCAGTCTGCAAAGTGATGGATTTCGGAAAGTACAAGTACGAGATCGCCCAGAAGGCCCGCGAAGCGCGTCAGAACCAGACCCACATTGTGGTGAAGGAGATGCGTCTTGGTTTAAAGATTGAACCACACGATTATGAGACAAAGCGAAATCACATCGAAAAGTTTCTTCGTGCAGGTGACAAGGTAAAGGTAACTGTTCAATTCCGTGGCCGCGAACAAACGAGACCCGAGATGGGTTATCGCTTGCTCATGAAGTTGTCAGAAGAGTTGGTTGAAGTTGCTGCAGTTGAGTTCGCCCCTAAGAAAGAGGGACGTTCGATGACTATGGTGCTTGGACCGTTGGTGAAGAAGGGCTCGATCAAGAAGGCAGCTCCTGCGAAAGCAGAGAAGGTTGTCAAAGTTGAGAGTAAGCCCGCTGAGCCAGCAGTTGAGGCCACTACTGAAGCGGTAGCGGCCGAATAAAGTTTTAAGTAGTACTGAAGAAAAATTACGGTAATCAAGGAAACGAGGAAGCAATGCCAAAGATGAAGACCCACAGTGGGGCGAAGAAGACCTTCCGCCTTACAGGTACAGGAAAGGTCATGCACGAGCGTGCTGGCAAGCGCCACCTTTTGGAGCACAAGTCTTCACGTGTGACTCGTCGCTTGAGCAATGATGCAACAGGTAAGAAGACTGTAACCATGACCGCCAAGCGCATGCTCGGTTTGAAGTAAAGGGGAGTAGAAGATGGCAAGAGTAAAACGTGGTGTCCACGCAGCTAAGAAGCGTCGTACAACCCTCGAGCGTGCATCCGGATACCGTGGACAACGTTCACGTCTATTCATCAAGGCGAAGGAGCAAGTAACTCACTCGCTCGTTTACGCTTTCAATGACCGTAAAGATAAGAAGGGTGACTTCCGTCGCCTCTGGATCCAGCGCATCAATGCTGGTGCCCGTGCAAATGGACTCACCTACAACCGCTTCATCCAGGGACTCAATGTCGCTGGTATCGCTGTTGACCGTCGTGTCCTCGCCGAGCTCGCTACCAATGATCCTGCAGCATTTGCAGCGCTCGTTGAAGTTGCTCGTCAGCACGTCGTTAACGCGTAACTAAACCGCGTATATCTAGGTGGTTCACCAAAGAATTACGAGCCCTCACTCGCCCCACGTGGAGCGAGTAAGGGCTCTTTTGGGTTCTCGGGGCAAAAAAATCCGACGGGAAGAATCACTCTTTATTGCTGATGGAATGCAATCACTGCGCAGTGCAATCCAACCAAAGATACCGACTGCTCCGTTGATACAGAAGCTCTATCTCACCGAAGCTGGAGAAGAGAAGGCCCGCCAAGAGTTCGGTGATCAATTAGTGGATGCGCAAGAGATCATCCCAGTCAGCGATTCGGTCATGAGCGCGATGGCCGATACGGAATCACCTCAAGGCATTCTTGCGCTCTGTAAGTACAAGGCGCTCTCGCTCGAAGATTTTTTACAATCGAAGCCAGTGCGTTTGGCATTCTTTTGGCAGATTCAAGATCCGGGAAATGCTGGCACGGCTATTCGCACCGCAGATGCATGTGGATTTGATGGTGTCTTATTCTCTGAGGGAAGCGTCGATATCTACTCACCTAAAGTAGTGAGATCAACCGCTGGTTCGTTGTGGCACATTCCCGTTATTGAAGACCTCGCACTCGCATCGATCACTGCGCTTTCCGGTAACGAGACCGAAGATTCCTTTGAGATTTTTGCCTTCGATGGCACGGGGGAGAGATCGCTCCTGGATCTCAACGAGCAGCATCGAATTATCGCCATGTTTGGCAATGAGGCGCGCGGGCTTCCGACACTTCTAGAATCCATTGAGAAGATCAGAATTCCAATGCGCGGTGAGGCGGAGAGCCTCAATGTTGCGAGCGCCGCTGCTATCGCGTTATTCCACTTAGGCGTAGGGCAGAGTCGCTAGACTACGAACCCTTATGAGCATCTCATCAGCTGATATTGATTCGATCACGAGCGCAGCGCTCTCTGCAATTGAGGCAGCCGCTGATCTTGAGGCATTAAAGGAAGTTCGAATCGCACATGTGGGCGATCGTTCACCGATTGCGCGAGCGAACCAATCGCTGGGTTCCATGGAAGTCTCGGAGCGGGCACAGTTCGGCAAGGTGATTGGCCAAGCCAAATCTTCAATCAATAGCGCCTTCGAATCCCGGCAGCGAGTCCTAGAGGCAGAGCGCGATGCCCGAGTCTTAGTCGAAGAACGAGTGGATGTTTCGATTGCTGCTAAGCGTTCACTTCCAGGTGGACTTCATCCGTTAACGATTCTTACCAATGAAATTTGCGATCTCTTTCTGGGATTGGGTTATCGCGTCGCAGAGGGTCCAGAGCTAGAAGCGGAATGGCTCAACTTCGATGCACTCAATATTCCAGCGGATCATCCCGCTCGCACCATGCAAGATACCTTCTTCATTGAGCCGCTCGATTCACACCTTGTTCTGCGTACGCATACATCACCAGTACAGATGAGAACCATGTTGGAGCAAGAGCCACCTATCTATGTGATCTGCCCAGGACGCACTTACCGCGCTGATGAACTCGATGCGACCCACACCCCAGTCTTTAGTCAGGTTGAAGGTCTTGTGATCGATAAGGGAATCACGATGGCCGATCTCAAGGGAACACTTGATTACTTTGCACGCGCCATGTTTGGTCCTGATGTGAAGACACGCTTACGTCCATCATTCTTCCCATTCACAGAGCCAAGTGCAGAAGTCGATTTCTATTTCAATGGCCGCTGGGTGGAGTGGGGCGGTTGTGGCATGGTGAATCCAAAGGTCCTACGCGCCGCTGGAATTGATCCCGATGAATATTCTGGCTTTGCTTTTGGTATGGGTCTTGAGCGAACACTGATGGTTCGACATGGAATTACCGATATGCACGATATTGTTGAAGGCGATATTCGCTTCACCCAGAACTTTGGAAGTGGGTTGCGATGAAGATCCCTCTGAGTTGGTTGCGCGAATTTGCAGAGCTACCAGCAGATTGCAGCCCAGAACTTATTGAATCAGCCTTCGTGAAGGTGGGCTTCGAGGTCGAAGAGATCATCCTCCAAGGATCGGATCTCACTGGCCCCCTCGTGGTTGCTCGCGTTGAAAGCATTGAGGAACTTACTGAACATAAGAAGCCAATTCGCTACGTCGGCTTGGATTGCGGTGAGGGTTCTACGCGTTATGTCATCTGTGGAGCTCGTAATTTTGAACAAGGCGATCTCGTTGTAGCAGCCCTTCCTGGCGCGGTATTGCCTGGAGATTTCGCCATCTCGGCTCGTGAAACATACGGAAAGACGAGCAATGGCATGATCTGCTCAGCTCGTGAACTTGGCATCAGCGATGACCACCAGGGAATCATTGTTCTTGATCCAACGAGTGCGACTGTTGGAGAAGGTGCCATCGAGTTGCTGCAGATTAACGAGATGATCATTGACGTCGCGGTCAATCCAGATCGTGGGTACGCGCTCTCGGCCCGCGGCTTAGCTCGCGAATTAGCACTCTCTCTCGATGTACCTTTCAATGACCCGGCTGCCCGCGATTACCTCTCTGAAATCTCATCGACTGGTGGAGAACCCATCAATGTAGCGATCGACGATCCAACAGGTGCGGATTACATCATCATTCGTACTCTCGAACAGGTGAATGTTAAGGCTAAGACCCCGCTTTGGATGAGTCGTCGTATTGAGAAGTGTGGAATGCGCTCTATCTCGCTCGCAGTGGATATCACCAATTATGTGATGTTAGAACTTGGACAACCTCTCCATGCCTTTGATGCAGATACCATCGATGGCGCGCTTCATGTCGCACGAGCAGGATTGGCAAAAGATTTCGTCACACTTGACTCCCAGAAGCGCACCCTCACTCCGGATTCATTGATGATTGCTGATGATAAGAAGTTACTCGCACTTGCCGGAACAATGGGTGGACTAGAATCTGAAGTAACGAATGCAACCTCACGTATTGCACTTGAAGCGGCACATTTCGACCCGATCTCTATCGCCAAGAACTCCCGTACGCATCGACTCTCATCCGAAGCCTCACGCCGGTTAGAGCGGAACGTTGATCCGGCCGTTGCCACAGTCGCATCTGCTCGAGCAACGGCGCTTCTTGTTGAGCTTGCCGGGGCAAAGTTTGTCGGAGAAAGTGCTGCTGGATCAGTTCCTGCTAAGAGAACCATTACCTTCAATCCAGCGAAGATCTCTCAACTCATAGGCTTTAATTACTCCGAGGATGCACTTACTTCGCCACTTCTCGCGATTGGCGGTGACGTTGCTAAGAAGAGCGCAGATTCATGGACCTTTACTGTTCCAACCTGGCGACCAGACCTTGAAGTGATCTCGGATCTCTCAGAAGAGATTGCCCGAGTAAATGGATATGACCTGATTCCGTCGAGATTGCCGATCGGCAAGGGTGGAGCTGCGCTTACTCCGGTCCAGGAACGTAAACGTTCGATCGCTTCGATGATGGCCCATCTCGGTTTCTCTGAGGTGTACAACTACCCATTTGTCTCACCTGAGATGGTGAAGACCCTTGGCTTTGTCGGTCCGCGAGCAGCCTCATTTAAGATTGCGAATCCGATGTCGGATGAAGCGCCATTGCTGCGCACTCATCTCCTTCCAGGGCTTCTTCAAGCACTCTCACGCAATCTCTCGCGCGGCGCTAAAGATGTCGCTCTCTTTGAGATTGGCACAGTCTTTAGAGATGTCAGCGCAATCTCTAAGGTCGGAATAATCTCGACTGCATCACGTCCGAGTGCAGAGACCATCTCTGATATTTATGGAAGCGTTCCCGCTCAGCCTCTCTTCATCGGCGCTGTTGTCTCAGGTTCGCTCGATCGAAAGGGTTGGTGGGGACAAGGTCGCGCCTTTGATTGGAGCGATGCCGTTGCTCTTGCTGAGCGTATCGTCGCCGAGACCGGCAACACAGCGAAGGTTGTTCAATCAGACCTAGCGCCGTGGCACCCAGGTCGCTGCTCTGAAATTCAAATCAATGGGAAAGCTGTTGCGCATGCAGGCGAGCTCCATCCCCGTGTCCTGGAAGAACTCAATCTGCCACCACGCACCTGTGCTTTTGCGGTCATTCTCTCTGAACTTCCTCATCTTCCTAAGGTGAAGGCTGTGCCAGTTCTTACAATGCCGGCCGCTATTCAAGATATCTCGCTCTTCGTTGATCCTGCGATGCCATCTGCTGATGTTGAAGCGGCACTTCGAGAAGGGGCGGGAGATCTTCTCGAATCGATCACCCTCTTTGATCGCTATGAACAGAAGGGGGAGGGGAGAACCTCACTCGCCTTCTCGATGGTCTTCCGAGCACCAGATCGGACTCTTACCGCTGATGAGGTATCGGCATTTCGTCTTGCAGCTGCAGATGTAGCGGTGAAAAAGTGCGGGGTGGCCATTCGCGAATAGTCGACCTTCCATTATGTATAAATATGCACAATCAAGCATAAATATACATTCTGAGGTACGATATGACCATGAAAATTGGCGTCGTAGGAGCAAGTGGTTACTCAGGTGGCGAAATTCTGCGCCTGCTGGCAAGTCACTCTCAATTTAAACCCGAATACATATCAGCAGGCAGCAATGCAGGTGAGTTGATTACTTCGATCCACCCTCACCTTCTTTCATACTCGGGCAAGCGCTTCTCAGTGACTGAGATCGTAGACATCAATGCGTGTGATCTGGTTTTCTTGGCATTACCCCATGGCGAATCTGCGAAATTGGTAGCTGGCATCAACGAGAAGGTGAAGGTTGTTGATCTAGGAGCCGATTTCAGGCTTCACTCTTCGGCGAAATGGTCACAGTATTACGGTGGTGAGCATGCCGGAACATGGACATATGGATTACCTGAGCTGAAGGGTTATCGCGAGAAGATCTCGACATCTTCACGTATTGCAAATCCTGGTTGCTATGCAACATCAATCCAGCTTGGCATTGCACCTATCATCTCTGAGAAGCTCATTGATTCGAGCGATATTGTCGTCGTTGCCGCTTCGGGGACAACTGGGGCAGGACGCTCTGCCAAGATCAACCTTTTAGGTAGCGAGGTTATGAATTCGCTCTCTTCTTACAAATTTGGGGGAGTTCATCAACATACCCCAGAGATTGAGGAGAATCTCGCTTTCATCAACAGTGACGAAGTCCGGGTCTCCTTCACACCGATTCTTGCGCCGATGCCACGGGGAATTCTCTCCACGATCACTGCAAAGTTACATACCAAAACATCGACCAAGCAAGTACGAGAGATCTTTGAAAAGTACTTTGAGAATGAACAATTTGTAGCGCTTCTCCCAGAGGGACAACTTCCTCGTACCTCATCCGTCGTGGGCTCTAACTCAATTCACCTTCAAGTTGCGGTCGATGACCATACTCAACGCATTGTGGTGAGTGCGGCGATCGACAATCTTGGAAAAGGCGCAGCATCACAGGCGATTCAGAATGCGAATATCATCTATGGATTGCCTGAAGACGATGGCTTGAGTGCGATGGGAGTCGCAGGATGAGCAGACTTCCACAAGGTTTCCTGGGCGCAGGAATCTCAGCTGGCATTAAATCGTCGGGTAATCCGGATTTAGCGCTCATGGTGAACACTGGCCCTTTACATTACGCTGCAGCAGTCTTCACTTCAAACAAGGTCGTCGCTGCACCGGTCACCTGGTCTCGACAGGTTGTTGCTGACAATGAAGTAGCAGCCGTACTTCTCAATAGTGGCGGCGCAAATGCCTGCACTGGACCTGACGGATTTCTTGATACGCATAAGAGCGCCGAGAAAGTCGCGCAAGAGTTGGGGATTTCATCGGCCGATGTTGTCGTATGTTCCACCGGTCTTATCGGCGAGCGGTTGCCGATGGATAAACTCTTACATGGAATTGAGGTTGCGAAGGCGAAGCTCTCATCTGAGAGCGCGGTCGATTGCGCCACTGCAATCATGACCACCGATTCTCACCCCAAGGTCTTCACAAAGGAGTCCAACGGGATCGCGATCTTTGGAATGGCAAAAGGTGCTGGCATGCTTGCACCGTCACTTGCCACGATGCTTTCGGTTATCGCCACTGATGCTGAGGTTTCTTCCTCTGCGCAGGAAATCTTTGAAGAAGTTGTTACCAAGACATTTAATCGGATCGATTCCGACGGTTGCACATCGACAAACGACACGGTTCTCTTCATGTCATCTGGTGCGAGTGGAAAATCACTCTCAGATACTGAACTCTACGAAACCCTCTTTGAATGTTGTGATTACCTGGCCAAAGAGTTGATTGGTGATGCAGAAGGTCATTCTAAGATCGTCTCGATTACCACGATAAATGCTCAATCAGAGAGTGATGCAGTTGAAGTGGGGCGATCATGCGCTCGAAACAATCTCCTTAAGTGTGCTCTTCATGGTGAGGATCCCAATTGGGGCAGAGTTTTAGCGGCTATTGGAACAACCTCAGCAACCTTTGATCCGTACACCATTGATGTCTCGCTTAATGGAGTGATGGTCTGTCGGGATAGTGCTCCGGGGGAGGATCGCTCGTTGGTCGATATGAAAGCGAAGGAGATTGAGATCGTGATTGACCTTAAGGCCGGTAGCGAATCAGCAACTATTTGGACGAATGATTTGACGGCGATGTATGTCCATGAGAACAGCGCGTACTCATCATGATCGTTGTTAAATATGGTGGACATGCTCTGCCAAAGGCTGGCGTCCCAGATGAGATGCTCAAGGTCATTGCGAGCTATGCCAAGAGCGGAAAAGAGATAGTTCTCGTTCATGGTGGCGGGCCCCAAGTTGATGCCGAATTGGAGATCCACGGGATTGAGAGCGAAATGGTCTCGGGTTATCGTCGAACTACGCCGGAAATCTTTGAGGTCGTTCAAGCTGTGCTCTCGGGGCAGGTCTGCCGCACTCTCGTCAATCAGTTGATTGGGTATGGGGCGAATGCGGT
>CAJBLC010000150.1 GCA_903953805.1 uncultured Actinomycetes bacterium | reverse complement strand
GCTAACACTGGGCCATTTCCACCCGGGAGATTCGTCACAAGATTGAGAGACTCCGGCTTAGCGAGATCGGATGAGTTTTTCTGTGAAGAGGGACCGCATCCACTCATCGAGAGAATGAGCAATGGAGCTACGAGCGCAAGAGCGAAAAACTTCTTCACAATTGATCGTCCTCAAAGGAATAATGGAAAGGCAGCTTTGCTCGACCTGCAAGGTGGAAGACTTTAAATATTCGCTTCGAACGAAGGTTCTCGACAGCCGCGACCGCCTCCAGATGGATCGAAATCGCCACTCGAATTTTCTCCGTGATATCACTGAGTCGATCGAGGAACGCTCCCTTTATGTGAATTTCCCCCGCCGCAACAGATTCACGGATCAATTTCAAAGATTCTGAGAGGAGTGATTCGGCCTCATTGCGATCCGCCATGGGCGCCTCTCGCGATTCATAAGCTGATGCGGTCAGAAGCATATCCATCGCTGGATCAAGATCATTTTGATGCGCAATCTCTAAGGCCAGCGCCGCTCTGCGTTGCAACAATGCATCCAAGTGCTCCCAAGAGGTCTCCACTCGATGGTGAAGACGATCTAACCGAGTTGCCGAAAAAGAGAGGTACCAAGCGAAGAGTAAAAGTATGAAGATGATGACGAGATATTTACTCATTAGCTCTAAACCTCTTCCATGGTCGATTCTCGGAGGCGAGGGTGACGCCGGGACCAGATGCCAAGGCCATTTCGTACACGTCCGAAATTTGAGCAGCAACGCTCTTCCAGTCGTATTTATCAGCACCTTCAATGCCTGACTGGCTCAATTCTCTTCGCTTCTCCTGATTTTTCAAGAGTCCGTCGATCACTGATGCAAGTGATTGCGAATTTTCCGAGATGAAGAGTGAACCATATTCACCAGATTGCAGTACCTCCGCGAAGGCTGGGATATCGCTTGCAACAATTGTTGCACCAGCCGCCATTGCTTCAGTCAGGATGATTCCGAACGATTCTCCCCCGGTATTTGGAGCCACATAGACAGTGACAGATTTCAAGAAGTCAGCCTTTTCGCTTTCGGAAAGGCGACCAAGGAAATTGATTCGAGATTTTAGGGAGAGTGGAATTGATTTGAGCACCTTTTCTGAGTCGCCAGGCCCAGCAACAAGGATGCGCAGATTCGGATTCTTCTTTACAAGTTGTGGGAGTGCTTCTAGAAGAACAGAGAGTCCTTTTCGCGGCTCTTCAAATCTGCCAAGGAATCCGATCGTCTGATCTTTCGACCACTCATCACGCTGTTGAGCGGATGAGTATTTACTTGTATCTAGCCCATTTGGAATAACGACGGCATCAGTCTCGAAGTGTTCGCGCAGAGTTTCACGAGCCATCTCCGATACCGCGATACGCGCGGTGAGCTTTTCAATAATTGGCTCAAGGATGGGGCCAGCTGCTACGAGAGTCCGCTGCTTCGCAGCTGCAGTGTGGAATGTTCCAACCATTGGACCCTCTGCTGACCAGCACGCAATCAATGAGAGAGAAGGAACTTCAGGTTGGTGCAGATGCAATAGATCGAATTCATTACTTGCAATCCACTGACGTACTCTCGATGTGGCTACCGGTCCAAATGCGACGCGTGCGACTGAACCATTAAATGGAACAGCAAGCGGTCTTCCAGCCGAGACCAACCATGGTTCTGTGACCGATGATTCGTCTGAGACTGGTGCAATTACCGAGACGTAGTGCCCCAAGGAGATGAAATGCTCTGCCAACTCCTTGATATGAATCTGAACTCCACCTGGGGTATCCCAACCGTAGGGACAGACCATTCCAATTCTTGAGAGTGGAAGCTTCATGCGGAGCGCTCCACGAAATCTCCATCAATCCATATTCGCTGCAACATATGCCAATCGACTGTTGATTCTTTAATATGCCGACCAAATCGATCCGCGGACACTTGTGTCATAGCTGCGATCTTTGATTGCTGATCCCCGGTTTCTGGAATTGCAATCTCGCCTTCGAAGATAATCCGAATACCTCGCTCCTCATATTTAACGAAGGCGGTGATTAACGGAGCTTTTGTTTGAATGGAAAGGAGGGCTGGGCCTATCGGCATGCGAGACGGTCCGCCAATGAACTGCACCTCGACGCCAGATCGAGAAAGATCGCGATCTGCAACGAGCGCGACCAATCGATTACTGCGCAGCCGTTGAGCAAGAATGGCAAGGGTCCGCGCATTCGCATCAAGAACCTCCATGCCGATCGACTCCCGATAAGCGAGAAATTTTCTAAAAAGCTTCTCTGGTTTGAGGTGTTCAGCTACGGTCACGAGTGGCGCACCGCTTGCACAGAAATATGCGCCGGCATGATCCCAGTTTCCAGCGTGAGGCAAGGAGACAATCACTCCCCTGCCAGCTGCTAATGGTGCACGGAGCAGATCCTCATTTTCGACGACAACATTCTTCATAGTTTGGGTGGTATCCCAAGAAGGCAATCGAAATGTGTCGCACCAATATCGAAGGTAGGAGCGCATTCCATCTCTTACTAATTTCTCAAGTTGATCAGGATTCAAGTTTGGATGAACGCGAGAATAGTTGGAACGCAAACGATTAACGGGTGCTGGATTTCGTCGGGAGATGAGATCTGCGATCCCTTGAAAAATCTTGTATGCGATCGATGCCGGGAGCGCCTTAGTAACCTTCCACGCTAATGCGTAGGCCCAATATGAGATGAGCTCATTCATTTCGATCCCCGATAGACGATGATCAAGCGTTGTCCTACTGTGGTGAGCGATATCGCTAGGAGAAACCAGAAGCCAATCGATAATGCGTAACTGACTCCAAGTCCGTGCAAACCTGCACAGATCAATACGACAATGAGTCGTTCAGTGCGCTCAGCAATTCCGCCGTTACATTCAATATCGAGAGCTTCCGCACGAGCTTTGATGTACGAAATGAGAGAGCCAGAAATTAAGACGATAAGAATGACGGGAACTAACCGATCGTTATGACGACTGAGCCAGTAGGCGATCGCCCCTAATATGGAGGCATCCGCAACTCGGTCAAGTGTGGAATCCAGGAGAGCGCCCCATCGCGATGTTGAATTGCTAAGCCTTGCCATAGTTCCATCGAGGAGATCAAAGAGGACAAAGAGAGTTGTCACAATTGCCGCTGCAAAGAAGTGACCACTACCGAAGAGTGCAATCGCGACCACTGAAGATGCGATTCCGCCGAAAGCGCTCATTTGATTCGGCGTGATTCCAGCCTTGAGCAACCCGCGACATAGTGGCGTGATTACTCGGGTGACAGGCGCCTTAATTGAACTCTGAAGCATTGATCACATCGTAGAGTTCGGGTCTATGAGCGACCTAATCTCACACGGCTTGAAGCTCCACCTGGTCGGTGAACACAGTGATCTGCTCGCACAACGCCTGGGTATCCGCAGCACTCCCCTTGCCGAGTCTGATGGAGCGATCTTCATGGTTAGCGCAACGAGTGGCATCGTCCGCGCCGATTCCCAAGTATGGGTTGAGGCTCGAGAGTTATATATCCCCTCCGTTGTCGTTATCACCGACCTGACCGCTGAGAACGAGACTGACTTTGAAGATATGGCTCTCATCGCTGGCAAAATTCTCGACCCAGTGGTGACGCCATACTTAGTGCTGCATCTCGACGATGGCTCTCCAGCCGCACTCATTGATCTCGCAACCCAGATGATTCATGACCATAGTTCCGGGTCTCTTCAGATTCGAGAGAGCGAACCTGAACATCAAGAGGTTATTGCTGAATTTCGCGAGGAATATCTAGAGGCACTCGAAGCTGCCGGTGATGACGCCTTTGAAAACGCTCTGATATATCCAGCGCTTCCTTGGATTGAAAGTAATGACCTGGGGCTATCGGAGATCGCACAATTCTTAGATCGAATTCCAATTACTCGCTAGCGCGTCGCGAGTTGTCGATAGCAATGCCGGAAGTACTTTCGTCTGACCGATGATTGGCATGAAATTCGCATCCCCTGACCATCGCGGTACAACATGTTGATGAATATGTTCAGCGACTCCGGCTCCACTCAAAGCTCCTTGGTTCATTCCTAAATTGAATCCTTTAGCATGTGAAACTCTTCGCAACACCTTCATGGAATGCGCGGTAAGTTCAAAGATTTCATTTCGTTCACCTGTCGTGAGATCGGTGAGATCAGCTACGTGACGATTGGCGCAGATTAGTAAGTGGCCGGCGTTATATGGATAGAGATTCATAACGACGTATGCCGTTACACCGCGAAAGACAATCAAGCCCTCTTCATCACTCAGTGATGGGATTCTGCAGAAGGGACATTCGACTCCGTTACCGGGGAGCGGGCGATTTTCTCCTGAGAGATAACTCATTCGATGAGGTGCCCACAGTCTCGACCAGGAATCTGGCATCCCAACTCCGCCGTGGAGAATCTGCTCGTCCATTACTCACACCTGAGTACGTTCAGAAATGACCTTCAGTACTTCGGCGATCGCTTCGTCGATTGGAATGCCATTGCGCTGTTCACCATTGCGATAACGGAATGAGACGGATTTAGCGTTCTGATCTTCTTCGCCGGCAATCATCATGAATGGAATCTTCTCCATTTGAGCGTTGCGAATCTTCTTCTGCATTCGATCATCTGAAGTATCCACATCGATGCGAATTCCAGCCTTACGCATCTTCGCGCAGACTTCTTGAAGATATGGCAAGAAGGCATCAGCAACTGGAATTGCGCGCACTTGCACCGGCGCTAACCATGGTGGGAATGCTCCGGCGTAATGCTCGGTGAGCACTCCGAAGAATCTCTCAATCGAACCGAAGAGTGCTCTGTGAATCATCACAGGTTGTTGCTTCGTTCCATCACTCGCCTGGTATTCCAGATTGAATCGATGTGGCAATTGAAAATCTACTTGGATAGTCGACATCTGCCAGGTTCTACCGATGGCATCCTTCGCTTGAACCGAGATCTTTGGTCCATAGAAAGCTGCACCACCTGGATCATCGACAAGATCGAGATTTCGCTTCTCAGCAACGACGCGAAGTGCATTTGTCGCTGCTTCCCAGTCCTCATCCGATCCAACAGACTTCTCTGGGTTACGAGTTGAGAGTTCGAGATAGAAATCCTCTAAGCCGTAATCACGGAGCAGATTCAATACAAAGGTCAGGAGAGAATCGAGCTCTTCTTGCATCTGATCTTTTGTGCAATAGATGTGAGCATCATCCTGTGTAAATCCACGAGCTCGAGTGATTCCATGGATCACGCCAGATTTCTCGTAGCGGTAGACGGTTCCAAATTCGAATAAGCGAAGTGGTAGCTCACGATAAGAACGAGAACGTGATCTATAAATCAGATTATGGAATGGGCAGTTCATCGGCTTCATGTAGTACTTCTGACCAGCGCGCTTCACAGTCCCGTCAGCGTGGTACTCCTCATCCATCACCATCGGTGGGTACATACCCTCTGAGTACCAATCCAAGTGACCAGATGTTTCGAAGAGCGCCGCCTTTGTTAAATGTGGCGAGTAAACAAATTGATAGTTCTCTTCTTCATGGCGACGACGTGAGTAATCCTCCATGGCGCGGCGAACGATTCCGCCCTTGGGATGGAAGACCGCTAGCCCACTTCCAACTTCCTCAGGGAAGGAGAAGAGATCGAGTTCTGCTCCAAGGCGGCGATGATCGCGCTTCTCTGCCTCGGCTAAGAGATGGAGATAACCATCGAGCGCCTCTTGCGATGGCCAGGCGGTTCCATAGATGCGTTGCAACATCGGATTCTTCTCTGAGCCGCGCCAATAGGCACCGGCAGAGCGCATCAATTTAAAGGCCGGGATATGTTTCGTTGAAGGTAGGTGCGGTCCGCGACAGAGATCGGACCAGACTGGTTCACCATCTCTTCCTAGGTTGTCGTAGATCGTGAGTTCTGCCCCACCGACTTCGACATTCGACTCATCATCGTGGCCAGATTTCAATCCAATGAGTTCACACTTGTATGGCTCGCCCTTTAACTCGACGAGCGCATCCTTCTCATTAGTCACGCGACGACGAAAACGCTGACCCGCCTTAACAATTTTTCGCATTGCACTTTCAAGCTTTTCGAGATCTTCAGGTGTGAAGGGCTTGATAGGATCGAAGTCGTAATAAAAACCATCTGTGATCGGAGGCCCGATGCCGAGTTTTGTCTCTGGGAAGACTTCCTGGACAGCCTGTGCAAGAACGTGTGCAGTCGAGTGGCGTAGGACCGCCAATCCTTCTGGAGATTCGATGGTGATTGATTCAACGCGATCGCCTTCAGCGAGCTCGGTCCAGAGGTCACGGATCTCGCCATTTATTCGGGCGACAACAACGTTG
>CAJBLC010000149.1 GCA_903953805.1 uncultured Actinomycetes bacterium | reverse complement strand
TTACTCCCTCAATCAACTGGTTTTACGGGGTGGTTTACGAGTCTGACCATCGCCTAATTTGAAGGAGTAGATGAGGTGGTGCCAATCGCAACCACGACAGACCTCCACGACATAGACGCGGAACTCGCCATATTCGCTCTGCATCTCATTGAGCTCACCTATCGACTTAATGCGACCTGAGTACTGTCCGAGTTGATCGCCAAATGCATAATGCAAGACGACCATCTCTTGTTTACGACAGACGGGGCAGGGACGCTCAACTGCTTCACCATGATGTTTAGCAGCAAGTCGGAGATATGGGTCAGCGTCGCAGATATCGACCTTCGCCTGCGCACCCTTGAAATAGGAGACTAACGTGGCGCGACGTTTCAATGAATAATCGATTGAATCGCGCCGAGACCACATATGTAAAAGAATAATAGGTATTGAGTAACTACGCTTTACCTCGTGCAACAAAATACCCATTACTGGCCCTTCCATAAGGGAAGCCGCCTTCCGGTATTGCTGCAGATCCGTTGGCTTGGACAATTTACCGATGGGCTCTTCCAATCTGCCCTCGCCTCGTTCGTACTCTTCTCGCCCGAGCGCCAACCAAATGCCGTTGCCGCAGCAGTTGCCTTTGCTGTTGTTTTACTTCCGTATTCACTTGTTGGGCCATATGCCGGAATCTTCCTAGATCGCTTCTCTCGCCAGAAGATTGTTCAGATCGCAAATATTGTTCGTGGTATTGATCTTCTTGTGATCGCTCTTGCAGTCAAGGGTGGATTAACGGGAGTTCCGCTTACGCTCTTAGTCCTCGCTGCATTTGGAATCAATCGATTAATTCTCGCTGGGCTTTCTGCAGGTCTGCCGCTGATTGTGAAGAAGACAGAACTCATTGCCGCTAATGCTCTCGCAGTCACTGGTGGGACTATTGGTGTGGTCATTGGGGGTGGTGCAGGAATCGGTTTGAAGAAGATTCTTGATCACACACTTAAGAGTGATTTCAGTGATGCACTTGTTATAACCCTTGCCGCAAGCTTTTACTTAATCTCTGCGGTGCTCTCACAACGGTTAAAACATAATGAAATTGGGCCTCATGAGCATGAAACATCTGCCGCAAACCGTGGGTGGCGCGAGATGCAAGAAGGCTTCATGAAACTAAAGGAACATGGGGATTCACTCCGTGGAATCCTGGCAACAAGTGTTCAGCGTGGTGGTTTAACAGCGCTGACATTGATGGGGCTTTTACTTGAGCGAAATACTTACCATCCGTCCAATAATCCAGATGCTGGTCTCTCTGGTTTCGCCTTGGCTCTTGGAATTGCAGGCGTAGGTATTGGACTTGGTTCACTCATTACCCCAGTATTTGTAGATCGAGTAGGACGTCATAAGTGGATTCGAATCATGATGGTTGGATCAATTCCCTTTGTTGGGATATTCATCGTCTCGCAAAAACAATGGTCACTCATTCTCGCTGCCTTCTTTGTTGGCCTCTGCGGACAAGCGGTGAAGGTAACGAATGATGCGTTAGTTCAATCGAAGATCGAAGATGAATATCGTGGCCGCGTCTTCGCCTTTTATGACGTTTCAGTAAATGGTGCAATCGTCGGTGGCGCGCTTATTGCAGCACTTATATTGCCAACCTCAGGTAAGTCGATTCTCTTGCCATCACTGATCTGTCTTGCATACGCGCTCACAAGCGGATACTTATTGAGGTCCGTTCGCTTTCCACCACGCAAGTAACTCTTCCTTGGCAACTTCATCACCGAGTGGTCCGCGATCTAGGCGGAGTTCAAGCAGATGGGCATATGCCTTACCAACAAGTGGTGAAGGCTTAATTCCTAAGATCTCAATAATCTGATTGCCATCCAGGTCAGGTCGGATTGCGTTGAGCTCTTCCTCTTCCTGTAGCACGGCAATGCGAGCCTCAAGCGAGTCATAAGTTGCAGCTAAGGTCGCAGCCTTCTTTGCATTACGTGTTGTGCAATCGGCGCGGGTCAAAATATGAAGATGGGTAAGAAGATCACCAGCATCGCGAACGTAGCGGCGGACAGCGGAATCCGTCCATTCGCCACTGCCATAACCGTGGAAGCGCAGGTGAAGGAATACCAAGGTATTCACACTCTCGATAGTCTCGTTATCAAAGCGGAGCGCCTTTAATCTCGCCTTTGCCATTCGCGCACCAACAACTTCGTGGTGGTGGAATGAGACACCGCCACCAGGAATTAATTCACGAGTCTTCGGCTTACCAATATCGTGCAGAAGTGCGGCTAACCGAATAACAAGATTTGCACCACCAAGTCGATCTTCTAACGCGATAGCTTGCTCCAAGACAGTCAGGGTATGTTCGTAAACATCCTTGTGATGATGATGCTCATCAATCTCTAATTTGAGCATGGGAAGTTCTGACAGAACGATCGATGCAATTCCAGTTTCAACAAGGAGAAGTAGTCCTAGCCGTGGCCGGTCTGACATTAGTATCTTGGTAAATTCATCGCGCACTCGCTCGGCCGAGATGATGGAGATTCGGTCTGCCATCTCCTTCATAGCAGCAACGACTTCATCATCAACTGTGAAATCAAGTTGGCTCATAAAGCGTGCAGCGCGCATCATTCGCAATGGATCATCACTAAATGAATCTGTTGCCTTTCCTGGAGTTCGCAATACTCGCTTTGCTAAATCTGAGACGCCATCAAAGGGATCAATAAACTCAGGAGTTGGTGTTGTAAGTTCGAGCGCCATAGAGTTAACGGTGAAATCACGTCGACCGAGATCACCAATAATCGAATCGCCAAAATCGACATCGGGTTTGCGCGATGATGGATCGTAAACATCACTTCGGTACGTCGTTACTTCGACAGTGATCTCGCCCTTCTTACCTGCGATAGTTCCAAAAGCGGCACCGGTATCCCAGATTGCATCGGCCCATTTTTTGAGAATTGCTTTTGTCACATCAGGGCGAGCACTTGTTGTGAAATCAAGGTCATTTCCAAGCCGACCAAGAATGGCATCACGCACCGGGCCACCGACAAGTGCCAAGGTGTGGCCAGCTTCCTTGAAGGCAGCTGCCAGAGAATCCGTAATGGGGGCTTGCTTGGCAAGTGTCGAGATCGCCAAAGAGACCGCTAACTCCCGCGGCCCGCTTTCGACTCCCTGACTCTCGCTCATAAGGGTTAAGGCTAGATGATCATCAAAGGAGTACCCTGCTCGCATGACCACGGCACATGGTGCGGGTGGCGAAGTGAAGCGCAAGAGAAGGCGTCGCAGACGTCCTCAGAGCGCAAACCCCGCTACAAACCCATCACAGAATTCTTCTTCAGCTTCTTCTACAACACCAGGCGCACCTTCAACACCGCGCCCTGCTAAGAAGAAGCAATCGCCACGACCATCCTCAAAGCCATATGCAAAGCGCGTCGATGAAGTCTCCGCTGGTGGGCTCGTCATTGATGAATCAGGTACAAAGGGGCTTCTCATTGGTCGCCGCGATCTTAAAGATCCAACAAAGGAACGTCTTTTGTGGTCGCTACCTAAGGGCCATATTGAAGAAGGTGAAACTCCTGAGATGGCCGCAATTCGTGAAGTTGCAGAAGAGACAGGTATTACCTCTGAGATTGCTCGCGCACTTGGTGTTATTGATTTCTGGTTTATGGCTGGTGGTAAGCGGATCCATAAAACTGTTCACCACTATCTCTTTAAAGAGGTAGGCGGTGTTCTCACACCTCAACTCGAAGAGGTTGATGAGGTCGGTTGGTTCCCACTTGAAGAGATCGTTTCGATGCTCGCCTATCCCGATGAGAAGAAGTTAATTGCAAAATCTGGCGAGCTCGCCATATGAAGCGTATGACTCGAGTTGTTATCACTCTCATAGCACCACTACTTATTCTCTCAGCGCTCGCATTACCAGCTCGTGCTGCTGGCCCATCACTGCTATTTATTACCGCTCCATCACATCGAGAACTCAATGGCACATTTCTTGATGATCAACTTGCAACTGATCTTTCACCAGTTGGATCAATAGGAAGCCTGCTCTACATAAAAAATAGCGTTGGGGTCCAGTGGAGCGTTGACCCAGCGCTTGTTGAAGAAGTAGTTGATATGTCTGATGGTTACAAACTTGCCGATGGCACAGCTGGTGCGGGTCAGGATTTTGCCAAGAACTTTTTAGCTCGGCTTAAGACCCTTGCAACTATTGGTCGCGTCGATGCGATGGTCTACGGAAACCCATCTGAATACTGGGTTCGCAGGCTCACGCCACATGAACGAAATTACATCTTTGCAGCCTCACATAATCGTTTAACCTCCCTTTTGGGTTTACCTGTTGGTGCGACAACTTCCTATCTCAACGTTAAATATTTCCCACTCTCACGACAGAGCGTTCTTGATATTCGCGATGATTACAACACTATTCAAAGTAGCGCTATCTACATGGCGCCGGCAGATCTGGATAATTTCCGGCTCTCACTCACACGTCTCTTTAACCCACAGATGAGCTCGACAACTCGCTCTACATTAATTGGTGACCTTAATGGCGCTTCACTTATTCTCAGCAAAAATATTCGGTTAGCACCAGGACGATTTACAATCACTTCATCGTCACAAAAACTTCCAATCACAGTTATTAATGATTTTCCTGGTACTGCGAAGATCAACCTCATTATTAATTCACTCAATGAGAAAGTGCTTGTTGATGATATTCATGACATCACTGTTCCTGGAAAATCTAAGGTGCAGGTCTTAGTACCAGTAAAAGTCCTTACATCTGGTGCAAGTGCTCTCTCTATTGAGGTTCACAATTCTCGAGGCGACCAACTCAGCGATCCGCAGGTCTACATACTTTCATTGGCAGTGATCAGTCCAATCGCAACCTGGATCACGACAGGCGCGGCAATCATCTTGTTCCTTGCTGCACTTCTGCAATCCTTACGCCGAATTCGTAGAAGGCGGTCAGAGTGAGTGCACCTAAGCAGAACCATCATGATGTAGCGCTGATGCGCTCATCGACAGTGATGGCGATCGGCACAATCTTCTCGCGAATCACTGGTCTCGTTCGTGGCCTTCTTACTGTGGCGCTCCTTGGCACCGCACTGCTCGGCGATACCTTTAATGTCGCAAATACGATGCCAAATATTCTTTATAACCTCATTATTGGTGGCGCTCTTACCGCGGTCTTTGTCCCGCAATTAGTAAGGGCTATCCGTGAGCCAGATGGTGGTTCCGCCTTTATTTCCCGCTTAGTTACAGCGACTGTCGTCGTCTTAGGCCTACTTACTACGGTGGCTGTCGTTGCTGCGCCACTTTTGGTTCGACTCTTCGCCACTAGTTATGTCGGTCGCCCAGAGTTCCATCTCACCGTTCTGATTATGCGCTGGTGCCTGCCACAGATCTTCTTTATGGGTCTCTTTGCGCTCTTAGGTCAGATTGCAAATGCCAAGGAGAAGTTTGGTCCCATGATGTGGGCGCCAATTCTCAATAACATCGTTGGCATCGCCGGTATTGGATATTTCCTCCATCAACGCCCGCATTGGTCTGTCACATCAATTACAACTACTGAGGCGACCTGGATTGGAATTATCACAACGCTCGGTTATGTCGTTCAAGCAGCTGTTCTTATTCCAGTTATTGCTAAAACTAATATCAAGATCTCACCTCGTTTTGATTGGCGCGATCCCGAGATCAATAAGTCGATGCGTCTTGCAACGTGGACTTTAATATTTGCCGCAATTAGTCAGATCAGTTATTTGGTAACAGTTAATCTCTCAACACATGCCGCGGTGCGAGCGCTCAAAGAGGGAATTACAACAGGCGTCGGTTATACGCCATATAGCAATGCAACTTTTATTATGATGTTGCCGCACTCCATTGTGACAATATCTATTGTGACTGCGCTCTTGCCACAACTCTCACGATTTGCTCATGAGAAGAAGATCTCTGATATTCACGATTCACTTGTGAAGACCATTCGTTTAGTTGGCATCATTACTGTTCCCGCAGCAATTGGTCTCTTACTCTTTGGTCCTCTCATCACCCAGACTCTCTTCTTTGGAATCTCAAAGGCTGATGGCCAATACCTTGGCAATGTGCTCGCCGGATTCTCACTTGGGCTTCTTCCATTAAGCATTAATCTCATTGCACTTCGTGGTCTCAACGCATTTGAAAATGTGAAGTTACAAGTTCTCTCTAACTTCATTATGAATATTGCCGCTAGCGCTCTTGCAGTTGTTGCCTCACTCACCTTGCCAGCTCAATGGGTAACTGTTGGATTAGCGGCTGCGCTCTCGATCTCGTATTACATTGGGGCGTACAGCACCATCCGACTACTCCACCGTTATGAGATCAAGATTCACACCGGAGAGATTGTTGGGCTCTACGCTCGCCTCGCCGGTATTTATCTCTGTGTTGCAATACCTTTGCGCCTTCTCTCCAGCCATATCCCGGGCGGGAATACCCTTCGCCTTCTTGTTGTTCTGACGATCAGTGGCCTGGGTTATTTTGGAGTGGCAAAACTTTTCAAAATATCAGAGGTAGGAAGCACCTTCCGAGTCCTACTCGGGCGGAATATTTAAAAGAGATAGGCTGGCAGTATGAGCGACGTTCGAAATCTTGTCATTGTTGGATCTGGCCCAGCTGGATATACCGCTGCAATCTATGCGGCGCGTGCTGAGCTGAAGCCTTTGATCTACGAGGGTTCAGTAACCGCTGGTGGCGCCTTGATGAACACAACCGAGGTTGAGAACTTCCCTGGATTTACTGATGGTGTGATGGGTCCAGATTTAATGGACAGTATGCGCAAGCAAGCGAAACGTTTTGGCGCAGAGCTCGTCACCGATGACATTGTTGAGATGGATCTCGCTGGCGAAATTAAGACTTTGAAGGATGGATCTGGAAATACCATCAAAGCAAAGGCTGTCATCCTTGCTATGGGTTCTGCTTACAAAGAGATCGGTCTTGAAAATGAGAAGCGCCTCTCTGGTCGTGGCGTCTCATGGTGTGCAACCTGTGATGGTTTCTTCTTCCGCGATCAAGAGATTGCTGTTGTTGGTGGCGGAGACTCTGCCATGGAGGAAGCGAACTTCCTCACAAAGTTTGCATCAAAGGTTGTCTTGATTCACCGTCGCGATTCACTTCGCGCATCGAAGATTATGGCTGAGCGCGCACAGAACAATCCAAAGATCGAGTTCCTTTGGAATACCGAAGTGATAGATGTTCTTGGTGACCAAAAGGTGAGCGGTCTCAAACTCCGCAATACTGTAGATGGCACCGAATCTGAGCGAGATTTCACTGGACTCTTTGTGGCGATCGGCCACGACCCACGTTCAGAGCTCGTTAAGGGGAAGGTCGATCTCGACTCCGAAGGCTATGTAAAGGTAGAAGGACGCTCGACTCGCACCAATGTGAGCGGTGTTTTCGCCTGTGGCGATCTCGTCGATCACACCTATCGCCAAGCGATTACCGCTGCCGGCTCGGGTTGCCAAGCGGCGCTCGATGCTGAGCGCTTCCTATCGCACTAGTTTTAGCTATACCTAATAAGATCACTCCACCACTAAACGAAGAGAAGAGCTACACATGGCAACTACACCTGTAACAACTGCAACATTTGAGGCTGAAGTTCTCAAGAGCACAACACCAGTACTCGTAGATTTCTGGGCAGAGTGGTGCGGACCATGCCGCGCTGTCGGTCCAATCCTTGAAGAAATCTCAAATGAATATGGCTCAAAGATCAAGATTGTAAAGCTCAATACCGATGAAGAAGCTGCAATCGCGATGAAGTACGGCATCGTCTCAATCCCAACAATGAATGTCTTTGTTAATGGCGAAGTTGTAAAGAGCATTGTCGGTGCAAAGCCAAAGCCAGCACTTCTCAAAGATCTCGAATCTTTCATCGCTTAATTCACTCCAGATAACTTCTTTTTATGAGCAGCGTCTCCCTTCACCTCGGTGATTCAGGGGACGCTGTCTCGCTTTTAAGCAACACTCTTACCCGGTTGGGGTTGTTGCAATCCCCAAAATCAATCTTTGATGAAGAAGTTCAATCCGCTGTAAAGGCATTTCAACAAAATCGCGGATTAACCGTTACTGGTGTTGTTGATGAGCAGACCTCACTCACTCTTGAAGAAGCGCGTTGGAAGTTAGGTGATCGCACACTCTCACTAACACTTCCCAAGATGATGCGTGGAGATGATGTTGCGCAGTTGCAATCACGTTTAAGTGAACTCGGTTTTAACTGTGGTCGAGTTGATGGCATCTTTGGTTCACTCACCGAGAAAGCTGTTCAAGATTTTCAAAAATCAGCTGGAATTAAAGTAGATGGTCGGTGTGGTGCATCAACTGTTATGTCGATGATGCGCCTCATGAAAGTTGTCTCTGGTGGTGCACCTGCACAATTACGTGAACAAGTTGCACGTGAAGGTCGCGGTCCAGCACTTGCTGGCAAAGTGATCGTTCTTGATCCTGGATCGCAATGTGCAGACCCAGCAATTACCTTTGATATTGCTCAGCGCCTCGAAGGTCGCTTGATCGCATTGGGAGTTACTGTCTTTCTCACTCGTAGTGCAGCAAATCATCCATCTGATCAAGAGCGGATTGATCGAGCAAATAACTCTGGCGCTGATCTTGTGATCTCTTTCAATATTGATTCATATAAAAATGAGAGCGCTCACGGTGTCGCTACCTATTACTACGGTGCTGATGCACATGGTGTTCACTCTGTGGTGGGTGAGCGATTTGCGACCTTGGTTCAACGTGAAATCACCGCACGTACCGATCTCTTAAATTGCCGCACCCATGCCAAGACCTGGGATCTCTTGCGGCGCACCAAAGCCCCAACTGTCCGTATCGACCTGGGATATGCGACCAACCCGGGGGATCTCAAGCGGTTAGGTGACCCAGATTTTCGGGAGACGGTCGTGGAATCGCTCATGATTGCGATCCAACGCCTCTATCTATCGGCTGAAGATGATGCGAAGACTGGCACTCTGAAAATAAGTGATCTCCGGCGGGCGGGCATCAGGAAGTAAGATTCTCGGATGAGCCAAGAGATTACGCGCGTCCATACCGGACAGACTGAGAACTTAGAGCTCCG
>CAJBLC010000148.1 GCA_903953805.1 uncultured Actinomycetes bacterium | reverse complement strand
CCTTTAACTGACTCGTTGTGAGTCGACCTGCACCTTCTCGTATTGGCGAGTGCTGACGAGATCGCGTAGGCGTTGGAATCCATCCCAGACTTCAACATAACTCGTTGGCAGTGGGCTGATCGCAACGCGAACAGAGTTCGGTTCGCGGTAATCAGGGATCACATGTGCGAATTTACGTAGCGCAACAGCGATTCGCTTCGCTTCTGGATGCACCAATGAGATGTGGCCACCACGTTCTTTGGGATTGCGTGATGTGTTGAGAGTGAATCCAAGCGGCGCGAGCCATTCATCAAAGAGGGCGATCATCATCTCGGTGCCCTTTTCACACTTCTCTGCAATGAGATTAATGCCGGCTTCTTCGATGATTTCAAAGGATGCTCTGATTGCTCGTAATCCCATAATCGATGGGCTGGCAATCTGGAATCCGCGAATATCAGCGCTCTTCTCAAATTCTGGGCCCATCGCAAATTGATTGCGCTGTGCGAACCATCCTTGGATTGGTACTTGTAACTCTTCTTGCATCCGCTTGGCTACATATAACCATGCTGGCGCACCGGGACCCGAGTTTCCATATTTATAGGTACAACCGACTGCAAGGTCAACGCCATTCGCATCGAAATTCATCTCGATAGCGCCAACTGCATGCGAGGCGTCCCACACCACGAGAGTGCCGTTTTCACGGCAGAGATCAGTAATCGCTTTTAGGTCATTGCGAGCACCTGATCGATATTGGATGACTTCAAGAGTAACGACTGCAACATCAGGTGTGAGATATTTCTTGAGCAACTCTGGAGTGATGCGTTCATGGATTGCATCACTGCCATCTTCATTATTGATAGTGACAAGGTTGAGTCCGAGTCGATCGGCATACCCCTGCGCGATATATCGATCTGTTGGGAAGTTAGCTGCGTCGATGATGATCGTTTTGCGATCTGGACGAGCTGCAAGAGCTGCGCCGATCAACTGATAGAAATTCACAGAAGTTGTGTCACAGGCAAGTACTTGTCCTGGACCAGCGCCAAGGGCGGCTCGACCAATGAGATCTCCGGTTGGTTGTGCCTCATCAATCCAGTGCGACCAACCATCGACAACCTCATTCGCCCATTCGTTGAGCATGAAATCATTGACGGACTTCACTGTGCGCTTTGGAAGTCGACCAAGTGAGTTGCCATCGAGATAACACATCTCTGGAGTGTTATTGATGAATTCGTCACGGAACTTTGCGAGCGGGTCGCTTGCATCTAAATCGAGCGCATATTGACGATCAGTTATAGCCATTTCCCCAGCCTATCTCGCCTCGATTAGAATCATCTAGTGGCCGTGAAAAATCTGATCAATGTTGAAGCGGTCTCGAAATCTTTTGGGATCAAACCCCTGCTCGACAATGTTTCACTTGGCATCAATGCTGGCGAGCGAATCGGTGTTGTTGGGCGAAATGGCGGCGGTAAGTCGACGCTCATGAAAGTTATTGCTGGGATTGAAGCGCCTGATAGTGGCCGGGTCGCAAAGATCTCATCCCTTTCGATGGGGATTCTCAATCAAGCTGACACAGCAGCGGTGGGTGCAAGTGTCCGCGATGTGGTCTTGGGCCAAAAAGAGAAGCACGAGTGGGCTTCAAGTTCTGATATTCGCGAGATCTTTACGGGGCTCTTCGGTGGCTTTGATGATCATCTCTTAGATCGAGATTTCCACTCCCTCAGCGGTGGCGAACGCCGCCGAGTAAACCTCGCCAAATTATTAGTTGCTGACCTTGATCTTTTACTCCTCGATGAACCGACGAACCATCTTGATGTTGAAGGTGTTGCTTGGCTCGCAGCACATATCAAGGCCCGTACCGATTTAGCGGTGATGGTTATTACGCACGATCGCTGGTTCCTCGATGAGATCTCAGATCAGATCTGGGAAGTTGTCGATGGCGAGATCAAGACATATGAAGGTGGCTACTCCGCATATGTTCTCTCAAAGGCAGAGCGTGCTCGTCAGATAAGTGTTGAAGATGGCAAGCGCAATATGTTGATTCGTAAAGAGTTGGCATGGTTGCGCCGTGGTGCACCTGCGCGAACTGCTAAGCCGAAGTTCCGTATTGAAGCTGCAAATACTCTGATTGCAAATGAACCACCACCACGTAATGAGGCGGAGTTATTGAACTTCGCGCAAAACCGACTTGGTAATACTGTCTATGAACTTCATCAAGCCGATATCTATGCTGGCGATAAAGAGTTACTAAAAGATATTTATTGGAATCTTGGTCCTGGTGATCGCATCGGCATTGTTGGCGTAAATGGTGCTGGTAAGACAACTCTGATTCGTACCTTGATCGGTGAGAATAAGGTGAACGCCGGAAAATTAGTTACTGGTGTGACGGTAAAGCCTGCCTACCTCTCACAACATTTAGAAGAGCTTGATCCAACCTGGCGAGTTCTTGAAGCGGTTGAAAAGGTTGCAAACCATGTTCAACTCGGTAATGGCAAAGAGCTCAGCGCATCACAACTCTGTGAACGCCTTGGTTTTTCCAAAGATGCGCAGTGGACACCAGTGGGTGATCTCTCCGGAGGAGAACGCCGTCGCTTGCAGCTCACTCGGTTACTGATGGATAGCCCGAACGTTTTGATTCTGGATGAGCCCACGAATGATTTCGATGTTGAGACTCTTACGGCGCTTGAGGATCTTCTCGACTCATTTGGTGGCACCATGCTCGTGATCTCGCACGATCGTTACTTCCTCGAGCGAGTATGTGATCGCTTTGTGGGATTGCTCGGCAATAAGACGATGCGCGACCTGCCAGGCGGTGTGGAGCAATACCTTCAGCTCCGTCGGGCTGGTTCACAACCTGTCACAGCGGTTAAGACGGCTGGCGGAGTATCGAACGCGGCCCAGCAACGAGATCTCAAGAAGGAGATCACCAAGTTAGAGCGACAGATTGAGAAGGCAGATCTTGAGCACGCCAACTTGCTCGGCGAACAAGCAGAATACGCGATGGATTACACCAAGTTAGCTGAAGTGACAGCTGCGCTTGAGGCGAATATCGCACGTAAGAGTGAACTCGAAGAGCAATGGCTTATTGCAACTACAACGCTGGAAGAACTCGGTTAACCAAACTTTCGCACGGCAGCAGCAACATTTGCAACGACATGTGAGTCAAAGACACTTGGAATAATGAAGTTGGCATTTAATTGCTCTTCAGAGACGCATTCACTAATTGCATTCGATGCCGCAACGAGCATCTCATCTGTGATCTTGGTGATG
>CAJBLC010000147.1 GCA_903953805.1 uncultured Actinomycetes bacterium | reverse complement strand
GGTATTAAAGATATCGTCGCTCCACAGGGAATGTTCGAAGACCTCGGCTTGAAATATATCGGTCCAGTTGATGGCCATAATATTGAGGCGATCGAAGACGCCCTTCACCTTGCGAAAGATTTCGGTGCACCAGTCTTAGTGCACGTTATTACCGAGAAGGGCAGAGGACACGCTCCTGCAGTTCAAGATGAGGCGGAGAAGTTCCATGCAGTGGGAATCGTTAGCCCTGAAACCGGCGAACCGATCGCAAAATCTGCTCAATCATGGACATCGGTCTTCTCGGAGGAACTCGTAGCACTCGGTGGCGAGCGTCAAGATATCGTCGCAATCACCGCCGCGATGCTTGGACCTACAGGTTTAGATAAGTTCCAGAAGGAGTTCCCTGATCGCACCTTCGATGTAGGTATCGCAGAGCAGCATGCAGCAGCATCAGCAGCTGGAATGGCATATGCCGGACTCCACCCAGTTGTAGCTGTTTACTCCACCTTCTTAAATCGCGCCTTCGATCAACTCTTGCTCGATGTCGCGCTGCACAAGGCCGGCGTCACCTTTGTCTTGGATCGCGCTGGTGTTACTGGCGACGATGGCGCATCCCATAACGGTATTTGGGATCTGGCACTCTCTGGAATTGTTCCGGGCCTCTCTGTTGCCGCTCCGCGCGATGGCGTGAGATTGCGTGAGCTACTACGAGAAGCAGTTGCGATTGATAACGCTCCAACGATCGTCCGATTCCCCAAGGGTCCGGTCATCGCAGAAATTCCTGCCTTTGAACGTCGTGATGGCATAGATGTGCTCTATCGCGGTGAGAGCGCAGATATTCTCTTTGTCAGCGTTGGCGCACTCGCTAATGTCGCAGTTGAGGCAGCAGCTCAGGCCTACCGCGAAGGCGTCGGTGTCACCGTGATCGATCCACGTTGGGTGAAGCCACTCCCACTCTCATTGGTCACGATGGCAGGGCGTTATAAGAGTGTTGTCGTACTCGAAGATGGCATCGAACATGGTGGAATCGCGAGCACGATCTCTGAGCTCTTCCGCGAGCATGACCTTGATATTCCCGTTCATTCAATCGGTGCACCACTTGAATTCTTTGAACATGCCAAGCGCGCAGAGATCTTTAATGAGATCGGTATTACCGTGCAGGCAATTACCCGCTCGCTCGTAGGTTGGAGCTCCTCTGAAGCGATTACTGTGGAAGAGAAGCAACCCCAGCAGGATGGAAGCGCGAACCAGTCGCGGAATCGCTAATACCTTCACGATCAAGGTAAGGCAGGATCCCGCCAAGGTGCATTGGCCAGCCACAACCAAGCAACATACAGAGATCAATCTCGGCAGCGCTTGAGACGACACCTTCATCGAGCATCATCTTTGCTTCACTGGCTAAGGCATTAAGCGCACGTAGTCGAACCGCATCAGCGGTCGAAGCGCTATTTCCGCTATGAAGAAGTGCAAGCGCCTCTGGATTCGCAATCTGCTTGCCATCACCATCCTTGATATAGAAAGTTCTGATTCCACTATCAACAAAGGCCTGCATTGTGGGAGAGATACGATATCGATCACCTAAGTTTTTATGGAGTGTTTCAGCAACGTGCAGTGCAACTCCTGGTCCAACCAACCCAAGAAGTTGAAGAGATGACATAGGCAAGCCCAGAGGCGCCATCGCTGAATCTGCGACATCGTACGGGGTACCTTCATCGATGGCATCGGTTATCTCGCCCATAAATCTAGTGAGGAGGCGATTGACGACAAAGGCAGGTGAGTCTTTGACGATCACCATGGTCTTCTTTAACTCTTTACCAATTGCGACCGCCGTAGCTGTAGTTGCATCATCAGTTGCTGCAGTGCGGGCAATCTCAAGAAGTGGCATCACTGCAACTGGATTGAAGAAGTGGAAACCAATGACGCGCTCTGGATGAGCCAGGCCATCTGACATCGCCGTAACAGAGAGTGAAGAGGTATTGGTTGCGAGAATGCACTCTGGCGAGACGATCTGCTCGAGCTCCTTGAAGAGAGTCTGCTTGAGTGAGAGTTCTTCAAAGAT
>CAJBLC010000146.1 GCA_903953805.1 uncultured Actinomycetes bacterium | reverse complement strand
TTAACGACAAAATCAGCGGCAAAGTTCACAAGCAGTGTGAGCACGAAGAGAACGAGACCAGCAGCGAGAAGTGCTGAAATTTCAGCCTTTCCTGCTTCACCCCACTGACCGATGATCATTGATGCGACGTTTCCACCCTGGGTAAAGAGGATGTGCCAGTTTGGACGGAAGACAATATTCAATACTGAGTACACAGCAACGGTCTCACCGAATGCGCGACCAAGACCAAGCATTGCTCCACCGACGATTCCGCTTGAACCGAATGGAAGTACAACAGCCTTGATCATTCCCCACTTAGAGGCACCAAGTGCATATGCAGCTTGAACGCGATCAAGTGGAGTCTGTGAGAAGACTTCGCGTGAAACAGAGGTGATGATCGGAACGATCATTACCGCAAGGACGATACCGGCGATAAATGGTGAGCGGGTGAATGATGGTTGTGGAACTGAGAGGAATGGAATCCAACCGAGATACTTATTAATGAGCTTCGCCCAATACTCAGCCATAGGTCCGAGAATGAAGAAGCCCCACAAGCCATAAAGAATTGATGGGAATGCTGCCATGAGATCCACAATTGAAACGAGCAATGTGCGGATGCGCTCTGGTGCATAGAAGGTCAGGAAGAGAGCGGTTAAGACGCTCAATGGAACTGCAATAAAGAGAGCAACTGCTGCGATCAAAACTGTTCCGAGCAACATCGCTGCAAGACCAAAGTGATTGACATCTTTACCGTTAGCGTCCTGAGTAACAGACCAGGTTGAACTAGTAAAGAAGTGAAGACCTTGTTCCTTAAAGGCTGAGAGGCCCTTTGTAAGCAAGAAGATTCCAATAAGAGCAAGAATGATGAGCGCCGAGAAACTAAAGGCAGTGACAACGGCACGGAAGACGCGGTCTGATACGCGGTGCTTTGTCGTCAGCTTGCGTGGATCTGGGGCTGATGCTGTTGGCGCAGAAGGCGCAAATGTTGAACTCACCCGCGGATCATCCCCCGACTCAGGTACGAGTAAGCGTGTATTTCATGAACGGAAGGTGAACGAGGGGTGAAAAGAGACCCCATAGGCCGATCCCCCATAAATGCCCTACCCTTCTCATATATGAGTAACGATGCGCCCAACCTAATCTGGATCGACTGCGAGATGACAGGGCTAGATCTCAATAAAGATGTCTTGGTCGAGATCGCGGTCCTGGTCACCGACTCCCAGCTCAATGTGCTCGGCGAGGGCGTCGACCTGGTGATCCGGGCGAGCAAAGAGCAGCTCGACGGCATGAATGACTTTGTCCGCCAGATGCACACTGACTCAGGCCTGATCACCGAGATCCCAGGCGGGGTCGAGCTCGAAGAGGCCCAGACCCAGATCCTGGCCTACCTCAATAAATATGCCCCAGGCGCCGGAAAGTCCCCCTTGGCCGGAAACTCCGTCTCGGTCGACCGTGGCTTCATCAACCGCGACCTCCCAGAATTAGCCGCCTACCTGCATTACCGGACGATCGATGTCAGCACGATCAAAGAGTTGGCCCGCCGCTGGTACCCCAAGGTCTATTTCAGCGCACCGAAGAAGACCGGCAACCACCGCGCACTGGGCGATATCCGCGATTCAATCGATGAGTTGGACTACTACCGTAGCCAGATCTTTCTCCCCGCGTGAGGGGCTGCTAAAACCCATTACACTTTCCCTCTGCACAACACCATGGTGGTCGTAGCTCAGCTGGTAGAGCACTCGGTTGTGGTCCGAGATGTCGCGGGTTCGAGCCCCGTCGATCACCCCAATTTTTATCCCTCAAGCAACCCTTAAACAACGGAGACCACCTTTTATGAAGCCAATGATCTTCGATGTCGTCGTTGAAATCCCAGCAGGTAGCCGCAATAAGTACGAGATCAATCACGATACTCACGAAGTTCGCTTGGACCGGATGTTGTTCACCGCTACCCGATTCCCGCACGACTACGGCTTTGTAAAGAACACCCTCTCACTCGATGGCGATCCGCTCGATGCGCTCATTCTTTTAGATGAACCAACCTTCCCTGGTTGCGTCGTCTCATGCCGCGTAGTCGGAATGTTCCGCATGACCGATGAAAAGGGCGGCGATGACAAGCTCCTCTGCGTTGCTGCAGGAGATATCCGTAAGAACAATATTCAAGATCTCAGCGACGTTCCTACATATGAACTCGATGAAATCAAACACTTCTTCGAGGTCTATAAGACACTCGAGCCAGGTAAAGAAGTACATGGCGGAGATTGGGTCGGCCATGATGCCGCTCAAGAAGAAATTGATAACTCATACCGTCGTTACAACGAGAAGCACGAATTGATCTAATGAAACTCATTACTGCAATTGTTAAACCACATCGCGTTGCCGATATCAAAGATGCTCTGCAAACTGCTGGGGTCCGTGGAATGACAGTTTCAGAGGTCAGCGGATTCGGTCGCCAGAAGGGCCACACCGAGGTCTACCGCGGCGCCGAGTACACCGTCGATTTAGTCCCAAAGATCCGCATCGAAGTTCTGGTCGAAGACTCCGATATGGATTCAATTGTCGATGTAATCGTGAAGTCAGCTGGAACCGGTGCCATTGGGGACGGCAAGGTCTGGGTCACCCCAGTCGACACCGTGGTGCGGGTGCGCACCAATGAACGGGGCCATGACGCCCTCTAAGCGTGGCGGAGTGCGTTTTCGCCCAAATGGGGTGGCGCTGATAGGGTCTGCTCTTGCAGTAAAGCAGTACAACTCAATATAAATATCCCGCGTTGTTAGCTCAGTTGGTAGAGCAGGTGACTCTTAATCACCGGGTCGGGGGTTCGAGTCCCTCACAACGCACTTATAGTTTCGGCTAACCTGTTTCAATCATTTACATAATAATTAATTGCAGTGACATATTCATCTACAACAATTGTGATCATTCCTAAAGAGAGCATCAGTTTTTTACCCATTTTGGAGACTACTTGGATGTATCACTGTGATTCCGGTTGGAGATGAAGCGCTCATCTCTTGCAACGCAATTGCACCTTCAGCTAGATCTACCTCACGAGTGATCAGGATTGAAGGATTTAAGGTTCCAGCAGCAACCATTGCCAGCATCTCAGGATAATCGCGCGCTGCCATTCCATGTGAACCTAAGAGATCTAACTCCCAAGCAATAACTCGTCCCATTGGCATCGCTGATAATCCGGTTGGTGTCAGCATGAGTCCAAGCTGAAGGTGGCGACCACGTCTTTGCAACGACATTACCGATTGACCTGCTGTGATTTCACTGCCCAGGGCATCAACCGCAACGTGTGCTCCCCCTGCAGATTGCATAAATGCGACTGGATCTACGTCTTTTGAATTAAGTGGAATGGCACCCAGTGAAGCAGCTAATTCAAGTGAACTTGAATTTATATCAACTGCGTAGACCGTTGCGCCGAGTGCCTTTGCGATC
>CAJBLC010000145.1 GCA_903953805.1 uncultured Actinomycetes bacterium | reverse complement strand
GAGCGAGTTGCAATCACCAAGTTAGGGTGTGATGCATATGAGTCGATCGCAATGACCTGTGCGATCGTCTCATCTGGTTTAAATGCTAAAAGGTTTGCAACATGTTGTCCGCGAGCATCGCGACCGGCATCTGGTAACTCATGCACCTTGGCGCGATAGACGCGACCTTTGTTGGTAAAGAACAACAACCAATCATGAGTAGATGCAATAAAGAAGTGATCAACGAGATCATCTTGTTTGAGTTGTGCACCCTTCACACCTTTACCGCCACGACGTTGTGCGCGATAGAGATCGGCACGGGTGCGCTTCGAGTAACCACTTCGGGTAATAGTGACAACCACATCTTGATCTGGGATGAGATCTTCGACAGAGAAGTCACCATCAGCTGCAACGAATTGAGTTCGGCGTTCATTGCCATGCTTCTCACCGAGCTCTTGGAGTTCAGTTTTGATTATTTCACGCTGCTTTGCAGGTGATGCCAAGATCTCATTGAGAACGACGATATCGGCCATGAGGCCTTCATATTCATCATTGATCTTCTGGCGTTCGAGTGCTGCGATACGACGCAACTGCATATCGAGGATTGCATTTGCTTGAATCTCATCAACATCAAGGAGTTTCATTAATCCAGTACGAGCTTCTTCAGGTGTTGTGGATGCACGGATCAAGGCAATAACAGCATCGAGTGCGTCAAGAGCCTTGAGGTAACCCTTTAAGATATGGGCGCGCTTCTCACGTTCTGCGAGGCGATACTTGGTACGGCGAACAATGACTTCAATCTGGTGATCGATGTAATAACGAATGAACTCATCAAGGCGAAGTGTGCGTGGAACGCCATCAACGAGTGCCAACATATTGGCGCCAAATGAATCTTGAAGTTGGGTCTGCTTATAAAGGTTATTGAGAACTACCTTTGGTGTTGCATCTTGGCGTAGGACAATAACAAGGCGTTGACCGAGACGCTCGTTACCTTCATCGCGAACATCGGCGATGCCCTTGATCTTGCCATCTTTAACAAGCTCTGCAATCTTGAGAGCTAAGTTATCTGGGTTAACTTGGTAAGGAAGTTCAGTAACAACTAAGCAAGTACGCTTATTGATCTCTTCAACTTCAACAACGGCGCGCATTGTGATGGATCCGCGGCCGGTGCGATAGGCCTGCTCGATTCCATCGCGACCAACAATCAGAGCTTTAGTTGGGAAATCTGGTCCTTTAACAATGGTGAGTAACTTTTCAAGAGTCTCTTGTGGTGATGCATCTGGATTCTCAAGCGCCCAACATGTTCCTTCAATAACTTCACTAAGGTTGTGGGGCGGGATATTTGTTGCCATACCCACGGCGATTCCAGATGAACCATTAACAAGGAGATTAGGGAAACGTGATGGAAGAACGGTTGGCTCTTGGGAGCGACCGTCGTAGTTCGGGATGAAATCGACGGTATCTTCATCGATATCGCGCATCATCTCCATAGCCAATGGCGCTAGCCGGGCTTCGGTATAACGCATTGCTGCTGCTGGATCATTACCTGGGCTACCGAAGTTTCCATTGCCGTCGATTAATGGATAACGAAGCGACCAAAATTGAGCGAGGCGAACAACAGCGTCATAGATCGCAGTGTCACCATGTGGGTGGTAGTTACCCATGACATCACCGACGATACGAGAAGATTTGTAATAACCCTTATCAGGGCGATAACCCGCGTCGTACATCGCATAAAGAACGCGGCGGTGAACTGGCTTTAAACCATCGCGAATATCAGGAAGTGCTCGCCCAACAATGACTGACATCGCATAATCGAGATAGCTGCGCGCCATCTCAACTTGAAGATCAATTGTCTCTTGTCGGTCAACTTGGCCGTGGCCAGTTGTCTCATTTGTTAAGTCAGCCATTAGATATCCAAGAACCTAACATCTTTAGCGTTGCGTTGAATAAAGCTTCGGCGTTGTTCGACATCTTCACCCATGAGTACTGAGAAGAGATCATCAGCTGCTGCAGCATCCTCAAGAGTCACGCGAATGAGTACTCGGTTCGCTGGATCCATAGTGGTATCCCAGAGTTCCTTCGCTGGCATCTCACCCAAACCTTTGAAGCGTTGAATGCCATCTTCCTTGGAGAGGCGCTTACCGGCATCAGTACCGATCTTGATGAAGGCGTCGCGCTCTTTATCTGAGAAGACATATTGAGTTTGATCTTTGCCAGACCACTTCAACTTGTAGAGAGGTGGTTGAGCAAGGAAGACATAACCATTCTCAATGAGCGGACGCATAAAACGGAAAAGAAGTGTGAGAAGAAGAGTGCGGATATGTTGACCGTCAACATCAGCATCGGCCATCAAAATGATCTTATGATAACGAAGTTTGGCGATATCAAATTCATCATGGATACCAGTACCAAGTGCGGTGATGAGTGCTTGAACTTCATTGTTCTGAAGGACGCGATCAATACGCGCCTTCTCAACATTGAGAATCTTTCCGCGAATCGGAAGCACTGCTTGATAGCGAGAGTCGCGGCCGCCCTTTGTTGAACCGCCCGCCGAGTCGCCCTCAACGATATATAACTCGCACTTTTCTGGGTCGGTCCACTGGCAATCAGCGAGCTTTCCAGGCATACCGCGGCCTTCTAAAAGGCCCTTGCGACTACGCGAGAGATCGCGTGCCTTGCGGGCTGCAGTACGTGCCGCCGCTGCATCAATAGATTTACGAACAATATCTTTGCCCTCTGTTGGGTTCTTCTCAAACCATTCAGTGAGTGCATCATTCATAGATTTCTGAACAAATGATTTTGCTTCAGTGTTACCAAGTTTTGTCTTGGTCTGTCCTTCAAATTGTGGTTCACCGATCTTGATAGAGACGATCGCGGTTAGCCCTTCACGAACATCGTCGCCAGTAAGTCGATCCTCTTTCTTACGAATGAAGCCCCACTCTTCACCAAACTTATTAACAATCGAAGTAAGCGCAGTTCGGAATCCTTCTTCATGTGTGCCGCCCTCATGGGTATTAATTGTGTTAGCGAATGTGTAGACAGATTCAGTAAATGTTGTGTTCCATTGCATGGCGATCTCAAGCGACATTTTCTGCTTGGTATCTTCGGCGTTAATAGCAATGATGGATTTGTGGGTCTCACCTTTTGTGAGATTTAAATGACGCACAAAATCGATGATGCCACCTTGGTAGTGGTAGCGAACTGAAACTGGATTACCGCTTTCATCAACGTGCCCTGGACGCTCATCAGAAAGTTGAAGGATTAAACCTTTGTTAAGGAATGCCATCTCACGGAACCTGGCTGAGAGAGTTTCAAAAGAGAAGATGGTGGTCTCAAAGATTTCGGCAGATGGCCAGAATGTTGTGGTGGTTCCGGTATCAGTTGTTGGTTCACCTTTGCGAACAGGTGCTTGTGGAACTCCGAGTTTGTATTCCTGGTACCAATGGAAGCCATCGCGTTTTACAACAACTGCAAGATCAGTAGAGAGTGCATTTACTACAGAGATGCCAACACCATGCAATCCACCAGAGACCGAGTAACCACCATCGCCAAATTTTCCGCCGGCGTGGAGAACAGTGAGAACAATTTCCAGAGCGGGGCGCTTCTCAATGGGGTGGAGATCGACCGGGATGCCGCGGCCGTTATCAACGACTTTGATTCCACCATCGGCAGTCATGGTTACTTGGATCTCGGTGCAATATCCGGCGAGAGCTTCATCGACAGAGTTATCTACAACCTCATAAACGAGGTGGTGGAGGCCGCGCTCACCGGTCGAGCCGATATACATGCCAGGGCGCTTGCGGACCGCATCGAGCCCCTCGAGGACGGTAATCGCGCTGGCATCGTAGCCTTTGGTCTCTGACACCCGAACTCCTTTATTTAAACCGGCTCAGAATGGATCCTGGGCCCGATTTCTCTTCCTAAGCCAATAATCCTAGTCGTAAAGGGCGACCTTGAATAGCCAAAAACAGGGCTGGGGGGTCTATCTGGGGGGCAAAGTCGTAGAAGTTGTAGGTCTCTAGTGGGTAGAGGGTCTTTTTCAGTTGTAGGTGTCGCGTGGACCGCGGGCGCCTTTGATCGTCCGGATCCCTTTTTTCCATGATGGGGCGTGTGGCCCCAGGATCACCAAGGAGTCGACGAGCGCCCCAGGTGCTGAGGTGGTGATGGTTTTCAGGAGTGCGCTCTTCATAGTGTTGAGCTGGGTAGCCCAGGCGGTTGAGGTGGTTTGGATGGTGAGTACGCCATCGACCAATGAGAGTGGGGTTGAGTGGATCGCGATCTCGTTGCCAACAACGCTCTCCCATTCTGTGAAGAGTGTTCCTTCTGCAATTCCTTGCTTCCAATCTCGCTTCACAACAATCTCATCAAGGATTGAGCTGAGTGCAAGTGGATCATCAACCCGGGTCCGTGACTCATCAACTTCACGCGTGCGAGTTTTACGAATCTGGTTTCGCCATGCGCGATACATCTCGCGGGCTAGGTCACGGCTCATACGGCCTTCACACTTCCGGATTTAACAGTGAAGAATTTTCCAGAGAGTTCTGGTGGTAAATCTGATTGAACTGCGACAGTGATAAATGTTTGCTCCGCGCTATTGGCAAGTGCAATCAATCTATGGCGACGTTCTTCATCTAACTCGGAGAAGACATCATCAAGAATCAAGATTGGTTTTAAACCATCATCTTGTAATAGTTGATAGCTCGCTAGTTTTAATGAGAGTGCGATCGACCATGATTCACCATGAGATGCATATCCTTTAACAAAGTGATCACCGAGCATAAGTAATAAATCATCACGGTGGGGACCAACAAGAGTTAATCCTCGGTCGATTTCTTGGTTGCGGACATCTTTAAATTTTTGAAGCATTAACTCTTTATTCTCATCGGGCACAATATATGAGTTCTCGATACTTGATTTATAAGTGATATATGCGCGCTTCTCTGGTGAGATCTCTTTATAGACATCGGTAAAGATCGGCATTAATTCATTTAATGTAGTGAGGCGCGCGGCGATG
>CAJBLC010000144.1 GCA_903953805.1 uncultured Actinomycetes bacterium | reverse complement strand
GTGCCAATTTAATATCTTCGTGGCGCATAACGCCTACGCAAAGTGCATTTACTAATGGGTTTCCGGCGTAGGTCTCATCAAAGACGATCTCGCCACCAATATTTGGTAGGCCGAGACAGTTACCGTAACCACCAATACCAGCGACGATTCCAGGCAATACTCGCTTTGTGTCAGGCGCATCAGCCTTACCGAAACGGAGTGGATCCATCACGGCAATTGGTCGTGCTCCCATAGTGAGGATGTCGCGAACAATGCCGCCCACGCCTGTGGCCGCACCTTGATAAGGCTCAACAAATGATGGGTGGTTATGGGATTCAGCTTTGAATGTCACTGCATAGCCCTGGCCGATATCTACAACGCCAGCGTTCTCACCGATACCTACTAAGAGCGCATCAGACTTTGGCGCCTTCTCACCGAACTGCTTGAGATGGACCTTGGAAGATTTATATGAGCAGTGCTCAGACCACATAACGGAGTACATCGCGAGTTCTGATCCCGTTGGACGGCGACCAAGGATGCCTTTGATCTTCTCGTATTCGTCAGCTTTGAGACCAAGTTGTTCAAAGGGAAGTTCGAAATCTGGAGTTGCTTCGGCATTGGTGACGGTATCGAGGGCCATTACTTCACCATCGCGTTCAAAACAGAGGTGAAGAAGGTCAAGCCATCTTTACTTGGACCAGTAAGGAGATCAATCGCGTGCTCTGGGTGTGGCATCAAGCCAACAACATTTCCGCGCTTGTTGGTGATTCCAGCGATCGCATCACGAGATCCATTGGGATTTACTCCAACATAACGAGCGATCACGCGACCTTCTGATTCGAGCTCATGGAGAGTTGCATCATCACAGTTGAAGTTACCTTCAGCGTTCTTCATGGGAATCACAATCTCTTGACCAACGCTAAAACCATTAGTCCACGCTGTTGTGTTGTTCTCAATCTTTAACGTCTGATCAGTGCAGAGGAAGTGCATATCAGCGTTGCGAGTAAGTGCTCCTGGCAACAAGTGTGCCTCAGCAAGTACTTGGAAACCATTGCAGATTCCAAGAACTGGGAATCCGTGCTCTGCCGCAATAATAATTGATTTCATGATCGGTGCCTTGGCCGAGATCGCACCACAGCGCAGGTAATCGCCATAAGAGAATCCACCAGGGAGAACTACCGCATCAACATGCTTGAGATCATCGGATCCATGCCAGAGTGAAACTGGCTCAGCACCGGCGTATTCAACCGCGCGCGCTGCGTCGCGATCATCAAGTGTGCCTGGGAAGGTGACGACTCCAACCCGCATTACTTCTCAACCTTTACAAGGAATGTCTCAATAACGGTATTTGCAAGGAACTCTTCAGCGGCCTTCTCGACATCAGCGAGCATTGCTGGTGTTGGTTCGCCAGCAACTTCGATCTCAAAGCGCTTTCCCTGACGGACTGACTGGGCGAAGGTAAAGCCAAGGCGTGGGAGAGCATTGCCAACAGCTTGTCCCTGAGGGTCCAAGATCTCTGGTTTCAACATAACTTCGACGACGATCTTTCCCATTTACAGCGCCTTTCCAGTGAGCAGCGTGAAAGCTGAGTTGTAACGCTCTTGCGTCTTTGCAACAACATCATCAGGTAGAGCAGGTGGGGTGCTATTGCGATCCCATCCTGAGTTCAATAACCAATCGCGAACGAACTGTTTATCGAAAGAGGATTTGGTTTGGGCATCCCAGAAGCGAGAGGAATCCGGTGTTAAGGCCTCATCGCCTAGGTAGATATTACCCTCTTCATCGATTCCGAATTCAAACTTGGTATCGGCGAGAATAATTCCGCGCGTCGCGGCGTAATCATGTGCGCGGGTATAGAGCTGGAGCGTTAACTCACGGAGGCGTTCTGCGGCGGCATATCCAACGATGTCAGCGGCACGAACGAAATCAATATTTTCATCGTGATCGCCCATCTCGGCCTTGGTCGCAGGTGTGAAAATCGGCTCCGGCAACTTATCGCCATCTTTGAGACCTTCGGGCAATAGGATTCCGCAGACCGATTGCGTCTTCTGATATTCGACCCAGCCGCTGCCGGTGATATAGCCACGTGCAACACATTCAATGGCAAACATCTTCAGTGGTTTCACAACGACGGCACGACCAGCAAGTTCGGCTGGAACTTCTGTTGTGATGATGTGGTTCGGGACAATATCTTGTAAGAAGTTAAACCAGAACGATGAAAGTTGGGTAAGCAGGACGCCCTTGTTCGGAATCTCAGTTGGAAGAATGTAATCGAAGGCAGAGATACGATCCGAGGCAACGATTAATAAATTGCCAGAGTCATTGGTGTAGAGATCGCGTACTTTTCCGGAACGCAGGTGCTTCCAACCTGCAATCTCGCGCATTATCGAATAGCGCCAGGTCGGTACTGCGCAGCCGCAGCGTGAGCGGATGTGATCGCGCCAATGCGATCAACAACTCGCTGAGTTTGTGCATGAGCATCACCAGTGAACTCAAGTGGCTTCGCTAAGAGCGCTTCAAGCTCACTCTTGTTCAATGGAATACGAGAATCTGCGGCGATCGCATCGAGCATCGTGTTTGGCTTGCCAGCGCGAATGCCAAGAGCTGCAGCAACAGCATGTTCTTTAATAACTTCGTGCGCTTCTTCGCGGCCAACGCCAGCCTTTACAGATGCCATCAAGATCTTGGTAGTCGCAAGGAATGGCAAGTAACGAGTGAGCTCTGCGGCGATGACATCTGGGAAGGCGCCAAACTCGCTCAGCACAGTGAGGAAGGTTTCGATCAAACCATCAATTGCATAGAAGGCATCAGGCAGAGCAACGCGACGGACAACGCTGCATGAGACATCGCCCTCATTCCATTGATCGCCAGAGAGTTCGCCAACCATCGATGCATAGCCGCGAAGTACTACTGCAAGGCCATTCACACGCTCACAGGAACGAGTATTCATCTTATGAGGCATCGCTGATGAGCCGACTTGGCCGGCCTTGAAACCTTCAGTAACAAGCTCGGCGCCTGCCATTAAACGAATCGATGTTGCAAGTGATGATGGTGATGCTGCGATCTGAACGAGTGTTGTGACGACATCGAAATCAAATGACCGTGGATAGATCTGGCCAGTTGAATCAAGGACGCGGTCAAAGCCAAGGTATCCAGCAACTTCTTTTTCGAGTGCAGCATGTGCTTGTGATGATCCGAGAAGATCGACTGAATCTTGTGCGGTGCCGACTGGACCCTTGATGCCACGGATCGGATAACGTGAAATTAAATTATCAAGGCGCTCATAAGCGAAGAGAAGTTCTTCAGCAGCTGATGCAAAGCGCTTACCAAGTGTGGTGATCTGTGCCGGAACATTATGTGAACGACCAGCGATGGGTTGATCAATGTAGTGAGTTGCGTGATTACCAAGCATCGCAAGTGCCGCAATGACGCGATCGCGAACGAGTACTAATCCATCGCGGACCTGCATTGCCTCAATATTTTCGGTGAGATCGCGAGACGTCATGCCGGCGTGAATTGCTTCGTGACCTGCGAGTGCGTTGAACTCTTCAATGCGAGCTTTAACATCGTGACGAGTCTGCTTCTCTCGGGCATCGATCGAAGCGAGATCTACCTTTGCGATCACCGCTTCGTAATCGGAAATTACCTTCGCATCAATCGCGTGGCCAAGGTGTGATTGCGCCTTCATGACTGCGATCCAGAGTCGACGCTCTGCGATGATCTTCTGTTCTGGGCTAAAGATTGCGCGCATCGCCGCCGATGCATAACGATCCGCGAGCAGGCTCATGGGGCAATCCTATCTTTAAGTGTCAGTTGCCTTTTTCGGCAATCGAAGCGTTCAGGGCGATATCACTTCGGTAATGGCTGCCATGGAGTGTGATTCCGGAAATCACCCGATAGGCCTTATCGCGGGCTTCGGTGAGATCAGCTCCC
>CAJBLC010000143.1 GCA_903953805.1 uncultured Actinomycetes bacterium | reverse complement strand
ATAACCGCCAAGCTTCACAGTCTTCACGGGTCCAAGTGCAGTTAATACTCGATCGCCAACCATGCGCGAGAAGATCATCGCCAGAGCAAAGCAACCAAATGCTGTTGCATTCAATCCCTTTGCAATACCCATATTCTCTTTCAGGAGAATCGCGCTCCAGTCACTTACTGCACCTTCAGGAAGCAAAGCACCCACAAGTGCAAGGCCGATTAACCAGAGAACTAAATAACGCTTATCTAATAGCGAGATCTTGCCTTCAGATTCCTCTGATCCCTCATGAAAATCTTCATCGTCACGAAGCACATATTTCATCGCAATAAGATTGAAGATCGCTCCTGCTGATCCAATAATGACGAGGTTGCTCTCTGGTGATACGTAGTGCGAGATAACGCCGCCGAAGACTGTTGTCAGGAATGCTCCAGTGGACCAAAGTCCATGGAAGCTCGACATGTACTTCCTCTTCAAATGCCGTTCGATAGCAACAGCTTGCGTATTAGATGCGACATCGATTCCGATATACCCAAAGCCCATCACCATCAATGAAAAGAACATGGCAATGACATGGTGAGTAGAGAGCGACATCAGGATGAGACCAGCAGGCATCGTGAGAGTCGCTACTCGCAAGACGCTCTTTGAACCAAAGTAGTGAACCATTCGTCCACCGATCTGAGCGCCGAAAACAGCGCCAATGGTGCCACCGAGTAGCACGACTCCAAATTGACCGTTATTGATCCCTAAACTCTTTTTTACTTCTGGGATACGTGGGACCCACGCCATGGAGAGAATTCCCATGACAAAGAATGTTGTCCAGATTGCATTACGGGCACGTGTTGCACGAACCTCGATCGTTGTCATCAGATTTCAACGCCGATGAACTTTGTCTCCAAGAACTCATGGATTCCATCGAAGCCGCCTTCACGGCCAAGACCAGATTGCTTTACTCCACCAAATGGTGCTGCTGGATCTGAGATCACACCGCGATTGATAGCGACCATTCCTGCTTCAAGGGCTTCGGCAGTGCGAATCGCACGTGTGAGATCCTGCGAATAGATGTAGCTGATAAGCCCAAAAGGAGTGTCATTCGCTAACGTGATCGCTTCTTCATCGGTATCGAATCGAACGATTGGTGCGACTGGACCAAAGACTTCGTTCTGCAAGATCGCATTATCTTTTTCGACCGTCATAACAGTCGGTGGATAGAAGGCGCCAACTCCATCAGGAGTCTTTGCACCTGTATGCACAGTTGCTCCTGATGCGACAGATGCATCGACGAGTTCTGCAATCTTGTTGCGCTCTTTCATCGAAACAGATGCGCCAAGTTGAGCACCTTCGGTGAGGCCACTATCCATCTTCAAAGCAGCCATCGCGGCAGCTAACTTTGTGGTGAACTCATCGGCAACAGAGCGAGCAACATAGAAACGATTTGCCGCAGTGCAGGCAGCGCCACCATTACGCATCTTGGCGATCATCGCACCTTTAACTGCTTCATCAATATTGGCATCATCAAGTACTAAAAATGGCGCGTTACCACCGAGCTCCATTGATGTGCGAATAACAAGGTCAGCAGATTCTTTGAGAAGGAGTCGACCAACTTCAGTTGAACCTGTGAATGAGAGATTGCGAACTCGCGGATCATGCAAAATCTTGCTGATCATTGGGCCAGTCTTTGAAGGCAAGATGACGTTTACAACACCTTTAGGAACTCCAGCGCGTTCCAAGATATCTGCGATTGCAAGAGCGGTAAGT
>CAJBLC010000142.1 GCA_903953805.1 uncultured Actinomycetes bacterium | reverse complement strand
TGGCCTACCAGCCGCAGCGGACCCAAAGATCTTTACCGAGATACTTCGCGACCAGCTCCAATTTACCGGGACTGTTGTCTCTGATTATTGGGCAATTAGCTTCTTAGAAATCATGCATCTCGTTGCTGGTGATCGCGGTGAAGCAGGTGCACTCGCCCTGATCGCCGGTATTGATGTTGAACTTCCTGCAACTCGTTGTTATGGCGATGGTCTGATTGAACTCGTACGAAACGGAAAACTCTCGGAAGAGTATGTCGATCGGGCGTTGATTCGTGTGCTTGATCAAAAGTTCGAACTTGGACTTCTCGATGCAGATTGGACGCCTTCAAAACACGTCACTGCAGATCTTGAAACCGTGAATCTCGATACCGCTGAAAATCGCAAAGTCGCCCTTGAGGCTGCACGGGCAGGTGTAGTACTTCTCGAGAATAATGCGGGGATCTTGCCTATCGATCCGGCCAAGAAGCAGTTCTCTAAGGTGGCAATCGTTGGTCCTTGTGGAGATGATGGCGCGGCCTTCTTGGGTTGCTACTCCTTCTCCAACCACGTGATGGCTATGACTCCTGGCCTTGGCTTAGGTATTGAAGTTCCGTCGATTTATGCCGCAATCTCTCAGGCGATGCCTGATGCTGATGTCGCTACCTATGCAGCCGTCCCTGTTAAAGAGAAGAATGAAACAGGTATCGCTGAGGCGCGTGCCGCTGTTGATGGTGCAGATCTTGCGATCGTTGTTGTTGGCGATAGAGCCGGTCTCTTTGGCCGCGGTACATCGGGAGAAGGTAACGATGTCGCTGATTTGAAACTCCCAGGGTCCCAAGCAGAGATGCTCGAACAATGTCTGCAATCCAAGACGCCAGTAATTGTTGTCTCAGTTTCCGGAAGGCCTTACGCCCTTGAGAGCGTTTCTGGCCGGGCTGCAGCTATTGTGCAAGCTTTCATGCCAGGTGAAGAAGGCGGAACCGCAATCGCAGAAGTGATAACCGGTGTTACAAACCCTTCTGGTCGCCTGCCGGTTGAAATCCCATCAACCCCAACCGGCCAACCATCGACCTACCTCCACCCTCGATATGGCCAACCTGGACTTGGTATGAGCCCGGTTGATTCAATCCCTCTCTTCACCTTTGGACATGGATTGAGTTATACCTCCTTCGAATACTCCGCCTTTGCACTTTCTACAACGGAGATTGCTACTGATGGAAAATTTGAGGCTTCGGTAACGGTAAAGAATGTCGGGAACCGAGCAGGCTCGGAAGTCGTTCAGCTCTATTTCACCGATCCTGTTGCTCAAGTAGCTCGTCCCATCATTCAATTGCTGGGCTTTGAGAAGATTCACCTCGCCGCTGGCGAGAGCAAGAAGGTCACTTTCCATGTTCACTCAGATCGTCTGGCCTACCACGGCGCCGATGTGACTCGCATTGTTGATCCCGGTGTCATGAAGATCCATGTAGGCGCTTCATCGACTGATTTAAAGGATACAAAGCTGCTCACCATCACTGGATCTATCCGTGAAGTAAAGGCCCAGCGTAAATTAATTACCGAAGTCACTGTTGCATGAACCAGTTCGTAAGTAGGATCTATCTAACCCATCAAAGGAGCACACATGTCGTTTAATCCAACCCCGGCCGATAAATTCACCTTTGGCCTCTGGACTGTGGGCTGGCAAGCTGCTGATCCATTCGGATCTGCAACACGTGCACCCCTTGATCCGGTACGCACTGTCAATGAATTAGCAAAGCGTGGCGCATATGGTGTCACCTTCCATGATGACGATCTCATCCCATTCGGCTCAAACGATTCCGATCGTGATGCACAGATTCATCGCTTCAAGAAGGCTCTCGCCGACACTGGAATGAAAGTTCCTATGGCGACCACAAACCTCTTCTCACATCCAGTCTTCAAGGATGGCGCACTCACTTCAAACGATCGCGATATTCGCCGTTATGCAATTCGCAAGGTGATGCGCAATATCGATCTTGCTGTCGATCTTGGAGCAGAGATCTACGTCTGCTGGGGCGGCCGCGAAGGTACTGAAACTGATGCCGGTAAGGATCCAATCACTGCTCTTGAACGCTACCGTGAGGGATTCAATATCCTCGGTCAGTACGTCATCGATCAGGGTTACAATCTTAAATTTGCTATCGAGCCTAAGCCGAATGAACCACGTGGCGATATCTACCTCCCAACAATCGGCCATGCGATGGCATTTATCCAGACACTCGACCACCCTGAGATGGTTGGACTCAATCCTGAAGTTGGACACGAGCAGATGGCTGGGCTGAACTTCGTCCATGGAATCGCACAAGCGCTCTTCCAAGGCAAGCTCTTCCATATCGATCTCAATGGTCAACATGGTCCTAAGTTCGATCAGGACTTGGTCTTCGGACACGGTGATCTTAAGAGCGCCTTCTTCTTAGTTGATCTCCTCGAGCGCAACAACTACTCAGGACCGAAGCACTTCGATTACAAGCCATATCGCAATGAAGATGATGCCGGAGTATGGCAATCTGCATCGAACAATATGCGCACCTACCTCGCTCTCCGTGAGCGGGCAAAGTCATTCCGCGCGGATCCTCGCGTCATCGACGCTATGAAGAACGCCCGAGTGGATCAACTCGCTGTGCCAACAATGGCCGCTGGAGAGACCTGGCGTGATCTAGGAGATCCAAGCTTCGATGTTGAGAGCGCAGCAGTTCGCGGCTCAGGCTATGAGCTTCTCGATCAACTCGCCATCGAGCACTTGATGGGCTTTACCGCCTAATACCTTCTATCGATTGCTGAAGACCAAGTTACTTACTTGCAGCGGCCTTAATTGATGAGGCTGCTGCATCGTAAGTCGCCTTGGCAGCGGCAACTGTGGTTCGGAATGCAGACCAGATCTGCGTCAAACTATTCTTGAAATCTGAGTTTGCCAAATTCTTAACATTCTTATCTTGTGGAGCAGCCGCAATAGCTTGATCGCGAATACTTCGTGCATCCGCCACCGCTTTATTGGCTCCCTCGAGAGCGCTTTGAATAGCAGCCTTATATATAGCAAGTGCCCCTTGGAGAACACTCTTTTGTTCAGCTGTGAGTACATGTTGCTTTGGAGCACTATGTGATGGCGCCGGCGTTGCATCTGACGCATATGAGATCGATACAGGAAGCGCGGCAAAAAAGATCGAGGCAGCAGAGACCGCGAAGGCGCTCTTTCTCATCTGGCTCGTCATAGCCCAAGTATCTCACAATCGCTCTTCTCAGCACACTATGAGACTGGCCTCATCTACGCGCGTTACAGTGAGATAT
>CAJBLC010000141.1 GCA_903953805.1 uncultured Actinomycetes bacterium | reverse complement strand
TCTCTTAGTCGATCTCGACCCCAATAGGCAGGTGATCACTGATCCCAAGAGGCGGGATTTCTAATGGTGAGGAGTGTCGTTCACCAAAGCTGGGAATGTGCGCGGTGATGTAATCGAATTGAATCTTCGCTCCCCATGACGGGTAGGTATTTCGTTCATTCAATGAGCGCCAGCTCGTGCCTCGAACGGGCAAGGACCAACCGAGATTGAGATCTCCAACAATGAGATGCTCGCCGGGAATCCTCTTCAACCATCGTCGAATCTTCATCAATTGAAAATAATTGACGAATGGAACAAAGGAGAGGTGAGTAACGACAACTGTGAAGCCATTCGCCAACTCTGCAGCGAGCGCTACTCGCGGCTCATCTTTGACATAGATAAATTGAATCTTCTTTCGCGTACCTTCATCGTCACCAGCAGGAATAGCGAGAGGTAATCCCACTCTGCTCCTACCAAGTTCCAATCGATGCCAGGCTGTAACAGGAATCTTCGAGATGAGCCCGATGCCATATTGCGGGAGTTGAGTAGCGGCCTTCTTCTCGGAAGTAATCAGCAGATCATCACCTTGAGAAAGTGATCGCCACTTCTCACCAGGTGTACCAATAACTGTGGGAGCGAATGCCCAATATTTGGCACCCAATCCACCTGCGAGTGCTTGAACTTGATCAATCTTCCCAGAGCGCTCTTGGCCATGGTCGACCTCTTGAAGAGCGAGAACCTCGACACCTGCATCGGAAAGTCTGTTAGCCGCCGTTTTGAGATTTTCGAGTACCGCTGATGAACTTTCAGGGGTTGGTGGAATCGACTGGCCGTGCAAGATATTCCACGAAACGAGCTTCACTCGCTAAGGCTAGTGGCGGACTAGTAGGGTCACCACATGAAGATCCTCAACCTTCCACTTGCCCGAAGTCGCGTCGATCGCGCCGAGCATCTACGCAAAGATCCGATTGCGTTGGAAGCGTTATGGGAGCGAGCAGCAGTCATCCACTTTGATGGCGAGAAATTTCTTACCAGCGGCAGCGCCCTGAGGATGTTGAAGAGCTACGAAGCGCCAGATAATGGTGATGAGTTCTTTTTGGGCCTCGATGGCGAACAGCCTTACTTCCTCTTCATGTCACCGCAGATCTCGGGTGAATCAGAGAATTACAAGACGCTCCGCGAGATGGGGGCGTTACTCGATGATCTCCAGATTGGTCTGGCAGTCCACGCACAAGGGTTAGCAAATTGGCACATCAAGCATCCGCGGTGTTCAGCATGCGGTGCTCCTACAACTCCAGCCCTAGGTGGATCAATTCGTCAATGTAGCCATTGCGCCGTTGAACATTATCCACGTACCGATCCAGCAATTATTGTGCTCGTAAAAGATCAGAACGATCGCATCTTGTTAGGACGTCAACGGGTCTGGCCCGAACATCGCTTCTCTACATTTGCTGGTTTTGTTGAGACGGGCGAATCATTTGAGCAATGCGTCTCACGCGAAGTTGCAGAAGAGGCCGGTGTTCTCGTCTCCGATGTGAAGTATCTCGGTTCACAACCATGGCCATTCCCTGCTTCGCTCATGATCGCCTTCGAAGCAACAATTGTTGATCCGGAGAATGCGCGCCCTGATGGTCAAGAGATTGAGGAGATCCACTGGTTTGATCGCGACTCAATAGTCGATGAGATTATGGCCGGCGAGCTCTTACTCCCACCAAAGATCAGTGTGGCGAGAGCGATGATTGAAGCCTGGTACAACCTCGTACCGATGCCAGATGGCTCGGCTCGTCCGCAATTTGATTCACTCGATCCATCAGCACTTGATTCGTGGCGTAAGTAAATATTTCTCATGCGAGCTGAAGAGATACTGGTTGGACTCGATCCTGAACAACAGGAGGCAGTTCGAGCTATTCGCGGACCGGTCTGTGTCATTGCCGGTGCAGGTACTGGTAAAACTCGCGTCATTACACATCGCATCGCTTATGCGATCGCTGCTGGTGTAACAGATCAGAGTAAGACTTTGGCGCTGACCTTTACCGCTCGAGCAGCAGGGGAGATGCGCGCCCGTCTTCGTGGCTTAGGTGTGCCTAATGCTGCAGCGAGAACCTTCCATGCCGCCGCCCTCAAACAACTGATGTACTTCTGGCCCTATTCATTTGGCGGCGCATTTCCTAAATTGCTGACGAGTAAAGCTGGTTTCATGTCTGAGGCGATGGGGCGTAGCGATACCTTCTTGGCACCTGGTGCAACCACACTTCGTGAGATATCGAGTGAGATTGAATGGGCGAAGGCGGGGGAGTTTGCCCCTGATCAATATGCAGAGTCGGCGATTGCCGCTGCCCGAACGCTACGTATTCCCAATGGAAAATCAGATCGTGAGAACTTTGCTGAGATTGCAAAGGTCTACGACGCCTATGAGACGCTCAAGCAGCAGGAGCGAGTGATCGATTTTGAAGATGTCTTACTTCTGACAGTCGGCATGCTTGAAGAAGATCGAGCTGTCCGAGAGCGGATTCGTGATCAGTACCGATATTTCACAGTCGATGAGTATCAAGATGTCTCACCACTCCAACAGCGTCTCCTTAATCTGTGGTTAGGCAATAGAGAAGATATTTGTGTTGTTGGCGACGCAGCTCAGACGATCTACTCATTTGCTGGTGCGACTTCATCCTTCTTACTTGGATTTACCGGTCGATTCCCAGAGGCGAAAGTCGTTCGTCTGACACGTGGTTATCGGTCAACTCCCGAGATTATTCAGATTGCTAATCAGGTCTTGAGTCAGAGCGCCTCTCATTCAGATCAACAACTCGTCTCGATGAATACTCATGGAGCGAATTTCGAACTTGAAAGTTTTAATACGTCGAGTGCAGAGGTTGCCCACGTTGGATCAAGAATTGCTGAGCTTGACCTCAAGAGCGTGAGCGTCGCAATCCTTGCTCGCACCAATCAGCAACTTGATCTCTTTGAACGCGATCTTGCCGCTCGTGGCATTGAGACACAGCTGAAGAGCGCTGAACGCTTCTTCGATCGCGTTGATGTGAGAGATGCAATGCGCGTTATTCGAAGTGCTTCTGTTATTCCTCAGGATGAAAATTGGTTGCGGGATCTTGAATCAGTACTCAGACCCTTTGGCGATGCCGATTACATTCGGGCGCTCATGAGTTTAGCGCAATCGATGCATGCCGATGGCGCACCATCGATGCGCGCATATCTGCGAGAGCTCGAAGATCGTGCCGAGCAGAACAATCCACCAGCTCTTCCCGGAGTTGTGCTCTCTACCTTGCATGCCGCTAAAGGCTTGGAATGGGACCACGTCTTCCTTGTAGGAGTAAATGATGGACTCCTTCCATTCACCTCGGGATCTTCAGATGCGACCCTTGCACCTGCCACCTTTGAGGAGGAGCGACGCCTCTTCTACGTGGGTCTCACGCGTGCCAAGCGCCAGATTCACCTCAGTACCTCAGGCTCACCAAGCCCATTCCTCGCAGGACTCATCCCTGCCTGATCTCCAGAAAATTAATTACCTTGCGAGCCACTACCGCTCTGCTCTACCCTAAATCCGTGGAGATCGTGATGAGTTCAAGAGCAACGGATGCGGTGCGCGTAGATAGCGCAACTGCAGCCGCTACTTGGCGATCCACTTTCACATCAGCAACCGCATTTACCTATGCCCCTGCCTTTTATGCACCTCGTGCGAATTATGGCAAGAAGCACGGAAGCGGCGGATCCTGGAGGAGTATCGGGTAACCGATAGAACCCACCAGGGGCCGCAGATCCGTAAAGGATATGCGGTCCTTTTTTATTTCTACCCCAGACAAACCAGAAACAAGAACCAGATCAATACAAAAGAAGAACGAGAGAAAACAAGTGAGAGGAAGTGATCAACGTGAGTGTTCTCTTCAGTGAGCTACTACTCCCAGGATGGGCCGAGGGGAGCGATGCCAAGATTGGTTTAGCATCGGTAACTTCATTAACCGGGGATGGTGATGAGTTCACACTGCCATGTCACACCGCTGACCCTGAGCTCTTCTTCTCCGAGGAGAGCGTGCAGATCGCGATTGCTAAATCGCTCTGCGCAAGTTGCCCAATGCAACGCGCCTGTTTAGAGGGTGCGATCTCGCGCAGTGAACCAGCTGGCGTATGGGGCGGAGAGCTCTTTGATAATGGGAAGGTCATCGCGGCGAAGCGCGGCGTCGGACGTCCACGCATCCACACTCAGGGTGAAAGTTCCACCTTCGCTCAAGAGGCTGCGCCATTGGTTCAAGCAAGTTGATCACCCGAGAGATATTGCCCTCTTCGTGAGATCTACTCGCACCATGTGCGCTACTCATGCTGCTTGTATATCGCCAGGCCCAATCGATCACAGTTGATGTGAGCAAGGCGGCGAGCAGCGCAGCAGCTCCAACTGGAAGTTCGCCGGGCCCCTTTTCAAGATGACGAGAATAGGTAATGGCCCGCAGATCGTGAGGCAGGGCATCTGCCTTGTGAAGAGCAATGCATTGTAAGCAAGGCCCTAGCCCGGGCGTAATAATGGGGAAAATTTCGATCTCGCTTCCAATCGGATCCCCCAAGGCAATATGCGAAATTCCCTCACTCTGCCAGCGTTGAATCTCATCTGCACGCGGCATCGTTGTTGCAATGATGAAGTGAGGACTGTTGCGGTACCCAGAGTCTCGGTACCCAGAGTCTCGATAGGCATAGTTCTGCTTACTGTGCGCGGAGCCAACCGTGCTTCGCCTGGCAAGATCACGATGGTGGTTCACCTTATTTTTTCCTAGATCATCGGTCGTCACACTCAGGCTATTGATATCGCTAATCTCAATATGCTGCGAAGCATTTCCTTCAAGAAGAAGTGAAATCTGAGGAAAGCCACTTGCGGAGAGAAGCGCTAGGAGATTCCTCGCTACACGTGTATCGCCAGTGATCATGAGTGAGAGCGAAGCACGCGAGCGCCATTCAGATTCACCGCCATCGTCATGTCGTAGTGAGATCAATCTGCACTCAATCTCTTCTCGCTCTTGATTGATGAGATCTCCCGTAATGTGTGCCTGCCTCACGTACTCGCTCCGGCCTTTTATATACGGAGAGGTGAGAAATTCAATGAGACCTAATTCAGATAATTGAGTGAGGAGAGACTCTACGTCGGCAGGTCTGCGCGAGGTGTGGGCAGCAATCTCAGAGATAGTAGATCGCCCAGTGCAACTGCGAAGTATTGGCAGATACGGATCTGCTTCAAGCTCGTATCCCTCATGTGCGTTACCGATGTAGATAGCACCGCTCTCCCGCGCAATAATCTGTAATGAGGGGCGAATTCGGGGAAAGGTCATCTGCTTCACGCTGCGCAGAATTATCTACCGGCAGATTTCTAGGTAGAGCAGAATGAGAAATGTGGGAAATGGCCTTCAAAATGAGAGTTATCGCGCACAGATGAAAACACCCCGCACACTCGACCTCGAGAGGTGAGCGAACGGGGTGTTCTACTCAATACTGATATTGAGCCAGTACGGATATTGATTCAGTACTGTGAATTATTGCTAGTGAAGAATTAAGCCTTACCCAAGATGCGATTGAGCTTTGTGCCACAGACAGAGCAGATGCCCTGTGCCATACGGCGACCAGAATCAGAGACCTTGATCTCGCCTTCGAAGGCACGCTTCTCTTTGCACTTTACGCAGTAAGCGCCAGAGTTATCTTCAAGCTTTCCTACATATTTCTCGGCCATGGTGACCCTCCTATCGCCGCAGCAACTCGTTGTGATGCTCGAGTGCTTCCCGAGCTGAGCGTGCGTACATGCTGAGGGTACCCTCGAGGCTAGGCGTGTTGGGGGATATCGGATGGGTTCTGGGGATTTTATTCAGGCGAGATTTTGAGGCTGGATCCGCTCAGG
>CAJBLC010000140.1 GCA_903953805.1 uncultured Actinomycetes bacterium | reverse complement strand
TCGGTATAGAGCTTCGGATCGAGAGTGTTCGAAGATTCAACGGAGCGATTTCAGCAAAGAGGTGTAGCGCAGGAGTGAATTCCGGACTGAAGTTATCAGCGCCATCCCAGATGAGATTCACCGTCTTACCAACTTCGCCTAATTCATTTGCAAGTCTCTTTGTGAGATCGAGATAGTCGAACTCTTCGCTGATGTAATCCTCAGCCCATGGTGCAATTCCTGGTACCGCCATGCGCAGACCTTGAATGATGTGGAAGAAGGAATCGCGAGCACCATCGTGGGTATCAATCGAATACCAAAAAGTTGGACCTTCAATTTGCGCCGCCCACTGCGATGCGAGAACGGTTTTACCAAAACCACCTGGAGCGACAATAAAGTTGGCGCGAGGGGCTGGTCGATTCAGGCGCTCGATCAACCTCTGACGGAAGAGGAATTCAGGGATCGCAGGTGGTGGGGTGAGACGGGCGAGAGAGACCCCCGGCAGTGGCTCGATTTTTCTCACCCCTTAATCATGGCAAAGGGTGAGATTTACCTCTATAACCCCGAGAATTAACCCCTAAAAACTCCGGGTGAGGCGCAGAAAGCGGTTTCGATCGGCGGGTTCTCCGGCGGCGAGCTCATTGAAGTAGTCATTTTTCTTACGGCGCTGCCAGTGATTAGCCGACAGGATTCGAGAGATGCCAGCAAGATTTACCGGATCGGCCAACTCCGCGGTCGCCATAGCTAGATCAATTGGGCTCTCATGATCAATGACAGAAGTCGCGATAACGATCTCATCCCCATCTTGAAGGATTTCAACGACGCGACCTTGTTGCGGCCAATCAATCAGTGATGAAGTCAAGATATGCCAGAAGCCGTTGACGCCTTCAGTTCCGATGTAGCGCACTCGATTATCGTGATCGTGTCCGGCAAACCAGGCAATAATTTCGCTGTGTTGTAAGAGCTCTTCTTCCAACTCTTCGCGTGCAACTCTGCGCACTGCACCCTCAGGTGCGTAATCGTTGAAGAGACTATGGAGTGGATGATGCGAGAAGAGGATTACTTTCTTATCGGTTGAATCATTCAGTAAATCTTTGAGCCACGTGAATTGAGTTTCATCTAATGAACCCTGCCACCCACCATTGATATTTACGGTATCGAGTGAGATCAACCGGAACTCATTGATATCGCGATACCAATATTTGGTTCCAGCATCAGCGTTTGCTTGAGTGAGTCCATGTCCATCATGCCCCTTATCAAGACACTGGAGATGCAACTTTGCCCAATCAGATGGTTCATTAAAGCGACGGCGCTCATCTGAATTCTGTTCGCGGAATGTTCCACCATTAGGGCTTACATACCCCGCTGGGCCAACCATGGTCCAACCACCAAATACTTGAGTGAGATCGATATCTGGAGCAAGTGCTGTCAATCGCTTATCGCCCATTGCAATTCCGACAAGTTCGGCATTAGGTGGCACCGTGCCTTGTAGAAGTGCATCATGGTTTCCATGCGTTGCAAACCATTTATGCACTAGCCCTGTCGCTTGGAATGGTTGGCGCACTGCATGAGTTAATCCGCGGATGACTGGGAAGCCATAGAGCGAACGTGGAAAATCATCTTCGCAGCCAGCAGGCGTTCCTTCAGGGTTCCAATATGAAGGGTCGTATTTTTCTGGGTCTCGTTGAGCCACGCCCTCCCAATGATCGAAGTCGCCACTATCAGGGTGGACTTTGCCACCTTCCATAAGCGTGAAGTACCAATCAAGTTCATTCGCTTGGGCGTTATCGGTGACATCGCCAGTCGCAAGCACGAAATCCACGGCCCGATCAGAGTAAACGCCACGCTTAATAGAATTAACAGTACGAATCATCGACTCAAGAGTCTGGGTAGTCATGATCTCTTGCGCTCGATAGGCACCGACAAATGGAACGAGCGCAGACATCGGATGGTGAGGATCAGCAAAACGATCCATCAACTCTACGCGCGCTGGCGATTGAGCATCACAGATATGAAGATCAGAGATGTGGATAAAGGTGAGAAGAGGCTCGGCATCAACTGATGGCGCAACACCAATCAGCGTTTCACCAGGAGCTTCTTCGAGTTCGACCCAACCACGTTCATTTGGGGCACCGCGAACGATGCGACGGTTACGAGAATCAGACACGTTCTGCCATTACTTCATCGCTTGCGATCTTGAAGGCGACTTTGTCGCCGATCTCTAGCTTACGAACTTCACGGCTTGCGATATTGAGATGGATGAGTGGTGCACCTTCAACAGCTATTCCCACCTTAGTCATCGGCCCAAGGAATGACTTAAGTGCAACGATTCCACGAGTCGCATCAGCATCTGACTCCGATACGAGCTCCAGCGCTTCGGGGCGGATAATCACATTGACCTTTGATCCTTCTGCAAATGATTCCGCGCTCTCAAGAATATTTACCTTTTGGTTCAATACACGAGCTTTGCCCTTTGCAGTGATCTCTGCGGGGATGCGATTAGCAAGACCAACAAATGATGCAACGAATGGTGTTGCCGGAGTGTTGTATAACGCGATTGGCTTATCAATTTGTTCTAATTTGCCATGGCTCATTACACCAACGCGATCTGAGATCGCCATCGCTTCCTCTTGATCGTGAGTAACAAAGAGAGTCGTAATACCGAGCTCCAGTTGAATACGACGGATCTCTTCACGGATCTGACCGCGAACTTGAGCATCAAGGGCGGAGAGTGGTTCATCAAGGAGTAGAACACGAGGTTGAATAGCCAAGGCGCGAGCCAGGGCAACGCGTTGTTGTTGGCCACCAGAGAGTTGATGTGGATAGGCCTTCGCCTTGCTCTCCAGTGCGACAAGCTCAAGCATCTCTGCAATCTTCTTTGCCCGCTTATCTGAATCAACTTTACGAGCCCGCAAGCCATATTCAATGTTCTCTGAGACGGTGAGATTTGGGAAGAGCGAGTACGACTGGAAGACCATTCCCATATCGCGCTCATTTGCTGGGGTCTCGTTGTAGCGAACGCCATTGACCAGCAATTCACCGGAAGTCGCGACCTCTAATCCAGCCACGATACGAAGCGCAGTTGTCTTACCGCACCCTGATGGTCCGAGTAGGGCGACGAGCTCCCCTGGTTCAAGAACGAGATCTAGGCCATCAAGCGCCTTTACTGACCCGAAATGGCGGCTAATGCCTCGGAGTTCAAGAGTGCTGCTTGCACGATCTTTCTTACTCATTCATCCACCTCTACTCGTTGCGCACCCTTCTTGGAGAAGAGGGCGATCGTCGAAAGGAGCGCAATAGCCCCTACAAAACTAAAGACAGAGATCGCAATAGCACCCAGAATGTTCTGTTGCGCTGCGACAACAGTCCACGTCGGAAAAGTCTCCCAATGCAAGAGCGATGTAATCGTGTACTCGCCGATCGATAATGCAAATGTCAAAAAGAGTGCGCCAGTAATACCGCTGCGGATCGCTGGCACGATGACGCGGATAATTGTGCGAGTCCATGATGCTCCCAAACTTCTTGATGCTTCAACTAAGGTTTTTAGTGCGACAGTCTGAAGGGAAGTATCTAGTGCGCGATATGTGTAGGGAAGGGCGATGATGACAAAGAAGAATACGAGTTCATATTGAGTGTTTTGCAAGATTGATGGCATTGCCACTTGAGCACCAATGGCGAGCGAGACAACCGGAATGATCAATGGCAAGATGCACAGAAAGTCAACGAGAGATTTAAAGCGTTGCCCCTTCAGATTCAGATAGACCATCGTTGGGACCATCAAGATCAGATTAAGCGCACCGGCAAGCACCGCAAGCTTCAGCGAAGTAAAGAGGCTGGGATAGAAACCATCAGCGTGGATCAGCCATTGGTAGTTGACCCATGAGTGACCCTTGCCGCCACTCCCCTTAAAACTATAAACAGATGCTCCATACAACGGGATCACAAAGATGAGGATCGCTAAGAGCGAAGAG
>CAJBLC010000139.1 GCA_903953805.1 uncultured Actinomycetes bacterium | reverse complement strand
GTCAATGGCTCGTTTCATCGCGATTTATGCGACGCTTTTCGAGTCAGCGCAAAAAGTTCTTGATGGAAGCATCACTTTGCCTATCGCGAAAAAGTGGAATTTTGAAGCGGCTAGTTTTCAAAAAATTTATCAAGAAAGAGTAGAAGGTGATTCTCTCGAAAAATCACTTGAATAAAAGATAGAAATTTCTCGAAGAGAATTTCAAAATGAGGGGGTCCAAGTTTCCGATGGCCGGATGCGACAAACGCAAAGGAGCATTGACGGACCTTTGCCAGATCTGAGCTACCCAGAATGAGTACGGGTCAAACTACTAGATACGGGATAGCGCACATTGTGCTTGTGAAGAGTATTACGAACATGCTGCTCGCCACCATCTTGCACGAACGGACCCACGACGACTGCGTCCAGGACAGAAGTCCTGTCAAACGGTAGCTTGGCGAAGTGATCGACGAGTATTACCTTCGTCTTGTCCCAAGTGTTGTTCATGCCGTCGTACAGGAGGCGAACTTCATCCTCAGACTGTAGCGATTCGCTTAGGCGGAAAATGATGCAACTATGCCTTGGCCCAAGCTGTCAAGGTGCTTCTGCCAATTTTGATCAGCAAAGTAGGCTTCGATTTGTGCATCCGTTCCGTACTCCATTCTTCCCATCACGTGCTGGTGCATATAGTCCGAATTGCCTAAGTGCATCGCCGTCGTAAGTAGCTTGCGAGGGGTGGATTGAATGCGCACCGAAGGCTGGCTGCGTGAGAAGATCGCCCATTGGTCGGGATCATCGAAGGGCGTACTGGACCAGCAGGACCCGTAGACCTTCTCAACCAGACCATTCAGGGTTAGGTGGAGACCTGTGACCGGGTCGGGAAAAGGACGGTTAAGCATCGGGTTCTCGCTCGAATCACCCCACTTCGACTTGTCAATCTTTGTGTACGTGAGGTAACAACCATTCAAGTCTTCAAAAAAGTACCGCAATTCCACTATCCGATATACAGGCTCGTCTAGTCCGACATTGAACGTGTTCCGCTTGACGTATAGCTCCTTCATTTGTGCTGGCGAAGCCTGTCTCGCATCCGCAGCGACTATTTCAGCAACGGCGTCATCATTAAATCGAGGGCTCATCGGAGGAAAAAGGAAGTGGCCAGTATGCTGATTTTGCAATAACGAGGCTCTACTAACACGGAGCTTGCTCACGCGAGACTAGTGAACGGCACCAAGTGCGTTGCGCAGTTGCTGCGCTTCCCATGAGTCCAGTTCTTGCCCATTGGCCGCACACTCGGACAGTGCCGCAATGGCCAGATCAACTAGAGCGAATTGTTTTTCTGCTTTGGACTTGGCTGCCCACTGAGCATCATTCGGGGCATTGGTTAGTAGTGCTTGTCTGTTCATGATCTTGGTCACATCACATGGAATTCAGGTGCTCGCCAATTCTGGCAAGTAGCTGATCAAAATCAGGCTGTCCCTGGTAGTAGAGAGCAGAAGACTTTCTGTATTCACGAGCAAAAAGCGCCCGTTGCTCTGGATCGTTCAATGTGAATGCTGAATTCTTGGAGATCACCAATTCATCGCCTGTTCGAAAGCGCTGCTGCTTTCTTTCCTGATATCCAGGCGTTTTCATGAATTCCTGCACTTCCTGCAAATCAAGCAGGCAGTAGACATCGTAGTAGTGCCGTAGGAAGTTGGCCGGGAACTCTTTGGCCTCGGCAAGACGCCGGTACTTGGTCGAAATGGTTTGAAGCTTCTCAACAAAGGTGTGTGTCGGCGCATAGCACAGGACGTTCACCGCCCGATTGTCCAACAACTCTACGCCTCTGCCAAAGGCGAAGTCCAAGGCCCATGAAGAGATTGTGACCGGTCGATTGGGTGCCGTGTCGTCAAACCCAAGCTCCAGCAGGATGCCGTCCTTCACCCCGGCCACAGTGGCAGCACAGGGTGAGTAGAACAGGCGAATGCCTGCGCTGCGCATTTTTTCGTCATCGAAAAAAGTGTCCCGCTCCACGCTGTCGATGCCAGGGATGCTGATGCGCTTGGCCAGTTCGTCGTAATAAGCCAGCCGCGAGGCAATGTGAGCGGGCTTATCCTGGTTGCGGCCAGTTTTCACATCCATGTCGCTCGGCGGTTCAATACGGATGTCGATGTCCTCGGAGAACCGATGGATCACCCCAAAGCCTTTGGACAGAGAGGTGCCGCCCTTGAGTTCAAACACAAAGCCCTGGGCTTGCAGGCCCCATAGCCCGTGCATGATCCAATAATCCTTCTCGACCAGCATGGGGTCAAGGCCTCGATCGTTGGCAACAACCGCGAGCAATTGGTCGAAGTCGCGTCGCTCGTGAAGAAACTCAGCCATCGATCCACTCCCGGAACCGTTTGCGCGTGGCCATGTTGCCGTAGCTTTCTACGGCCTCTTGCAGTCGAGCCATATCGAAAGAGGGTAGCTTGCTGCGAGCCTGGCTGAGCACCACATCACGATCTTCGGCCAGTTCGTCCAAGTTGTTGAGCAGGTCTACGTAGAGAAACTCGCGAGACAGCTTCTTTGGAAAGCGGGGCTTCACCCGGAAATCGAACTGCCGATTTCCTAAGCGGAAGACGCCGTGGCGCTTGTGGTTGTAGACCAGCGTGCGGTTGTAGAGCTGCGTGGTGCCTAGGCCCACGGCGTTGTAAGAAGAAGGCGAAAACACCAGGAATTCCTTGTCCCGCAGAAATCCCTTCACAACCTGATCGTCGGCTGGGGGGAGGGGGCCAAAGTTCGACGGTTTGGGAGCGTGGTAGAGCCCCTGCGCCAGCTTTTGAAGTTTGCCCAGTGAGATCAGCTCACGCAGATGCCGATCCACCGAATTGCTTAGGCGAGCGAGATCCTCCCGGCGATAGACATGACCGGCTCTCAGCTTATCTGCTAGGTGCGCAGTGGCACCCCGCAGGGAAGAAGTGGACAGTGAAGCGGTTGCTGACATGAAAGATTTTTCATTGAAGATTCATGCATTTTAACATCTCTGGTCTAATTTGTCGATGTTTTTATAATTCGAAGGCACATTTCCCGCTTATGTCGCTGCAAACGATATGGCCAAAAAAGTATCGTCAAAATTGAAATTCATCGACATGATGGTTGTCGTGGTTATCTTATACAGGGTGCAGCATTAGTAAATCTTGATTTACTCAACAGAGCTTTGATTGAGATAATTTCAAAAAAAATCGCATTTAAGGCGAGCTTTCAGCCAAATATTTCAAACATACAGCAGGTTGTAATGAATACTCAAATTACCGACGAAGACCGGACCACGGCTATCGGCCTTGCAAGATACGCGTATGATTATCTTAATGCGGCGATGGTCGTCGAAACTCACGACCCGACGCCTAGCCACATTTCACCAGTACCGGTCTACTTTTTAGCGCTTCACGGAATCGAGTTGACGCTCAAGGCATTCCTTCGATACAAGGGCGTGAGTGTAAAGGACCTAGTGAATAAATTCGGTCACGATTTGCATGCTTGCTATCGCAAAGCCAAGGAACTCGGTCTTAACGACGTGTTTGAGGAGAGCCGCGTGGATGCTGACGCCATGAGAATGCTTGTCAGGTTAAATGATCAGCAGGGGCTTCGGTACATCAAGACTGGGATGAAGCACTTCCCTATGTGGTCCATCGTTGAGCCTCTGGCTGTAAGGCTTCATCAAGCCGTTGCACTACTTGTCGGTTTCAAGTCGTTCGACAAGTATTATCCATGCTACCAATGAATGGAGGAATGCCCGCGGTAGATGCGCTTACCCTTTACCTCGTTTGCGGAAAGGCAAAGCAGTCGTTGTTGGACGACCTCAACAGCTAATATACGAACAATCAACGAAGGCTGCTGATGTTCGATCTGGGCAAACTCTTGTATGAATGGGAGCTCAATTCCCCAGATCGGTTTTTAAGTTAAATTGGTTTAATACGGCAATATAAGGTTTGCTCATTGGTTTGTTCTAAGCTAAACATGGTCGTGACTATTTCGACAAGCTTGGAGCACCCCATATGATATGAACCTCAACTCCTAGAAACTAGTTCGGGCCCCATGCAAGGTGATGTGGCAGGGGCGTAGTAGTATTTACTCCCCCTATTCAGATTGCTCCAAGGTTGCCATTTCGACTGGTTGCTCCGTTTGTTATCATTCGACATCCTAGCCGGGGAGACGCGCTAAAAGAGTTTCTGACCCTTGATACTCTAAGTATTCAATAAGCAGAATTTTGACCAGAACTGATCAATGCTCTCGGTTGATGAAAAGTCAAAACCTTGATCAGTAAGAACATCAACAGATGCATTGTTAGTAACTCGTTTCCAGTTATCCAATGTCGTATCGTTCGCACTACCTTTGTAACAAAGTGAAACACGCTTTCCTTCCCATTTAATGGATTCGAAAACTGCGGTAATATGCAGGTCAGATGGTGGAAGGCTAAAACCCAATACAACTACGTGATCTGCTTCAGAAGCGATCTTAAAAGTAAGTCTCAGCATTTCACGGAAGTAGTCTGAGGTTAGGTATGAATCTTTGTTCATAACCGGAGGAACAATCATTGGTGTTGAACTGATATATTGCCAAGCATGTAGTTCTTCAATATCCCGCTTCATGGTTTTTGAATCAAATCCAATGTCTAGCACTGGGGATAGAGCCACCATTGATGGACCACCCAAAATAGAACGCATTTCTTCGCGGACCGGGAAAAAGTGCATTGAGCCGTGCGGTTTAATTACTTTGATCGGTTCGACAATTTTATCGTGCAAAATAAATTCATGCGTTTTAACTAGATCTTCAGGTTTGACCAAGGGAATACCGTGTGATATTTCAGGCAAGTATGGGCATTGTCCAATTTGTTGATTAAGTGCATGACTCAAAAGAGCTTCTAAGATTCCGTCGTAGTTAAAACTAATAAACGTTGCCTGTCCTGTTGCACGAATTCTATGAAAGTGCCCTTGAAGTGCCGATGCTCGGGCCGAATCCATTACTTTGTAGATGAAGTTCCGCTGAGCAAGAGATGCGCCGCTATAAGACAACGTAGTAGCAAAAAAGTCGTATAGCCCGTGCAGGATAAATCGTAAAACGCTAGGGTCAGTACCCGGCAAGTCTGGAAAATCATCTCTGAGGTTTGTTTTGAAGAGTGATGCTCTAAAGGCAATCAATGATATGAATTGTTCAAAATCAAAATGTTTTCTTGACATGCTTGAGAAGTAACATGAAAGTGCCTCTAAACCTTCGTTTTTGGTGTGTTGTGAGAAGGAATTAAAGACCGTCGGATTAGCATCAAGTTGTTTTTTGATGTGAGTAAGTAACTCTTGGCCTAGGCCGACAAGGGTAGGTAAGGACTGACTACCAATTAAGGGGTCATCTACGTTAGTAAGGGCCGCTGAGAATCCAGCGCCAACAATAAAAGCTGTTTTTTTCATTAGCAGAGTTTAAGATTCTTATCAAAGTAAAGCCTCATACTTTACTTAAAAAATAGTTAAAAAAAGGGTAGCTATTTAAGGCTTTATCCGACTTGCTCGGGAGGTGCCTGAAGGCAAGTAGGACTCTCCAAAAACGGTCGACTAGAGCAAGCGGCGAACGCACTGCGAGGGAGCGCGACCCTGCCGTCGATGGTGTACTGTTTCAGTATCTATTGCCGCTGGGCTTTGAACACATCAACCCGACACGAGATTACTTTTAGCGTAGCAACCACAACAAGCGGGGCAAGAAAGTTCAGACCGCTACGACCGCTTTATCCAGCTAACGAGCTTTATTTTCCGTTTTCTGATAAGTTCACTAGTAGTTCACATT
>CAJBLC010000138.1 GCA_903953805.1 uncultured Actinomycetes bacterium | reverse complement strand
TTCGCCACATCGAAGACAGATGCATGTTTGCGGTGAACAGCCCCGAAACCATCTGAGATGAAGATATCGGCATATCTGGCAAGTTCCTTTGCCAATTCAATGCGTTCGGACTCTTCCTTGCTGGTCTCAGCCGCTTCGTAGCGAATGTTTTCAAGGAGAACGATCTCTCCCGCTTGAACGCTCTTAGCAGCCTGTGAGCCAACGATCTCTGAGGAGAAGGTGACCTTCGTATTGAGCAGATCTCCGAGACGGTGTGCGACAGGTGCAAGTGAGAGTTCGGGCTTGCGCTCCCCCTTTGGTCGGCCGAGGTGGGCGGTAATGATTACCGCCGCACCTTTACCGATCAAATATTGAATAGTTGGAAGTGATGCACGAATACGGCCATCATCAGCAATGACTCCATCTTTAATCGGAACATTGAGATCGCAGCGAAGTAGTACTCGCTTTCCAGCATAATCAAATGATTCGAGAGAGTTCATAGAGATGCGCTCTATTAGAGCTTGCCTCCAACAAAGCCAACGAGATCCACAAGACGGTTTGAGTAACCCCACTCATTGTCATACCAACCAACGATCTTCACCTGGTTACCAATGACCTTTGTGAGGCCTGCATCGAAGATGCATGATGATGGGTTGGTGACGATATCGGCAGAGACGATTGGATCTTCGGTGTACTCGAGGTAACCCTTAAGAGGACCTTCAGCTGCCTTCTTCATTGCAGCATTGATATCGGCTGCTGAAACTTCCTTTGAGAGTTCGACGGTGAGATCGGTTGCTGAACCAGTTGGGACTGGAACGCGCATGGCATAACCATCGAGCTTGCCCTTAAGTGAAGGCAATACCAAGCTGATCGCCTTTGCAGCACCAGTCGATGTTGGGATCATTGAGAGTGCGCCAGCGCGGGCACGACGGAGATCCTTGTGTGGCTGATCCTGGAGTGATTGATCATTGGTGTAAGCGTGAATAGTTGTCATCAAGCCCTTGACGATTCCAAAGCTATCTTCGAGAACCTTTGCCATTGGCGCGAGGCAGTTTGTTGTGCATGATGCATTGGAGATCACGGTATGTGCTGCAGCATCGTACTTATCTTCATTAACGCCCATGACGATCGTGATATCTTCATCAGTTGCTGGAGCAGAGATAATGACCTTCTTAGCGCCGGCTGCAATGTGCTTCTTCGCATCGGCTGCCTTGGTGAAGAATCCAGTTGATTCAATAACGATATCTGCCTTTACATCAGCCCATGGAAGTGCGCCTGGATCGCGCTCAGCGAAGACGCGGATCTTCTTGCCATTGACGGTGATGGAGTCATCATCGTAAGAGACTGGGAGACCAAGAGGTCCAAGGATTGAGTCATACTTCAAGAGGTGAGCCAAAGTGGCGTTATCTGTGAGGTCGTTAATGCCGACAATCTCAAATTGAGCGCCTGAAGTGAGCGCTGCGCGGAAGAAGTTACGTCCAATACGTCCAAAACCATTAATTCCAACACGAACCACGGTAATCCTGCCTTCTAAGGAGAGGGGGGTCTATCGTCAGTGATCATCAGATAGTGGGCCACATTCGTCAATAGCGAATGGCCGCTTTCCACAACATTGTGATGCCTAACCCTATCAGGGCAGCCTGCCCGTCTGGTTGAACTTCTTTAATCGTTCTCGAGCATCTCTGGGCTCAGCCCAGCCTCTGTATCTGGAATCCCCAAGTCGAGGGCGCGCTTATCAGCCATCGCAAGCAGGCGTCGGATACGGCCGGCGATTGCATCTTTCGTCATCGGAGGGGTTGCAAGTGAGCCAAGCTCTTCCAAGCTTGCCTGGCCATGTGTGATGCGAAGTTCACCCGCCTCTTTGAGGTGTTCGGGGATCTCCTCGCCGAGAATCTCCATCGCACGTGCAACTCGAGCCGATGCCGCCACGGCCGCGCGAGCTGATCGGCGGAGGTTAGCATCATCGAAGTTTGCTAGTCGATTGGCCGTTGCTCGAACTTCACGACGCATGCGACGTTCTTCCCATGCCAGAACAGATTCATGAGCACCGAGTCGAGTAAGGAGAGCACCGATTGCATCGCCATCTCGAATGACAACGCGATCCACATTGCGCACCTCACGGGCTTTAGCGGTAATACCAAGTCTGCGAGCAGAGCCGACTAGAGCAAGCGCTGCCTCTGGACCCGGACAGGTAATTTCAAGAGCTGATGAACGACCAGGTTCAGTGAGTGAACCATGAGCAAGAAAAGCACCGCGCCATGCTGCTTCAGCGTCGCAGATTCCAGCAGAGACCACTTGTGGTGGCAGACCGCGAATCGGCCGATTATTTGCATCGATTAAACCGGTTTGGCGAGCGAGAGCATCACCATCAGAAGTAACACGAACGAGATAGCGAGAGCCTTTGCGCAATCCACCAGCTGAGAGAACTGCCAACTCAGAGTCATGGCCAAAGATCTCCGCAATATCTTTCTTCAACCGTCTCGCACTTTGTGCGGTATCAAGCTCGACTTCAATGACGATATGACCGGCTGCAATATGAAGTCCGCCGGCAAATCGCAAGAGCGCAGAGACCTCTGCCTTTCGGCAGCACGGCTTTGTCACTGAGAGTCGACTCAGTTCATCCTTTACGCTCGCCGTCATTGCCATGTGAGTATCTAAGCAGGGTTCAATTGAAAATGTGGCGTAAAAGTGGCGCTAATTTTCCTGGATCATGGTGGAAGCTACCTGGGCTCTTCGCCAATTCACCAACTATTAACTCGCCACCGCAACCCTCAACCGCTCCTTGAAGGCCTGGTGATTGATTGAGGCATGCCTGATCAGCGAGAGCGAAATCAATATGGAGATCTGGCAGATGTTTCTGAATGAGAGCGAGATGCTCCTGGGCTGAGAAGCCAGCAAATTCATCTTCACTATCTGGTTCTGGGAGATTGAAGATCACAATCTTCTTCGCCTTCGAAACGGCGATCGCCTCTGCCTGCTCGCGTAATAAGAAATGCGGCATCACACTTGAGAACCAGGAGCCAGGTCCGAAGGTAATCCAATCGGCAGCTGAAATGGCTGCAAGAGATTCAGGGGTGGAACGTGGTGAATCAGGGATGAGTTTAAGGACTTCGACTCTTCCCTTTGTTGTAGCAACTTCAACTTGGCCGCGCACAATCTTGCGACCATACGCAGTATTGAATGTACCTTCGATATCGAGTGGATCAAGGGCCATTGGAAGTACTCGACCTTGGATGCGCAAGAGATCACCAACCCGTTTAATGCCCTCAACATGATCACCATCGCGATCCCATAGCGCGGTAAGAAGTAGGTTGCCTAGCGCATGGCCGTTGAGAGCCCCGGTACTGGTGAATCGATACTGCAAGATATCGGCCCAACCCCTACCCCACTCATCATCTGAACAGAGCGCCGCAAGTGCCATACGTAAATCGCCTGGAGGCAAGACGCCAAACTCATCGCGAAGTCGCCCGCTTGATCCACCATTATCAGCAACTGTGACAATCGCAGTTACTTCTGACGTGATTGTACGTAAAGCAGTCAACGTCGCAGCAAGACCATGTCCACCACCGAGCGCAACTACTCTCGGATTGCTCATTAGAGTTCGCGCCCGAGATCTCGGTGAATCGGATTGGCCACAATTTTACGGCCAAGAAAATCTGACTTCATATTGAGTCGCTTCGAGAGTTCTTCCGCAATCGCAACACTTCGGTGCTTGCCACCAGTGCAACCAATCGCCAAAGTGAGGTACTTACGACCTTCAGTGAAAAATCCAGTCGCCATAGTTTCAAAGAGAAGTTGATAGCGCTCGAGGAACTCTTGGGTATTTGCAGTTCCAAGAACATTTTCGCTCACCGGCTTATCTAACCCGTTCAGTGGTCGAAGTTCCGGAATCCAATGAGGATTAGCAATGAAGCGGCAATCCATCACAAGATCTGCATCAACGGGAATTCCGTACTTGTAACCAAAGGAGAGTACGTTGACTCGTAGGTCGGCATCGCCTTCGGTGTGGAAGATCTCCTCTACCTTCTTCTCAAGTTGATGGATATTGAAGGCTGATGAATCGATCACCAAGTCCGCTAGTGATCGAACTTCACGAAGACGTTCTCGCTCCTTTGCAATTCCATCGACAATCCGATCGGAGCCTTGCAGTGGATGGGGTCTGCGGGTGGCCTCAAAGCGACGTACAAGGACTTCATCGGCAGCATCAATAAAGAGGATGCGACGAGCAATACCGCTCTCCCCTAACTCCGCGAGTGCGCCATTGAGTTCGTCGAAAAACTGACGACCTCGCACATCAACGACAACTGCGATCTTGTTGACGCTCGCGGCAGTGAGTTCACAGAGGTTTGGTAGGAGCGCTGGCGGCAAATTGTCGACGACATACCAACCCAAATCCTCCATCGCATGCGCAACCGTAGAACGGCCGGCACCGCTCATCCCCGTTAGAAGGACTACCTCAGAAGACATGGCCTTATCCTGCCTTACGAATCAAGGATCTCACCAGTAGCCATATCGACAGCAAAGCTCTCACTTTCGGTCGATTCAATCTGCTCCTTGCTCACACTCTCCCAGATAATCGCTGCAGTCTTCTCTCCGATACCCGGGATTTGTGCAATCTCTTCTACAGAGGCCTTACGCAGCGCCCCTACAGAGCCGAACTGCTCAAGCAGGGCCTTTCGACGTACCTCGCCCAGAGTTGGTATCTCATCCAAGAATGATTCCAACATAACTTTCGAGCGCTTGCTTCGGTGGAAGGTGATCGCGAATCGATGTGCTTCATCTCGAATTCTTTGCAAGAGGTAGAGCGCCTCGCTATGTCGGGGAAAGATGATCGGATCCGGGTTACCGGGAATCCATACCTCTTCTAATCGCTTGGCC
>CAJBLC010000137.1 GCA_903953805.1 uncultured Actinomycetes bacterium | reverse complement strand
TTCGTAATTGGCACATGATCGATTGAGCTCAGCAACAATAAATTCAGCCGGAATTACCGTGTTCCCCCAAGAGTCATCCATTGTGGTGTGGGCATCCTCAACGAGTGTGACATCAAGACCGCGTTCAATGGCCGAGTGGATGGTGTGGCGAACGCAGTAGTTTGTCTGGGCGCCCGTGACCACCAAATGGCCCACCTTTAACTCTTCCAGCACATCCTCTAGATCTGTCTCTTCGAAAGAGCTGCGCCAGAGCTTATGGATGATCTTCTCCTGAGCAGTAGGTTTTAACTCAGGAACAATCTGCCAGTACTCGCTATCAATTGCCATGTCATCCTCAGAATGCTGAACCCAGATGACATCAGTCTTACTCTCACGAGCCCTCTCAACCAAAGTTGAGATTCTTGAGACGACCTCATTGCGATTCTTGGAATAATCCACGACCCCGTTCTGAACATCGATAACGATGAGGGCCGTATTAGGGCGATCTGGATATGCGCTCATGCCTCTATTCTATAGAGAGTCTGACGAGTAGACTCTCCTTCATGCTTGCCCGATTGACTCAAACTTTATGAGCAAAAATTTGAAGGTTGCAGTTATCGGCGGCGGGCAGTTTGCAGCCTCTTTCATCCATCTCTTCCAAGCGCACCCAATGGTTGCGGAAGTGGGAATGGTTGAGCTCGATCCTCAACGTTTACAGGCTACTGCCTCCAAATTCTCAATCACGAGCACTTTCTCTTCGCTTGAAGAACTCTGGCGCAGTGATTTCAATGCTGTCGCAATCTTTACGCCACGGTGGACCCATGCCGAGATTGCGCTGGCAGCGCTGCAGAATGGTCGCCACGTTTATACCGCAGTACCAATGGGAATTACTGAATCCGAGATATCTGCGCTCAAGATCGCTGCAGATCAGACACAACTCACCTTTTTCATGGCAGAGACGAGTTATTACTACCCAGCTGTTGTTTATGCCCGTAAGAAATTCCAGAGTGGTGAGCTCGGTGCATTCGTTTATGGTGAAGGTGAATACCTCCACGATATGTCCCATGGTTTTGTTGATGCATTTGCAGCGAATGGCGGAGACGCATGGAAGGCCAGTGCCAGCTTCCCACCAATGCTCTACTCCACGCACTCTGTCAGCACGATCCTCTCTATCACCGGGGCTCGTGCGACTTCTGTTACAGCACTTGGCATGAAAGATAGCGCTGCGGATGGAATTTTCGATTCAAAGGTCAGCATGTGGGGGAACGACCAGAGTAATCAGATCGCACTCATGCGGACTAGCGATGGTGGCGTGATGCGAATTGCTGAGCTTCGGCGAGTGGGAACTGCCCCTCTTGAGCCAACTGTACGTATGAGCATCTTCGGTACCGAAGGATCATTTGAACAACAAGTTGGTTATGCATCATGGGCCAATAAAGAGAGTTTCTCCATTGTCACAGATGAGATCAATACCTTCTCTGATGTCGAAAATCCCCATTCACTTCAGCCTGGCTATGTTTCAGCGAATGTCTGGGATGGTGGCTTTGCCAAGGTCCACGACCGTTCGCAGCTCCCGGCAGCGTTCAAGGGGCTCTCTAATGGTCACGGTGGATCACACCAATATATGGTCGATGACTTTGTTATGGATGCTGTTGGAGAACGTCCTGCACCTATGAACATCGATGACGCGATTCGCTTCACGCTACCTGGAATTCTCGCTCATAAGTCAGCGACTTCAGGCGGAGTAACTCTCGAAATTAAATATTCGTGACTACTAAGGTGAAAAGTCCCGACCAATTCAGACTCCTCATCACATTGGCTGCGATGACCATGTTCACAGCCATGTGTACTGATATCTACCTTCCAGGATTTCCGCTGGTGGCGCAATCGCTGCATGTGCAGATGGTGGATCTACAGCTGACATTCACCTCTTTCACCTTCGGTGTTGGATTCGGGCAACTCTTCTATGGGCCGATATCGGATCGATTTGGTCGAAAGAATCCGGCAATCTTTGGATTGATCCTCTTCATCGTTGCCTCTGTCTTATGTGCCACTGCAACTTCCTTATCTGCCTTAATCTTTTACAGATTTCTCCAAGCTCTTGGCGGTGCGGCGGGGATGGTGATCTCTCGTGCGATCGTTCGAGACCGTCTCAGTGGCGTCGAGATGGCGAAGATGATGTCTGCGATGGGAATGATCTTCGTCTTCTCGCCAGCAGCAGCGCCATCAATCGGAGCACTTATTTTGCATTGGGCGAGATGGCCTTGGTTATTCCTTGCACTCGCAATTTTTGGTGCGATTGTGCTAATTGGAGTTGTCGGTCTAGAGGAGAGTTTGCCTCCTGAAAACCGTAATAGTCATGGTGTTCAGCAATCCTTCAAAAACTATTGGGAAATAAGTAAGAGCCATGAATTTCGCTCAGCAGCCCTTATCTCAATTGGCGGAAGCTTTGTCACCTTCGGATATGTCTCCTCTTCTGCTGCGGTACTTATGGGAAGTTATGGGGTCTCACGGTCTAAATATGGAGTGCTCTTTGCGGTAATTGCCATTGGATTAATCGCCTCTAACCGCCTCAATATCTCCTATATCCACCGCTTCGGGGTTATCGGAATGCTAAAAAAGTTCACGCTTGTTCAAACCCTTGGTGCCTTCTTAGTCTTGGCTGCCTCCATTAAGCACGCACCGTTGTGGGCGTTACTTATTCCTATAGTGATCTGCTTTGGCTGCGCTCCAGGGCTCGGAGGAAATGCGATGACTCTCGGAATGCATCCATTCCCTGAGAAGGCCGGGTCTGCTGCTGCAATGATGGGTCTTATGCAGATGTTTGGAGCTGGATTGATCTCCGCGATCTTGGCGGCGATTCATGGCGATGTGGTCGTGAAGATGGGCTTTGCGGTAGTCGTAGGAGCAATGATCTCCTTTATTCAGGTTCGTCGAATTAAGGCCTCTTTAGATGAGTGACGTTACAAAGGTTGAAATCTTTGACGAGCGTCGGTGCTTGCTTGGCGAAGGTCCAATTTCATATGGTGATAAAAATAGTTCGATTAGCTGGGTGGATATTTTAAATAAGAGGGTTTACTCACGAACGATTGATACTGGGATTACCGAAGAACTCCAAACCGAAGATCAGGTCTCATTTGTCATTCCCCGAACTGATGGGGGCCTTATTTTAGGGACAACCCATGGCCCAATAAGTATTGGACCAGATCTCACTATTCCAATTTTGAGACACGAAGGTCCCAATGCGATGCGCTTTAATGATGCCAAAGTTTCACCTGATGGAGATCTTTGGTTCGGGACTATGAGCTATGAAGAATTACCAGAAGTTGCTGGCCTCTACTGTTTACGCAGCAACGACCTATCCATCTCAAAAAAATTGTCTCAGGTCAGTATTAGTAATGGAACGGTGTGGAGTAGCGATAAATCCACGATGTATTACATCGATAGCCCCACTCGTTCTATCTGGCTTTTCAACTATGACGGTGAAAATATCTCGCATAAGCGATTAGGAATTCGGTTTCCCGATGAGTTTGGATTCCCTGACGGCATGACAATTGATGCTGAAGGTGGTTTATGGGTTGCCTTCTGGATGGGCAGCGCCGTCCGACGCTTTGATCCAGCAAATGACTTCTCTCTCACGGCAACTGTTGTAACCCCGGCGAAACGGACGACATCGTGCGTATTCGGTGGCGAGAATCTTGATCAACTAATCATCACCTCTTCTCACTCTGACGATCCACAAGAGCCCCATGAGGCAGGAATGACCTTTATCTGCAAGCCTGGCTTCATAGGTCTTCCTACAGAGCGCTTCAAGGTAGTTACATACAACTAATTCTCAGGTAATTCCTCTTAACCAGGTCTATGCAAGGGGCAATGGGAGTGTGAGACTAAATGGGTGAGGCACCGCTCTATCATCATTCTCGCCGCAGTAACTCTTCTCTGCACCGGCCAAGCGCTCGCAAGCGACGCCCCTTCTCCATTAGCTGGATATCAATTCTCTGCCCTCATAGATGGCCCTGTCCCGGATTCACTTCAAACAACTTTAAGTGGAGTAGCAACAGATTTACCAAAGCCCTACAAGGATCGCTGCCACGTTCAGCAGAACCTCACTGCGACAACCTCATCCTGTCTCTACGGAAATCTCTCTTCAAAGACCACTATCGTTCTTTTCGGCGATTCTCATGCACTCAGCTGGTTTCCGGCAATCGAAAAGTTGGCGATAGCTAAGAAGTGGCGTCTTCTCTCACTCACTATGTCTTCATGTTGGCCGGCATCAATTCCCGCTTGGAATCCATCAACAAATATCTTGATGACAAATTGTGCAATCTGGCGACAGAGCGCGTTGGCACAGATTGCAAAGGTCAAGCCATACATCACCTTTGTGACCGGCACACGAGGCTTCGCAACAATAGATCCATCAGGGAATGTCCTTGGTGGAGATGCAAAGACAAGCGCGTGGAAATTGGGCATGGCACTGACTTTAAAAGCGGTAAAAAAGGCTTCAAAGAACACAATCTTTATCAGCGATACACCGATCTCAACGTCAAGCTTTCCGGATTGCCTCTTAAATTCGCTCGATAGCGTGCAAAATTGTGCCACTCCTGTTTCAACGGCGATTAATACCGACTGGCTGACTGTGGAGCGCGATCTTGCTTCGTCCACGAATGTAACGTGGGTTAATCCGACAGAATGGATATGTAATACCGATCCATGCAGCCCCATCTCCGATGGCGCGCTAATCTATCGCGACGGCGGACACCTCACTGCGACATTTGCTGTGCAGCTCGAAAAACCCCTCTGGGCAGAGATATCTGGTTCGCTGAACTAACTGTTACTCAGTTGGATAAGTAAGGCCAATCTGGGCTCTGACTTGATCCATGACCCGCATAATTTCGACGCTCTCGCGCAGACTCATGATTGGGCTCTCGGTAAGTCCTTCAGCAATACATTCTTCAACGTGAATCGCTTGATATTGGCGACCTTGACCATTGATCTTCTCGTTGTACGTTTTGATGACTTCACCATTGCGGTTAAAGACGCGGAATGAGGTCTGCCCGTAGAAAGATCCATCGATCTCGATTCTTCCGAGTGAACCGATAATTGTTGCTGTAACGGGACCCGCACCTAGGAACGATGTAGTCATCGTTGCTTGCTGGCCACCGGCATATTCAAAGATCATGGATGTGGTTCCATCGACCTTTTCACTTGTCAGCTTTGCCTTTGCAGTGATTGCTTGCGGGTTACCAAAGATGCGATGAGCTAGTGAAATCGGATAGATACCAAGATCAAGGAGTGCTCCACCGCCGAGTTCGCGTTCGACCAGTCGTGGGACATGAGTCAGAGCTTGGGAGTGATCGGCAATCAAGAGCTCTATCTCGCCAAGTGCACCAGAATTGATGACATCAAAAATTGCATTCATGGACGGCAAGAACCTTGTCCACATCGCCTCCATCACAAGAAGATTTTTAGATTGAGCAAGGGCGTAGATCTCTTGGGCTTCACCTGCATTAATGGTGAATGGCTTCTCTAAGAGAATATGCTTGCCTGCGTTGAGAGCCAAGAGCGCGTCGCGCTTGTGAAGTGGGTGAATCGTTGAGATGTAGACGATATCAATCTCTGGATCGTTGACGAGTGTCTCATATCCTTGGTGGCGGTTGGGGATTCCAAATTTATCGGCAAACTCATTTGCCTTTGCATAATCTCGTGCGCCAACTGCCTGAATCTTTAATCCAGCAATCTGGAAATCCTCAGCTACTGCTGTTGCAATTCCACCGGCACTTAGAAAGCCCCATCTAAATTCTCTGCTCATACGGTGAATCTATCAGGGTCGACTATTCCTTTGTAATAAGGGAACCTGCGACAAATACGAAGTAAAGGGCAGCTGGAATCAACATTGCCCATCGAAGGGTTATTTGATCCGCGACAAAACCCATCAATGGCGGGCCAACGATGAAGCCAAAGTAGGCGATACCAGAGACCATGGCGACGCCTTCACTTGGAGCAATGACTCCAGGGTATTTATGGGTGGCAAGTGAGCCAACAGCGCTGAAGAGAATAGGTATTGCCACTGAGACTCCCAGCCCAACAATCGTCCAGGCGGCGATGACTCCATAGCTGTGACCAATGAGAATTCCGGCTGTTAATCCAATTCCGGCTAGCGAACCTCCGATAACGAGGGTCTTCTGATTACCAATTTTTCCGGCGATACGGTCGCCATTAAATCGGCCAAGAACCATTGCGGCTGAGAAGAAGATATAGGGGAGCGTGGAAATAAATGGTGAGGCGTGGAATGTATTCTTGCTGAGTACTCCGCCCCAATCTCCTGATGCGCCTTCACCAATCTGCTCAGCCAAACCGATTAATCCCAGAACGATAAAGAGAGTTGGGCGTTTTCTCTTACCCGAAGCTGTCTCCTTAATGCGCTCATGAATATCTGCGCTCGCAGGCAGCCAGAACTCTTTCATCGAAAGCGCTACAACCAGAATAAAGAGTGAGATAAGAAGTGTCTGGATCTGAACGGGAATTTTTGCTTGATAGAGAAGTCCACCGATGATTCCACCGGCAAAACCACCCACAGAAAACATTCCATGGAAGGTACTCATCAATCGGCGACCAGATTGCTGTTCAAGTGTTACGGCGTGGGTATTCATCGAAACATCTTGAGTTGCTGCGCAAGCACCATAGAGAAAGAGCGAGAGAGAGAACCATGCGAGATTTGCGATGTGACCTGTGAGCGGAAAGATCGCGGCCAAGGCCAGTGATGCATAGAAAGAGGTTGTCCGGCTTCCATATTTTGCAGCGAGGCGGCCAGCGGGTCCCAAGGCAATGAGCACTCCAAGTGAGGCAAAGAAGAGCGATGTTCCCAGAGTCGAGTTACTTATATGAAGACGTGCTTTGTAATCTGGAATTCGGGAGACCAGAGATCCCCCGACAATTCCATTGGTAATAAAGGTGAGCGTTACCGCCAGGCGCGGACGCTTTAACTCTTGGGCGGTAAGCGTCACGGATAGAAAGGGCTATTTACCCTTTTGAAGCCTTCTTCTCCTGCTTTGCAGCGCGCTTCTCTTTGAGAGAGAGCTTTGGCTCCTTCTTAGTATTTGCATTGCCCTTTTGTTCTTTGTTAGCCATTTTCTGAGCCTTTCCTGTGGATATCCACGATTACTGTGTTATCAATAATAGTCGCTTGCCCTTCCTTTAGACTGCTCCTATGAATAAAACAATGAGCACGTCAATCGCAGCAACAACACTCGCACTCGGACTTATCCTTGGAAACTCCGCTCAGGCGGCATCACCAAGCGCTAAGCCAACTATTGCTGGGGCCATGAAGCACACAGCCACTAAGGGCAAAGAAGGCACAGCAACCCACGAGATGTCAGAGGCATCGACTGGAACCGCTGAAGAAGGTTCAAAGAAGGTCGCTAAGGCCAAGACTTCAGTTATTAAGAAGCGTCCTACAACCAAGCCTTCACCAAAGGCGACGAAGTAACCGCATTCAAAAGAAAACCCCCGCAGCCGGTTGGCTAGCGGGGGTTTTCACTTTAACGGTTAAACGATCGAGAGTGTGATCGCTGTAAGAACTGCAGCTATTGCGCACCATGTGAACCATGATTGAGCAATTCGCTGGCGCCAGAGCTCTAACTCTTCTGGCAAATCAGTGTTGCGGTTGCGGAGCAAGATTCCAAGGGCAATAAATGCCGCAAGGAAGTAATGGAAGACGCCAGAACCAGCCATCACAACCCAGTTCGATGCATAGGCACCATGGAATGAGACAACCCCACCATCATCTTTGATTAGGAATGGCATATTCGCCATCTGGTGGATCTGGTAGTAACCACCAACAAGGAGAACAAGAAGTGTCACGACAGATGTGAGATTTCGAGTCTGCTTGCTAGTTTGACCGATTCGGTGGCTAATTGCTGCGATCACAAATGGAAGAGCAACGAGCCAAGCGGATGCAGTCGAGAACTTCTTTACTCCTTCTGGTAACCATTGGCCACCAGCATTGAGGTTACGGAGATAGAAGTAAGAGAAGATCATGCCGAAGAGGAATGCACCATCTGCGACGATGAGAAGTCTTACTCCAAGGCGTTCACGACGACCGACAGCTGCATCTGAATCGTGGTGTACGTGGAACTCTGTGTCGTGGCTCATGAGTTACTTACCCTTTCCGTAGCCATAAGGATCACTTGTGATGACAGGAAGCTCATCAAAGTTGGTGAGTGGGACTGGATATGGAACGGTCCACTCGAGCGTCTTCGCACCCCATGGATTCATTGGCGCGATCTTGCCCTTGGTCCATGAGTGGATAACAGCCCAGAGCAGGATGATCATTCCGATACCGACGCTATACGCGCCAGCGGTTGAGACCATATTTGAATGGGCGAAGAGAGCTGCGTAATCCATCACGCGACGTGGTTGGCCTTCTGCACCAGCCATGAACATTCCGAAGAAGAGGACGTTAAATCCGATCTGGGTGAACCAGAAGGAGATGTAACCAGCGCGCTCATTGAGCATGCGACCTGTCATCTTTGGATACCAGTATGCAAGTCCGCCGATTGCACCAGTGAGCGCTGCGCCCATCAGTGTGAAGTGGAAGTGCGCGGTAACGAACATTGAACCGTGAAGATAGCTATCTGCAGGAACATCTGAGAGATAGATACCGGTAATTCCACCGATCATGAAGTCCCACAAGAATGCGAAGACAGAGAGCATAGGAAGTTTCAGCCACGGCTTTCCGCGCCACATCGTTCCAATAAGAACGAGGAAGAGCAGTCCGGTCGGAATCGAGATCATCTCGGTCGTCACCATGAATGGACCGTTGAGCGAAGGTGCCCAACCTGCCATGTACATATGGTGAGCCCAAACGAGAATCGAGAGTCCGGCGATACCAGCGAATCCGAGGATCGCTGCGTTATACGAGAAGAGTGGCTTTCGTACGAAGACCGGAACGATCTCCATCAGTGCAGCAACACCAGGAATCAAGATCACATACACCTCAGGGTGACCCATGATCCAGAAGAGGTTGGCGTAAAGCCAGCCAGTTCCACCCATGTGGGCATCGTAGAAGCCAGTGTTAAATGTTCGATCTAGTCCAGTTTGAACCATCGCCAACATAAATGTTGGGAATGCTGGGATAGCAAGTGCAACTGAAATTGTTGAACCAACCACAAAGATCGGAACACGGTTCCACTTCATACCCTTGGTACGCATCGCAACAACGGTTGTTGTGATGTTCATACCTGCAACTGCAGTTGATACCGCGAAGATAATGATCGTTGCAATAAAGGCATTCATACCTGGCCCAGCTTGAACGCTCAGCGGCGCATAAGCGGTCCAACCAGTTGGGATACCACCGAGGAACCACGCGCTACAGAGCACAGGGATCGCAGTGAAGAGAACCCACCATGACAAGGCGTTGAGGCGAGGGAAGGCCATATCGTAAGCACCGATCATGATTGGCATGATGTAGTTACCGAATGGGCCGGTTGCAACGATAATCATCGCGATAATCATTGTGATTCCGTGCAAACCAACGAGTGAGTTGTAGACGGTCGCGGTAACAAAGTGTCCACCTGGACGAGCCAAGTTGGTACGGATCATCATTGCCATGGTTCCACCGACGCCAAGCATCGTCATCACGCCTACTAAATACTGAATTCCAACGACCTTGTGGTCGGTGCAGTACTTGAAGTAACGCTTAGTACCCTGGCCATCGCCCGCCATGTAGAGAATCTCTTCATCGGTGAGATCTTTACCGATGAGCCAACGCCACGGTCCAATAAATGCACCGATACCTACAAGGAAACCGATTGACCAAGCGAACATCGCTCCTAGCAACACAATATTGTCATCATGAGGAGTAAGTGGATCTGCAACCTTGTCGGTATATGTGAGTAGCGAATGCCGAAGTGCATAGTAAGCAATCGCAGCAAAGATCAAGCCAACGACGACGCCAGTACCCATATGTAAGCGAGTGATCAGACTCCGCTTTGGATTAGGAACTGGTCGTGAACTTGTATGTGTCTTATCTAAAGTGCTCATGCGTTATGTCCTCCTTGTGCAGTGACCCAAGCATTGAAGTCACTCTGTGACTGCACTGCGCCATTTGTCTCCATATATGCGTGATAGAGGCCGCAAAGTTCTGCGCACTTCACATCGATCGGCCCAACCATGGTTGGAGTCGTATGAATAACTGTTGTTGTCTGCGCATTCGCGTCGATCTTGACACCGAGTTGAACTGGCCAGAATGAGTGATTCACATCTGCCGATCTGATGTTAAAGATGACTGGGACATCGACTGGGAGATTGAGCTCATGAGTCTCAATTCCTTGTGCTGGGTATTTAAATGTCCAGAGCCACTGTGAGCCAGTAACCTCAACAGTGATTGCACTCTTTGCATCTTTCGCTGCAGCAACCGCTTGGCCGTTCATCTCGGTTAGGCCCCAAACAATTGCAACGAGTGCAAAGACGGTTGAGGTGATTGTCCATACTGCGACGACTGGGCCGTTAGTGCGAACCGCTGGACCATCAGGTGGAGGAGTATCTCCACGGTGCCCATTGATGAATGCATTGGTCGCTACCGCTAGAACAATCGCTGCAATAGGCGCAGAAATCACGGTAAACCAGATCATAATCTTCTCAGCGGATTTCATCTCCACTGACATGATTGTTGGCATCCACTTTGGATAGAAGAGCGTTCCTAGTAGAACAAAGAGTGCTGTCCACAGTACAAAGTAAATTGCTGTGTTGACAACATCCTTGCGCTTAAAGAAAGTACTTGCGCGTTCTCCTGGTGTTGGAGCTAACTGCTCCGCATTGTGATCAGCCATTGACGACACTCACCTTTCCAGACATGTACCCGTTTTGGCCCATCACTGCGCCGAACTTGGCGTAGGTGCCATCGCCGCATGGGTATTCACAGTTCCAGACATATTCGCCAGCTCCACCGGTAACGAAGGAGAAGACAACGGTGTGGTACTTGTTGTTTGTCATTTCGTCATCGCTCATCTTTGGGAGCGGGACGTTTACGAACATTGAATCTTGAGTCGAAGTTGGGAGCCCATGGAGCGTGAAGGTGTGCTGAACTCCATCAGGTGCTAACTCAGAGACCTGCTTACCGTCGACGGTCATAGTGTTATCGACAGTGCCAACGACCTTTGCAAAGTAATTGGTATTGAGTTTTTCTCCACCGTCGTAGACCTTAAGAGTCATAGTGACAAGTGCATGAGCAGGAAGGACAAGATGCTCTTCTGTATAGAAAGGCCAAGGATGAGAGTTCGTTCGGTTGACGTGATTCGTCCGAGCTGTTGCATCATCTGGGAAGACGCTCTCTGAGACAAACGCGTGTTTCAAGGTTGCACCATTAACAACTGTTGTGCCGTTGACCGTCGCATAACTCTTCTTCTGCGAGTCAGCTGAGACTGAGTGGAGGGTGAACCCCACGGTCGCGACAACTGCAACACCAAATATGAGGAAGGCGACGGCGCTGATCAAGCGCTTACCTCCCGACACTTCGTGCGTGGAAGTTTCCACTTGTTCCTTCTTTCTCATGAGGGTCGGCCTTTCTCAAAGCCGAGTGAAATATCCGTGAGGAATTCCTTAAGAGCAGGGTACGCTCCGTACTAAGCGAAGAAAAGGGTTTTCGGGTGTCCGATTGCTCCAGTTTTATAACGATTTCCTGTGAGAGAACGAGGTTTTTAGACCAGTGATGAACTCGTGAAACTCAACCCAATCTGGGACCTTGCCTTTGCAGTTGTTTTGGCCGCGACCACCTATTGGTATGCCAAAGAGGCTAAAAAACAGCGCAATATCAGCGCAATCCGGCAGGGGCTCTTCTACCTAGCCATGGCCCTTATGGCGGCCATCTTGGTCGGCCCAGTTCCCCATAAGGCGGTCAATACCTTCTGGGTTCATATGGTCCAGCACATTCTGTTGATGATGCTGATCTCACCACTGATCGTCCTGGGCTCACCCTTCAAGCTCTTACTCGGGTCGCAGGGCAGAGCCGGCCGAGTCGGATCTGCGCTCGCTCGAAATCCACTGATTCGACTGCTCTTTAAGGCTGAGGTTGGTTTCGGGGTCTTCCTCTTTGTCCTAATCGCGACCCATTTTTCACCGCTCGCTAACGCTGGCATGAAGAATCCCAATATCCATTGCCTGGAGTTAATTCTCTTCTTGATCGGTGGGGTCATCTATTACTACCCAGTGATGGAAGGAAACCCGCACCCATATCCAGTTCCATACTCACAGCGCGTTCTATCGCTCTTCGCGATGATGTTGCCAGAGACGATGACTGGGTTCTTCCTCTATTCAGGAAATCGAGTCCTTCACTCACTGCCACAGAACACATCGATGTCGATGGGACTCAGCGATCAGCACACTGGTGGTGCAATTATGTGGGCGATGGGAATGTTGATCGACTCAATGTGGATAGTCTTAGCCGCGAAAGATTGGTTTGAGAATGAGAAACGATTGGCGGAGGCAGAAGATGAGTAAGGAAGTTCAGCCTCCAACTAATCAACCAGATCCACATCGTAAATGGGTCTTATGGGGTGTTCCACTCTGCGTATTAATGGCATTCTTTGAATTAGATCGCGCACTCGGTGGCAATCACCGCAGTTGGGTCTATGTTGCAGAGTGGCCATTCTTCGGCGTCTTTATTATTTATATGTATTGGAAGCTCTCACAACCGCAAGAGCCATTCGATGGCTCGAATGACCCTCAGCGAGAAATCGATTAGGAAGAATTACTTCCAAGATTGGTTAAGCGGTTTTCCTTCGGCATAACCAGATGAGGATTGAATTCCAACGATCGCCTTGGCAAAAAAATCAGGAATTGAATTCGCTCCAGCATATGTGCAACTTGATCGCACACCAGAGATAATCTCATCAATCAGATCTTCAACACCTGGACGAGCTGGGTTGATATACATACGGGATGAGGAAATTCCCTCTTCAAATAAGGCTTTTCTAGCGCGATCGAAGGCGCCTTCGCTCGCGGTTCGAGCCGCTACTGCGCGAGCAGAGGCCATACCGAATGATTCCTTGTAAAGGCGGCCATTTGAATCGCGGTTGAGATCACTTGGTGATTCCAATGTTCCAGCAAACCATGATCCGATCATTACTTGAGATGCGCCAGCAGCAAGTGCCAACGCGACATCGCGTGGGTGGCGAACTCCGCCATCCGCCCAGACATGTTTTCCATGTTTAGCGGCTTCGGCCGCACATTCAAGTACGGCAGAGAATTGTGGGCGACCAACGCCGGTCTGCATGCGGGTCGTGCACATCGCTCCTGGTCCGACGCCAACTTTAATAATGTCAGCACCAGCTTCGATGAGATCGCGAGTACCTTCAGCAGTTACGACATTGCCGGCAACAATCGGAATTGTTGGACTCAATGTGCGAATCGCTTTGAGTGCCTCAATCATCTTTGCTTGATGGCCATGTGCGGTATCAACGACAAGGACATCAGTCCCTGCATCGATGAGCGCCTTTGCCTTCGCAACAACATCACCATTAATTCCAACTGCAGTCGCGATGCGAAGTTTTCCGTTGGCATCGAGAGCTGGTGAGTAGAGAGTCGCACGCAGTGCACCGACCTTGGTAAGAATTCCAACAAGATCGCCCGTGCTGTTTACAACAGGAGCGAGACGACGGCGGTGTGATGTGAGCAAATCAAAAGCTTCGCGTGGTTCAACGGAATCTGGGAGCGTGATCAAATCGCGCGACATGATGAGATGGAGTTGTGTGAAGCGATCAACACGTTCGCAATCTGCTTCAGTAACTATTCCAACTGGCTTATCGCCATCAACAACGATGAGAGCACCGTGAGCCCGCTTATTGATGAGATCGAGTGCATCAGCAACGGTGTCGGTTGGCGCGAGAGTAACTGGTGTATCAAAGAAGGTGTGGCGTGACTTCACCCATGAGATCACTTGAGCAACGATCTCAAGTGGAATATCTTGAGGAATAACGGCGATGCCACCGCGGCGGGCGATCGTCTCAGCCATGCGGCGACCGGAAATTGCCGTCATGTTGGCAACGATGAGTGGAATGGTTGTTCCAGTCCCATCGATGGAAGAGAGATCGACATCCATCCGGCTCAAAATTTCTGAGCGACTTGGAGCGAGGAAGACATCCTCGTAGGTGAGATCGAATGAGGGGCTATTTAAGAAACGCACGTGGGGTAATGATACTCGTTCTCGATAGACTCCAGTGTGCTCTTGATTTCCAGCCTCAGTACCGAGATTCTCTTCTGGCTGGTCACGCTCGTTGCGCTCGTGCTCACGGTCGTCTTTTGGCACAAGCTCACCCCCACCAAGTGGCAACACATCACTGGCCGGGTTAGCGCCATCATCTTTATCCAGGTCTTTGCCCTCGCTTCAACGGGCATCACAATCAACCGTGCCGGTGAGTTCTATGCAAGTTGGGGAGATCTATTCGGCAGTAAGAATCAACTTTCAAAGATTGCTATTGCACCAAATCTCCTTGCCCAGATTTCTGCGAAAGATATCGCTCAGGCACGTAGGACTGCTGGTGGAAGTCTGATCTTCCGCGAAGTAATTAAAGGTGCTACATCCGGAATCTCTGATGTTGTCTTTGTTGTACTTCCACCAAAGATTGCAGCGCAGATGGAGGCGAATCCATCTTCACCTTCTGTTGGAAATGACTATCAAGTAGTTGAGCTCTTCCCTGGATATCCGGGAGTTCCTCAAACGTGGATCGGCAGCATGGATGGGATTACCACGCTTGAGAATTTAGAGAATGCTGGTCGAGTCCAAAACACAATTGCAATAATCCCTGCGATCAATGTTGCACCTGGAGAAGATACTGAGTGCCTCAACTTTGTCGGTGGCCCACAGGTTGAAACGTGGATCACCAGCGATATGCATGAATTTGCAACACGCTTCTTGGGGGTCGATGCCCGACCTTGGAATTCATTTGGATATTCCACAGGTGGTTGGTGTGCATCTCAGGTCGCAATTCGCCATCCGGATCTCTATTCAAATGCGGTATCGCTCGCCGGGTATTTTAAGCCGCTCTTCTCACTCGGTGTGAGCAAGCGCGAAAAGAACTTCTTAACAAATGAGTACGACCTCATTGCATCTCTCAAGAAGACGCCTTCAACACAGCATCTTCTGATTATTGCTAGCCAGAAGGATAAATTTACAAATGCTGCTGCACAAAACTTCATGAAAGATGCTTCAACATTAATACCGATTCGATACATCCCAATTCCTATTGGCGGTCATAACACCAACGTATGGAAGCCATTTGTATCAACAGCCTTTGAATGGATCAACGAGCAGAATCCAATCGCAGTTGCAACTACTCCTTAACTGCCTTTGATCTAAAGCTTCCAATAAATTGCTCCGCCTTGATTGCTGCCCAACCAATTTTTGCGATATCGATCGCCTTTGGGTAGACCAAATAACGGGTCTGCCACTCTGGATCAAACTTGGCATTGAATCGATAGAGCGATTCGACTTGGAAGAAGTTTGAGAGGAAGCGGATCAGATTGCGCGTTCCACGGGTAATTGGCCCGGCACTGATCTTCTCGGCACGTTCAAAGAGCGAACGGAAAGCTGCAAAGTTGAGAGAGATACTTTCAATCTTATTTTCACGGGCCCACTCAACTGTTTGCACGATCAATAATTCATTCACACCAGCGTCAGCTTCGCGATCGCGTTGCATGCGGTCGAGCGAGATTCCCTCATTTGCCCACGGAACGAAGTAGAGAAGCCCTTTAATCTCATCACCGAGAGTTGCAATAGTGATGACGGCATCGCTATCGATATCTTCACCAAAGCGATCCATTGACATCGAGAAGCCACGCTCAGGAACTCCGTAGCGCCACTGCTTCGCTAGACCACGTAGCTCAACACGAATATTGACATCGAGATCTGACCAGCGAGCGGTATAGGCAACATAACCTTTGCGTTTAATCCGGTTAACCATCTGGCGAACATTGGCCATAGGGCGACCTTCAAGTGTGAAATCTTTTACTTTAATGATCGCTTCATCACCGATATCGAAGGCGGTCATATTTGCATGCTCAACCCAGACTTCGCCACCGCGATCACTGGCGCCCATGACTGCCGGAGTCCAAGCATGAAGGCGGGCTTCTTCTAGGAAGGCATCAATAGCATCTGGCCACAAACTGAACTCACCAAATGGATCACCACTCGCGAGCATGACTCCGCTCTCAACACGATAAGCGATTCCTGCCTTTTTATTCTCAGTCCAGATGACGCTCTTATCGCGACGGGTTGCGAAATAACCAAGTGAATCTTGGTCGGTATCGTGCTTGATGAGCTTGCGAACGGTCTCGATATCTTCATTGCTCATCTTGGGAAGTGGCTTCACTCTTCTGAAGTAAAGAGCAAGGGGGACAAGCAAGATGAAAATACCGAGGGCGGCAAGCGTCGTCTCGACATAGTCCGATGTACGTGAATTAATAAACTCAATTGGACCTGCTAGACCGAAGAAGCCTTCAACGACGGTAAGCACAATATTCCAAATAGAAGGATTTCCAACAAACGAATCTCTATGCCGGTTGAGAAGTACTAGTACCCCAATAGAGAACATGACAATAAAGGCGAGAATAAAGCCGATGAGCGGCAACCACTTTGTTTGGGGATCCGAAATAGCGTAAAACTCTTTTCGGAAGGCAATGAGCAAGATAATGAAGACCGCCGCAACGGCAATTTGAAGTGGATGACGATTGATTCGGGCAAAGTCAGAACCGATATTGATACTAAAAATAATCAGACTCAAAATCCAGGCACGACGTTTGCGACGGATCAGTCCGCGACCCAAGATAACCATGGCGACACCGGTGAAGGTTTGCGTTGCGAATGCCGTTGAGTGGATCAACACTGGCAAGTAGTTACCCAGTTTTGCCGCACGTGGGTTGTAATGCCTAAGCGAGTTACTGAAAATATTAAAGAGACCAGCCAAATATGCGATCCGACCAAGGATCACAGGGATTGAGCTCTTGAGTTTCATTATCTAAATACTCCCGTATGGCCAAGGGAATATCTACCAGGCTGAGGGTAGATGGATAGTCCGTGTGGCTCCTTTCCTACTTTGATGCTGCGCAGGAACTTGCCATGAACGATATCGAAGACGTAGACGACGTTGTTATAACGGCCAGAGACCCAGAACTGGGTGCCATCAGCAGAGATACCGCCCATATCAGGACTGCCATTGCCAGGGATCTTCCACTTAGCAATGAGTGCGTTATCGCTGAAACGGAGAACAGAGACTGATCCTTCACCACGATTAGTGATGAGTAGTGTCTTGGAATCACGGGTGACATACATGCCATGCGCTGCTTTACCAGTCTTGATCAAAGTAAATGCACCGACCTTGTTGCTCTTCATAACCCAAACACCATCAGACATCATGTCGGCGATATAGAAAGTCGAACCATCAGGTGAGATTTTTACATCCTGCGGCATTGGCGACTTATTTGCTGTAATCGGCAGCTTCATAACTTTTTCAATCGCCATCTTTGCCGTATTAACCCAGAGAAGAGTTCCACTAAATTCACAGCTGACTAAGAAGTGATTGCCATCCTTCGTCCAGTCGGCATGATTAACGCCAGAACATGGAACGGGAACGGTCTTCTTAATAGCCATGGTGTGGGGATCGCGGAAGACAAGCTGCTTATCTGCCTCTGCCATGACGATTGCATACTTACCATTTGGCGTGAAGTAGAGGTTATAAGGATCATGTACGTATACCGGCTTTCCAGCAAGGCCGGTCATTGGGTCGATTGGCGTTAAATAATTACCTTCGTTGTTATTCACCCACAGCGTCTTGAGATCCCATGATGGAACAACGTGTTGCGGTCCACGCTTCATCTTGATCGTGCGAATAATTCTGAATGTTTTGGGATCGATCTCAGTCAGCGTATTTGATGTGTGATTGGGAACGTAGACGCGCTCTGGGAAGTTAGCAACGACAGCGGATAGTTGATTGGGGCGATCGGCAGCATAGATATCGTTCTGATCAGTGACAGCAGGCATTCCAGCTAGTGGAGTTGTTGCACTCGCGATTCCAAAGAGAAGTGGAGCTGCAGCGAGGACTGCCAGAAACTTCTTATGCTTCATTTAGATGGTGCCTAACATCGTTGAGAGAGTTACTGGGGTGAGCCCCTTTGCATGTAACTGGGTGAGCAGAGTTGGAAGAGCATCGATGGTGTCTTGATGCCCGAAGTGAAGGCTTACGATGCTGCCATTCTTGACGGTGCTCATCACATTTTTGACGACTGCCGCTTTACCGACATCTTGGTAATCATGAGAGTCCACGTCATAAGAGATACATTTCTTATATCCATACTTGAGTGCAGTCTTACGAATGAGAGCCGTTGAATATTGAGTACCGGATGGGCGGAAGAATTTTCCGTGATTGCCAATCAATGAGATTAATTCGGTGGCGCAGCCAGAGATCTCAGAGTCCAACTTTGCTGCGGAGAGAGTCTTGCTCTGCAGGTGATTCATTGTGTGATTTCCGAGATCGTGACCATCATCAAGTATCCGTTTTGCGATCGAGTTATCAGCTTTGAGCCAGGCGCCAACGGCAAAGACCGTAACCGGTGTCTGCGTGCTCTTGAGAATGCCAAGCAGTTTGTTCGCCATCGCCTTATCGCCGGCACCATGGAAGGTGAGTGCGACTTGTGGCATCGAACGAGATCCATTGGAGATGTCAGGGGAGGCAGCCTCCGCAATCCCGGCTGGAAGAGCGCCCAAAAGCGAGGATGCGCCGGCGACAGCCCCCAATTTGAGGAGGTTGCGTCGGCTTACGCTGCCATCAGGATTGGTCATGGCTTCATCTTATCTGCCCGCGTTTCGCTGCAGGTTAGCGACCTTCCCCACTAGTGTTTGGGAAAGCACTACAGGGGGGTACCACCATGAGCGATGACGACGATCTCGGCCAGGATGACATTCTCACTGAAGAGATGCTCTGGGAGCGAATTCCTGAAGTAACTGGAATTGATCGAGCAAATACCTTTTATGAGTTAAGTGCGCGGATCTATGCCCGCGGTCAATATGACGAAGCGCTTGCGCTCGCTGAGACTGCTCGCGATATCTATGCAGATTTAGATCCAGAAAGTTCTCTCGATGGACTTGCACAGGCTTACTCCGCAATTGGTTACAACCTCAATCAGTTAAAGCGAATGAATGAAGCTGCCGATGCCATGAGCAAGGCGGTTGATCTCCTTCGCGAATCTAAGTCACCGCTCGCGATTGATCTCGCCTGCACACTTGGTGAATGGTGGTACTCATCGAAAGAGTACGAGAAGACCATCGAATGCATGCGCGATTGCGTTCAGGAACATCTTGTTGATGGCAATGATTCAGGTGCCGCAAATGACTTACATTTAATTGGCTGCGCACTACGCGAGTTGAAGAATTACAAAGAAGCGACTGAAGCCTTCCAGGAAGCTCGTGCGCTCTTTAAGAAGCTCAAGGAAGTAATCAATGTGGCGCGATGCGATCAAAAGATCGCTCACTGCCTGACAGAACTTGGTGATGCTGAAGCTGCGTTGATCGCTGGACAGAAGTCGCTCGATGTCTTTTCAACCGCCCATGATCATCATCGTGAGACATACTCACTTCTTGAACTTGGTAAGGCGCAGATCAATACCGGCCAGACCGAAGATGGCTTGGCCACACTTGAACGCGTCCTTGAGATTTCAACCGAGGCGAGCGATAACCGCGACTTTGAATTTATTATCGAGATCGAGCGCCGCATCTCAGCAGTGCTTCGCACCTTGGGCCGCATGCCTGAGGCAGATGAGATTGATCGCCGAATCGCAGCAGTTACTGAGGTTATTGAAGATTAATTAAGGTGCTGCATCGCCCAGGCATACATGGCGATTGCAGCTGCTGCGCTCGCATTCATGGATCGAGTCGATCCATATTGCCTGATAGCAAGTACAACTTCGCAGATCTCAACGCCTTCATCGGACATTCCAGCGCCTTCTTGGCCGAAGAACATCACGCACTTTTCGGGAAGAGATGACTTCTCTAACTCTTTCGAGATCGGCAAGTTATCGATACCGATGATTGGAACGCCATTGTCATCGCACCACTTTTTGAAGTCAGCAACAGTTGGATGATGGAGCACATGGAGGTAGCGATCAGTCACCATCGCACCGCGCTTATTCCAATCCCGCTTTCCAACGATATGTACCTTAGAAACGTTGAAAGCATTTGCGGTTCGGACGACTGAACCAATATTGAGATCGTGTTGCCAATTCTCGATTGCGATCTGTAAATCGTGTCGCTTGGTATCAAGATCGGCGACAATCGCTGCGACGCTCCAATAGCGATAGTGATCTAAGACATTACGACGATCGCCATTCAGCAACAACTCAGGATCGTATTGATCGCCAACTGGCCAAGGTTCTGGATGTGGCCCGACACCAACAACGGGGAAGAACTCCCCAGGACCAATCTCTGCCTTTGTCATGGCATAACTCTAAATAGAGATGAGAACAGGGCATAATCCACCCATGCATCAGAGAACAAGGGGCCTACGAGCTGCGCTAGCGGTCGTCCTTGCAGGTGCGCTTGGAATGACAGTCATCACTCCCGCTCACGCATTAGTGATCCCACAGAGTTTTATAAGCCTTACCAAGTCCCGGACGCTTTATAACCCTGGAATCTTGGTATTGGATCCAGCGACCGGCGATACGATCTTTGCAAAAGGCGCTGAGAAATTACGCGCACCAGCCTCAGTTTTGAAGTTGATCTCAACAACTACTGCCCTTAAAGCCTTTGGCGCAGATAAGAAATTTGTCACAACGATCAATGCAACCGCTCAGCCCGATGCCTTCGTACTTACTGGCGAGAGTGATCCATGGTTGACGGATAGCGCCTTCGAAGCAAAGAAATATCACAGGGCCTATGCACCTGAACTTGTTAACAAAGTTCTAGAACAAAATCCTCAGATGCATGAGATGACGCTCTATTACAAAGATGTATTTGCAACTGATGCTGCTGGACTGAAGAGATTCTTTAAAGGCAGAGTAGCGATCACTACGAAAGTTCTTCCTAGCGCTTCTGCAGTGAAAGAACTTGTGACAGATCCGATCACATCAATCTCATCACCACCGCTGAGTGAAATTGTTGATTTCACACTATTGTGGAGCGACAACGTTCTAGCTGATCGACTTGCTCACTCATCCGCACACCAACTTGGATTCCCAGGTGACTCAACCGGACTGCAATCTGCATTTGAGAAGACTCTCAAAGATTTAAATGTTCCGAGTGAGGGCCTTTCTGTTCAAGATGGAAATGGCCTCTCGCATGAGACACGAGTTTCAGCTCGGACCATCGCCTCATTGCTCGTCGCTATTAAGCGAGAACCCGATCTCAAAGTTATTTACGACGGTCTACCTACTGCTGGAAAGACTGGAACTCTCAAGAGTCGATTTGTGAAAGATGCACCATCGGCGGTTGGTCTTGTTAAGGCGAAGACTGGCTGGATCGATACAACTGTGAGCCTTGCCGGTTTTGTCACTGTCGGGCCACAGCAATACGTCTTTGCCGTTATTGCAGATCGAATTCCTAATCGGGAGAGCGCTCGTGGCGCCGCCCGTGTGACAATCGACAAGATGCTGAGCACGATTGCTAAGCGTCCACCAGCCGCAAGCACGACTACTCCATAAGAACCTCTAGAGTTCTCTCCATGCCCGCCACTCTCATCCGCCCATATGTCGCGTTGATGAAACTACGAGTGGTCGAGCTCTTACTCGTAACCACTCTTCCGGCGCTCTTTTTAGCCGCAGGCGGCGTTCCAGGGCTGAAGGTCACTATTGCAACTTTGATCGGCGGAACCCTTGCTGCCGGAGCATCGAATGCATACAACATGGTGATCGAAGTTGAATCTGATCGATTAATGGCACGTACAAATAAGCGCCCACTCGTGAATGGTGACATCACTAAGACTGCTGCAATGATCTTCGCATCAGCGATCACACTTATCTCGCTCGCAATTTTCTATATCTTTACGACAGTATGGGCAACGATTCTTACTGCTCTTGCAATTCTCTTCTATGTCATCTTCTACACAATGGGTCTGAAGCGCCGTACGTCTCAAAATATTGTCTGGGGTGGCATAGCTGGTTGTATGCCAGTGCTCATCGGTTGGGCAGCAATAACTAATTCACTCTCACTTACTGCTTGGCTCTTCTTCGCTTTGATCTTCTTCTGGACTCCACCGCATTTCTGGGCGCTCGCCATTAAATATAAAGATGATTACGCCGCTGCTGGTATTCCGATGCTGCCAGTTGTAGCAACGCTTCGCAATGTTCAGATGCAGATGTTGCTTCACACCACCGGAATGTTTCTTACTTCTCTCGCTGTTGTGCAAAGTGCACACCTACCGTGGTGGACTGCAGCAATCACATTTATCTTGGCACTTGGATTTGGAACAACACTCACGAAGATCAACAGCCCAGAATCTGAAAAGTCAGCGGCAAAGTTATTCCATTGGTCGATTACGTATTTAAGCGCCTATTCAGTTCTCCTTGTTGCTGGAGTTTTGCTGAAATAAGAATTACTTGAGGGCTTGCTCAAGGTCCTTGATGAGATCTGTTGAGTGCTCAAGACCAACGGAAAGTCGTGCAAGTGAGTCATTAATACCCAGTTCAGCACGTAATTCAGGTGCGAGTCGGCGATGTGTGGTTGAAGCTGGATGTGTAATCAGTGACTTGCTATCACCAAGGTTGTTCGAGATATCAATAACTTTAAGGGCATTCATCACAGCAAAGAGCGCTGATTGGCCGCCTTTTACTTCGAAGCTCAAGGTGGTTCCGCCGCCGCTCATCTGGCGAGCATTGATCTCATAACCACGATGGCTCTTCAGACCTGGATAGTTCACTGCAGATACCTTTGAGTGCGAAGCGAGGAACTCAGCCACTGCTTGGGCATTTGAATTCATCCGCTCAACGCGCATGCCGATCGTCTCAAGTGATTTGAGTAGAACCCAGGCGTTGAAGGCGCTGAGATTCGGACCAGTATGGCGAGCAAATGGTTGGAAATGATTATTGATGTAATCAGCTGAACCAAGGATTGCTCCACCGAGTACGCGACCTTGACCATCAATATGTTTTGTCGCCGAATACATCACGACATCTGCACCATGTTGGAGCGGCTTCTGCAATATTGGTGAGGCCATGACGTTATCAACAATCACAGTTGCGCCAACTTTATGAGCAAGTTCGCTCACCATCGCAATATCGACGATCTCAAGCATTGGGTTACTTGGGGTCTCAATGAAGACGGCTTTTGTTGGACGGCTTAACGCCTTCTCCCAATCTGACTTCTCTGAACCTGTAACAAATTCAACAGTTACGCCCCACTTAGGTAAGAACTCAGAGAGGACGACGTAACACGAGCTAAACATCGAAGCAGATGCGACGACGTGATCACCTTGTGAAACGAGGCAGGCGATCGATGTAAACATCGCAGACATCCCCGAACCAGTTGCCGCACATAGCTCCGCACCTTCAAGTGCAGCGAGACGCTTCTCGAACATCGCAACTGTCGGATTGTGGAATCGGCTATATAGGAAGTGGTCAGTCTCATCAGCAAACGATGCAACTGCCTCTTCGGCGCTCGAGTAGGTAAAACCGGATGAGAGATAGAGAGCTTCACCTGTCTCACCAAAACCTGAGCGTGAGAGGCCAGCACGGATACTCTCAGTATCAGGATGTAACTCCCAATCTGGGTTTTTGCCGTGAAGATTCTCTCGATATCCCCAAGGGCGCTCTTTTCCGCTCACTTGCGAAGTGTACGCGTTACTGTCAGTGCATGAATCAGGGCTTAGAAGAGGCGATCTCCGTTACCGACCTGACCAAGGTCTATGGAGAGCGCACTGCGGTATCGCACGCAACATTCACCGTTCCACTCGGCAAGGTCTGCGGTTTTGTCGGACCCAATGGTTCGGGAAAGACCACAACTATCCGGATGCTTCTAGGACTCATATCTCCTACCGGTGGTACCGGAACTGTTCTCGGAGAGAGCATCACCCATCCTGAACGTTACCTCCCGCGCGTTGGCGCGATGATTGAAGGACCTGCTTTCTACCCAGCCTTATCTGGCAGAGAAAATCTTCGCGTCCTCGCCTCACTTGGCGGCTTCGATCAATCGATAGTCGATCAACTTCTAGAACGCGTTGGACTCGGCGATCGTGGTGGTTCAAAGTTCAAGACGTATTCATTAGGCATGAAGCAGAGACTCGGAATCGCAGCAGCGCTTCTTCCTAGCCCTAAATTATTGGTACTTGATGAACCAACCAATGGCTTAGATCCCAATGGAATTCACGAAGTGCGCTCGCTCCTTAAAGATCTAGCAGCAGATGGAACGAGCGTCTTCGTCTCATCACATCTGCTCTCTGAGATTGAGATGATTGCCGATCATCTGGTGATGTTGCGTCAAGGAAAGGTGATCTACAACGGTCGCACTGCAGATCTACTATCAGCGCAGCAACCAATTTTGATCGCTAAGCCAGAGTATGCAGTGGATCTCACGAAACTGGTCGAGATCATCAAGAAGAGTGGCCACGAAGTTTCCGTGATTGATGGTGCAGCTCATGTCTTAAGCCCTGCTGAGTGGAGTGCAACTCTTAACCGTTCTGCATTTGAAGCCGGTATCACTCTGGCCTCACTCACATCAGTGCTACCAACTCTTGAAGAGACCTTCTTTGAAATGACAGGAGATAGCGAATGATCAATGTCATCTGGGCCGAGATGCGTAAATTGCGCCGCCCAACTCTTCTCTTATCAACGATGGCGATTGTTACTCTCTTAACCTCGCTCTTCACCTTTCTTACCTTTTGGCGCGTAGGAGATCCAAAGGGGAATGGCCGTCGTGGTGAGATCGTTACCGCGCAATTCCTGAGCACCCCACATGGTCTTGTCTATGGTTTTAGCATCGTCGCATTCTTATTAGGAATTGTGGCGCTCTGCATCTTCGCTTCTCAGACAGCTCAGGAGTACACATACGGAACTCTTCGTAATCTCTTGGTTCGTCAACCAGCACGAATGAAAATTCTTGGCGGTAAGTACATCGCAATGACGCTCTTTGCAGTGCTGATGTCCCTCCTCTCATTGATCTCAAGTATTGTGGTTGCATATCTTCTCGCTCCACACGCCCATGTCAGCACGAGCGCTTGGACCACAAGCGCCGGCATCTCCTTGCTTGGAAGCGCCTTCGGAAATGTCCTTCTCAGTGTCATGGGATTTGGAACTGTTGGGATGATCCTGGGTTTGCTCTTCCGATCGCCAATCAGCGCTATCGCAACTGGTGTGATCTGGTTCCTCATCCTGGAGAACATTCTCGCTGGTTTACTTACTGGCACAGCGAAATGGTTGCCGGGGCAGAACCTCACTAACCTCACGACCACACAGAACTTCACATTCTCTTATCAGCACTCTCTCATCATGGATCTGATCTATCTCGTGGGTGCAGGTGCGATCGTCTCACTCCTCTTTAAGAGAAGAGATGTAGCGAACTAGCTGCAACCTCGCTGATATGCAGGGTTTTTTGGGGTAACGCGAGTAAAATTCGTCAGAACCCCAAGGAGTTTCTGTGATCACCAGCAAGGCAATGAAAGCGACAACTGCTGTCCTTATCAGCGGACTGTTGCTCACTGGGATCACCACAGATTTCGCACTTGCAAAGACCCCGAAGCCAACCAAGGCTCAGATAGATGCGGCTAAAGCTGCAGAATCTGCGAAGCAAGCTGCCGCTAATGCCGCCGCCTCAAAATTAAGCGCTGCGCAAGGAACCCTCCGCCAATTAACTGCAGTTGCTTCAGCTGCACAGGCGAAATATGTCAAGGCAGTTGCTGCACTCAAGGTTGCAACAGATCAAGCAAATGCAGCCGCTGCACATGCTGCTCTCACTGCTGCTGCAGTTGCAGAACAGAATCGACAGATTGGTCGCATGGCGCAGAATGCCTACATCATGGGATCGGGCTTCACCAACCTTGAATCAGTTTTAAATTCAAATGGTCCACAAGATCTCATTGATCGCCTCAATACTCTTAATCAACTTGGCGCAAGCAACTCAACTGCCCTCTCACGTTATCAAGCCGCAGAAGCTGTAGCAAAAGCCGCAAAGATTGAAGCAGATCGAACAAAGGCTGCACAGGCAGTAGCGACTGCTCAAGTTGCAGCGACCAAGAAAGTTGCAGATGATGCTAAGGCAGTACAACAGAAGGAAGTAAATCGCCTGCTTGCTATCGAAAACCAATTGATGGCAGAGCTTGCTAAGGCCCGAAGTATTCGACTTACACTTGAACAGCAGTTGCAACTTGCTCAACTCGAAGAAGCAAATGCCGCAATTGCAACAACAACGAAGTATCAGGCGAAGATCTGGCCGGATCGTGGTTTTAAAGGTCGTACGACAACTCGTTCAACAGAGGCGATTCGGGCAGCGGCTGTTGCTTTTGCAAAGACGCAAGTACTTGCTCGATATCCCTATGTCTGGGGCGCGCAAGGTCCAAAATCTTTCGACTGCTCAGGTCTCGTCTATGCCTCATATAAGGCAGCTGGCTTGGGTTATCCGAACTGGTCTCGCCTCAATGCTGCCCTCTACTTTGTTGACACCCAGCGCGTGCCTTTGAGCCAATTGATACCTGGCGATCTCCTCTTCTATTCATTTGATGGCAGCGTTCAAAATATCCACCACATCACGATCTATGCTGGCAATGGCATGATGTGGGAGGCGAACTCAAAGAGTAAGGGCCTCCTCTACTCCAATATCTACAGCATCCAAGGCCTCATGCCTTCAGGTGGACGGGTCTAACCAAGCTCTCGTTTTAACTTTAAGATAACCCTGTGAAGGCGACACTGGTCATTCGACAGGCAGTTCGACCTTGGCTGGCGCGATTTTCACAAGATGAAAATATTCTGATTGCAGCTTCCGGTGGTGCCGATTCACTGGCGCTTGCCAATGCACTCTTTCGTGAATCACGTGACTTATCCGTGAATCTCATTCCAGTGATTATTGACCATGGCTTACAAGAAGGTTCAGCTGATATTGCAAAAGTTGCGGCGCAGACTCTGAGCGCGATTGGTTTTCATCAAATCGAAATTAAAAAAGTAAAAGTTGAGATCTCCGATGGCTTAGAGGCATCGGCACGTAGGGCAAGGTACCGAGCATTTGATGAAGTTCTTCTGGAATTTGGCGCACAGTCAATCTTCTTAGGTCACACACTCAATGATCAAGCGGAGACTGTTCTCCTTGGTTTAGCCCGAGGTTCTGGAACACGATCATTGAGCGGCATGGCTGCGGAAAGTTCTGATGGGAAATACCTACGACCACTTCTCAGCGTTGATCGAGATACAACCATTGAATCTTGTCGTGAAGAAAATATTTCATTCTGGTCTGATCCTCATAATGAGAATGAAGAGTTCACTCGCGTACGTGTTCGCAAAAATCTCCTCCCACTTTTGGAGTCCGAACTCGGCCCAGGCGTCACCGATGCACTCGCTCGCAGCGCTCGAATTCTTCGTGAGGATGCCGATGCCCTCGATCAGATTGCTCACGACTTTCGCGCCACCCATCCAGATCTGATTATTGAAGAGCTGGCTGCCTTGCCGGTCGCCATCCGAGCTCGGGTCCTACGGGCTGCGATCTATGAGGCGGGAGCCCCCCAAGGCTCATTAACTGCCGATCACCTCGCTCCGGTAGAGGCGCTCGTCACATCGTGGCGGGGCCAAGGGGAGAGTTCCCTTCCTGGTGGTGTGAAGGTTTCCCGAATTTCGGGCAGACTTTCGCTCTCGCAGTCGATTTAGCCTTACCCCTAAAAGACACCTATATAAGAGGAGCACCGTGGATCTCACAACAGCTGGAAGCGATATCGCAAAAGTGATCGTAAATGGCCAGGAGATCAAAGCACGTCTGCATGAGTTAGCGCGCCAAGTTGAGCGCGATTACGAAGGTCGCGACCTGCTGATTATCGGAATCCTTAAAGGTGCAGTCATGACAATGGCTGACTTCTCGCGTGCCCTTAATCGCCACATCGAAATGGATTGGATGGCGGTCTCAAGTTATGGCTCTGGCACCAAATCAAGTGGCGTTGTTCGAATTCTGAAAGATCTCGATCGCGATATCACGGGTCGTCATGTGCTTATCGTTGAGGACATTGTTGATACTGGACTCACACTCGCCTGGTTGAAATCAAATCTTGAGTCACGTGGCACTTCTAGCGTCGAGATCCTCACCATGCTTCGCAAGCCAGAGGCTGCCAAAGTAGAGGTTGATGTTAAGTATGTTGGTTTCGATATTCCAAAAGAGTTTGTCGTTGGTTACGGCCTCGACTATGACGAAAAGTATCGCAATCTAGATTTCATTGGCGTGCTCGCTGAGCACGTATATGCATAAGGGGATCCGCAGTGGCAGATAAGAAAGTTCAACTTCCGAAGAAGCGTATTCGTCGGTGGTTACGCGCACCACTTTTCTGGATCATTATCGCGATTGTTGTTATCTCCGTCTTTGGTCGAATCTCAAATTCTGGAAATCAATTTATCAAGGTAGATACATCGACCGTGCTGGCAGAGATCTCTGCAAATAAAGTTGATTCAGCTCTGCTCGTTGATAAAGATCAGAAGATTCAAGTAATCCTGAAGAGTGGCGTCTACGTCAACGGTTCACAGAAACTTGAAGCGAACTACGTTGCTAATCAAGAGCCATTGATCGTCACTTTGCTGACAAGCAATCCACCGCCAAAGGCGTGGAACGTCAAGATTCCAACGACCTCATTCCTCGCAACTCTTCTCTATAGCTTTGGTCCGTTCCTCCTTATTGGCTTCTTGCTTATGCTCTTTATGGGAAATGCCAATGGTGGAAATAAGGTCTTCCAATTTGGTCGTTCTAAGGCGAAGCTCAACAATAAAGAGAACCCAACAAATACCTTCGCCGATGTGGCTGGCGCTGATGAGGCAGTTCAAGAGCTCCGTGAGATCAAGGATTTTCTCGCTGAACCGAAGAAATATCAGGATATGGGAGCGAAGATTCCTAAGGGTGTTCTCCTCTACGGTCCTCCGGGAACAGGTAAGACCCTCCTTGCTCGTGCTGTTGCAGGCGAAGCGAGCGTTCCGTTCTACTCCATATCTGGATCTGATTTCGTAGAGATGTTCGTTGGTGTCGGTGCAGCTCGTGTGCGCGACCTCTTTGCTCAGGCGAAAGAGAATGCACCAGCAATTATCTTTATCGACGAGATCGATGCGGTCGGTCGTCAACGTGGTGCCGGACTTGGTGGCGGACATGATGAACGCGAACAGACTCTCAATCAATTACTCGTTGAGATGGATGGCTTTGAAGCTAATGGCCAAGTTATCTTGATCGCCGCTTCTAACCGACCAGATGTTCTTGATCCTGCGCTACTTCGCCCAGGACGTTTCGATCGTCAGATTCCAGTTGATCGCCCTGATCTCAAAGGTCGCGCTGCGATCCTTGAAGTCCATGCGAAGGGTAAGCCACTCGCTAAATCTGTCGACCTCACTGATTTTGCAAAGCGCACACCAGGATTCACTGGCGCTGATCTAGCAAATGTATTGAATGAAGCTGCGCTTCTCACTGCTCGTGAGAATGCGAAGGTCATTACAACTGCAGCTCTTGATGAAGCGATTGATCGCGTGATGGCAGGACCACAACGTAAGACTCGTTTGATGACTGAAGAAGAGCGTCGCATCACTGCGTATCACGAAGGTGGCCACGCACTTGTTGCTGCGGCCCTTCCACATACCGATCCTGTTCACAAGATCACGATCATGCCGCGCGGTCGTGCACTGGGTTACACAATGGTTCTTCCCGATGAAGATCGTTACGCAACGACTCGCAATCAGATGCTCGATCAACTCGCTTACTCATTGGGTGGTCGTGCCGCTGAAGAATTAATCTTCCATGATCCAACGACTGGCGCATCAAACGATATTGAGAAGGCAACAAACCTTGCTCGCGCGATGGTTACTCAATATGGAATGACCGAGCGCATTGGTGCGATCAAACTCGGCATCTCTGAGGGAGAACCATTCCTCGGTCGCGATTACGGACATCAACGCGATTACTCCGAAGAGGTAGCAGGCATCGTCGATGCTGAGATTCGTGCCTTGATCCAAAATGCCCACCAAGAGGCCTTCGATATCTTGGTCGAGAACCGCGCCATCCTTGATCAATTAGTGGTCGAACTCCTTGAACGTGAGACCCTGCTTAAAGAGGATATCGCCGAGATCTTTAAGGGGATCACTCGCGTGAAGCCGCGTCCGGCCTGGACGGGTTCACCAGATCGAACCCCTTCCAATCAGCCACCAGTGGCGCTCTCACCAGCTAATTCGCAGAGCACTCCTGCAGTTGAGAAGAAGCCAGCAGCAAAGCGCGCTCGCAAGAAGGCAGCGCCAGCTAGTGAGTGATGGCCCAGTAAATCCACTCTCAATGGGTCCTGGTGATGGAAATGCCAAGACGCCATTTGATCAGGACCGTGCTGAGAAGGCAGTTACTGAACTTCTCTTAGCGATTGGTGAAGATCCAACGCGAGATGGTTTACGTGACACACCAGCGCGCGTAGCAAAAGCGCTCCGGGAAAACTTTGCTGGTCTTTGGCAGAAGCCATCCGATGTGCTGACAACTACATTTGATCTGGGACATTCAGAGCTCGTGATTGTTCGCGATATCGAAGTCTTCTCACATTGCGAACATCATCTAACTCCATTCCATGGCGTTGCTCATGTTGGTTATATCCCCGGTGCATCCGGACGTATCACCGGGCTCTCAAAGATTGCTCGATTGGTCGATATGTATTCACGTCGCCCACAAGTTCAAGAGCGACTCACAACTCAGATAGCCGATGCCATGGTTGATGTTCTAGAACCCGCAGGAGTAATTGTGATTATCGATTGCGAACACCTCTGTATGTCGATGCGCGGAGTGCGCAAGTCACAAGCACGTACCGTCACTAGTGCGGTGCGCGGACAACTTCGAAACTCAGCAACTCGCGCTGAAGCGATGTCGCTCATTACATCGAATAAGAATTAATTCCATGAGCCAAGACGGACGCCCAGAACATCAGCGGATGCTCGTCATGGGAATCCTCAATGTCACACCGGATTCCTTCGCAGATGGCGGTGAACATTTTGCCTTTGACGATGCGATCAAACATGGTCGCCAACTTATCGATGATGGCGCAGATATCATCGATGTGGGTGGTGAATCGACTCGCCCTGGTGCTGAACGAGTTTCACTCGAAGATGAGCTTGATCGCGTTATTCCAGTCATTACCGAACTCCATGAATTAGGCGCCATTATCAGCGTCGATACGATGCGATCTGAGGTCGCAAAGGCAGCGATTGGAGCTGGTGCCACGATCGTTAACGATGTGAGTGGTGGCTTGGCTGATCCATTGATGGCGAAGGTCATAGCTGGCTCCCAGCAGATTCAATATATTGCAATGCATTGGCGCGGACATTCCCGAGATATGCAGAACCTGGCAACGTATGAGAATGTCGTGAGTGAAGTTAAAGATGAATTAGATGAACGGGTAACAGAGTTACTCAAGGTCGGCGTCTCACCAGAGCAGATCATTCTCGACCCAGGTATCGGATTCTCAAAGACGGCAGAACATAACTGGGAACTGTTGCGCGGGGTTGAACGGTTACAACTTCTTGGATATCCCATTTTGATCGGTGCATCACGTAAACGCTTCTTGGGTGAATTAATCGGTGCGGATATTCCTGGCGATCGAGATCATGCAACTGCAGCGATCACCGCTGACCTTGCTCGCCGTGAAATCTGGGCAGTGCGCACACATAGCGTTAAGCCCCATCGCGATGCAATTGAAGTGATTGAGGAGCTCTACTTCTAATGGATCAGATTCGTATCAGCGGCATCAACGGTTTTGGTTTTCATGGCGTCTATCCCGAAGAGCGGAGAGTCGGACAGAGATTCCTTGCTGACCTCATTCTGTATACCGATCTCTCTGCACCAGCTAAGAGCGACGATGTGAATGATGCAACGGATTATTCCAAGGTTGTTCCTGATGTTAAAAAGATTTTGGAAGGCGAACCCGTTAATCTCATCGAAACACTTGCCGATCGCGTAGTCACATCTGTCTTGCAGAACTATCCATTGGTTGAGAGCGTTGAAGTAACGATTTATAAGCCAGAAGCGCCTGTTGAGGCTGCGATCGCAGTGCATATCCGTAGGGACCGATGAAGGTCGTTATTGCGTTAGGTTCCAACTTGGGGGACCGTGAGGCGACGTTGATTGATGCAATTAATCAATTAGCCGCAATTATCACCGTCGTTAAAGTCTCGACATTCCATGAGACCGCCCCGGTCGGAGGCCCGGAGCAGCCTGATTACCTCAATGCCGTCCTCATCGGAGAGAGCGAATTAGAGCCGACAGAATTGCTGAGAAAGATGCAAGAGATCGAGTTGGCGGCAGGTCGTCAGCGGATCGAACGCTGGGGAGCCCGAACGCTGGATCTTGATCTGATCGCAGCCGATGACTTGGTGATCGAAAGTGAATTCCTTACTCTGCCGCATCCGCATGCACATGAGCGTCGCTTCGTCCTTGATCCATGGCTTGAGATCGATAGCGAGGCTTATCTCCCTGGTTTCGGCGAGGTACGATTACTCCATTAGTTCAAGCAGCCTGGTACCCGAAGTGGACTGGAGCACTACATGAGCAAGACAGCATTTGTCCCCACCATGGGTGCGCTTCATGCTGGCCACTTATCTCTCATTGAACTCGCAAAGAAGTATTCAGATGACGTAGTCGTAAGTATCTTCGTCAACCCACTTCAATTTGAAAATAAAGATGATCTTGCGAAGTATCCCCGAGATATTGATGGCGATTCACAGCTCGCGCGATCTGCAGGAGCGACAGAGATCTGGGCTCCAACTTATGACGAGATCTACCCCGATAACCCAACGATCATTAGTGCGGGAGCGCTTGCTGATAAATATGAAGGTGTAAATCGTCCAGGTCACTTTGATGGCGTCGTAACAGTTGTTGATCGACTCTTTAAAAAAGTTCAGCCACAGTATGCAATCTTCGGCGAGAAAGATTTTCAACAACTCTTCATTATTAAAGAGTGGGTTCGTAAGAACCAGATTCCAGTAGAGATCATTTCAGCACCGCTTATTCGCGATAGCGATGGCCTGGCGCTCTCTTCTCGCAATATTCGATTGGGCGATGACGGCCGCAGGACAGCACTTGTCATTTCACGTGCCCTTCATCAAGCATCAGTGAGCAATCATCCAGAAGAGAGAATGCTCGAGATTCTGAAATCAGAGCCAGGATTTACCCTGGATTATGCCGTTGTGATCGATGAAGAGAGTTTTGAATTGGCCACACCTGGCACAACCAAGCGCAGAGCGCTGATTGCCGGTTGGGTAAATGGGGTCAGATTGCTGGACAATATGGCGATGAGCGTGGGCGCATGAAGCTATTAGCGGGTAAGCCGGGCTGGACCACACAGGCAGATGTTGTCGTGATTGGTTCTGGCGTTGCTGGTCTTACAACTGTTCTCAATCTTCGCGCATCAGGACTTTCAGTCTTGCTCGTTACTAAAGCGCTTCTCGATGAGGGTTCAACAAAGTGGGCGCAGGGCGGTATCGCCGCTGCACTTGGGCCTGGCGATACACCAGATCAACATGAGAGCGACACACTTATTGCTGGCGTAGGTCTCTGCGATATCGATGCTGTGAAAGTACTTGTTACAGAGGGACCTGAAGCAGTTCGCAAATTGATCGCACGTGGCGCAGTCTTCGATACATCTGAAAGCGGTGAAATTTCACTCACCCGCGAAGGTGGCCATCATCGCAATCGCATTCTCCACGCTGGTGGCGATGCAACCGGTGCTGAAGTCTCCCGTGCGCTTCTTGAAGCAATTAAGGGTGACTCTGGAATCGAAGTTATTGAACGAGCACTTGCCATCGATGCGCTGCAAGATGCAGATGGCCAGGTTTGTGGTGTAACTCTTCACGTTATCGGCGAAGGAACTCGTGATGGCGTTGGACAAGCACTCGCTAAGGCAGTTGTAGTCGCAACGGGCGGATTGGGTCAGGTTTATTCACAAACAACTAATCCATCAGTTTCAACAGGAGATGGTGTCGCTCTTGCACTTCGTGCTGGTGCAGAAGTTGCAGATGTTGAATTTATTCAATTCCACCCCACTGTTCTTTGGCGAGACACAGCTGAAGGTGGACAACAACCATTGATCAGCGAAGCGGTTCGTGGCGAAGGCGCCATTTTGCTTAACCATAAAGGCGAACGCTTCATGGCAAAAAAACATGAACTCGCAGATTTAGCGCCGCGAGATATTGTGGCAAAAGAGATTTTCTCGCAGATGCGCCAATGGAATATTCCCCATGTCTGGCTCGATGCAACGGGAATTAAAGAGTTTGAAGTTCGATTCCCAACGATCTATGCATCCTGTATGGCTAATGGCATCGACCCCACAAAGCAGTTAATTCCAGTAGCTCCAGCCTCTCATTACGCATCAGGGGGAGTCCTTGTAGATCTCAATGGCCGAACCTCAGTGAAGGGCCTCTATGTCTGTGGTGAGAGCGCATGTACCGGAGCTCATGGTGCAAACCGCTTAGCCTCAAACTCATTACTTGAGGGACTTGTCTTCGGTGCGCGTATTGCTTCAGATATTGCATCGAATCTTCCTGATCAAGTGCTCCCGGTCGAAGATCAAAATGAAGGTTTTCTCTTGAGCCCAGCAATCAAATTAGCCATTCAACTCTCTATGAGTGAAGGTGCTGGCGTGATGCGCTCTGAAGAGTCACTCAACGAGACTCTCACAACGCTCAATCAATTAGCTTCTCGAACCAGTACTGAACCGCGTATTGAAGCGTGGGAAGTCTCTAACTTGCATCTACTCGCTACCGCAATCGTGCGTGGTGCCTTAGAGCGTAAAGAATCTCGAGGATCTCACTGGCGTAGTGACTTCCCGGAGACTGATCCACTCTGGCACAAGCGCGTAGTTCAGAGATATGACGCGACGGGTAATTGGAGCGTTCGATTTGCTGAGGTGAAGCCATGATCACTATCGATTCGCATATCCAAGAGTTGATTGAGATGGCGATACGTGAGGATATTCCAGCAGGTATTGATATCACCTCTGCCGCAACAATCGGTGACGATCAAATTGGAACAGCTGAATATCGCCTCCGCGAGAGTGGCGTTATCGCTGGAATCCCAGTTGCAATAGCAGTGCTCAATCGCTTGGGGATTACAGATATAGAAACTCCGGTAATTGATGGAGATGAAAATACTTCCGGCACTGTCGTGCTTATTGCGCGTGGAAATGTTCGTTCACTTCTGCTCGCTGAGCGCACCACTTTAAATTTCCTTACTCACTTAAGTGGAATTGCAACGCTGACACGTCGTTGGGTAAATGAAGTTTCAGGGACACAATGTCAGGTGCGAGATACCCGCAAGACAACACCTGGCTGGCGCGTGCTCGAAAAATATGCGGTTCGTATGGGCGGCGGAACGAATCATCGGATGTCGCTCTCTGATGCTGCGCTTATTAAAGATAATCACATCGTTGCAGCAGGTGGGGTCTTAAAGGCCTTTGAGCTGGTCCGATCACAGTACCGAGATGCCGATATTGAGATTGAAGTTGATACCCTCGATCAACTCAAAGAAGTGTTAGTTGGAAACCCAGATCTGATCATGCTCGACAATATGAGCGTTGAACAATGTCGCGAAGCAGTAACGATTGTGAATGGTAAGACCAAGCTTGAGGCATCTGGTGGGCTCTCGCTCGAAAATGCCAAGGTATATGCGCAGACTGGTGTGGATTTCATCGCTGTTGGAGCGCTCACACACTCGGCCAAAGCTCTTGATATCGGATTAGATCTACGGATGGAGTCGTAAATGTTGCTCGCTATCGATGTCGGTAATACCAATACCGTTTTAGGTATCTT
>CAJBLC010000136.1 GCA_903953805.1 uncultured Actinomycetes bacterium | reverse complement strand
TGCGGCCATCGGCCATTGGCAGGTCGGTGCGGATTACTCCAGCGGCGAGTTCGTGCTTGTTATCGCTCATGTTCGCAACTCTATCGGGTCAGATCTCGATGGGTGAAGAGTGCGAGAAATGTCTGGGTTGCTTAGAGAATCGAGCGATCGAGCGCGGACCGGCCAGCTTCGCGGCGATCAGAGACGCCAAGGATCTGGAAGATGCGCATCGTTTCGTGGCGGACGGTTGAGACGCTGTAACCTAAATCGATTGCGAGTTCATGGTTGGTCTTGCCTTCGACCATGCCTTGCAAGATCTGAAGTTGGCGTGATGTGAAATCGCCGCGACTTACTTCACGCTTCTGGGCCGATGATGCCTTTGCACCGGTGATAGCTGTGTAAGTAGTGCAGAGATAGAAACCAATTAATCGAGAAAGCTTTGTTGCAAGATCTAACACCGCGGCGTGGTCTTCAACTGGTGCATCGAATTCGATAACGATCGAACCCTTGCTAATTCCGCGTTCGCGAATTGAGGCGCCAATCATGGTGTGATCTGGAGTCCAGCCGATGAAGTTATCGTTCCAAATTACTTGCTTCGGTTTGTCGTTACGTGCTCGCCATTGGCTAGCAGTTTCAACGGTACCGATATAAGAATCGGTGAATCCATATGAACCAATGTGGTGCAGTGAATCATCTTCGGCGAGCAATGCGAAGCGAGCCTTCGCTGCGCCGTACTTGCGGAGGTAGTCGGTTACTAATCCACGGGCCAGGTCATCGGCGGTCGGCTTAAAGGTCAGCCAATCGAGCATCTGGAAGACTGGTTGTTCGTCGAGTGCGGGAGCAATGTCGCTTGTTCTCATGCTCTCCATACCGAGAATTATGACCAGTTTTATGCAGTTATAAATAGAGAATCTTGAGCGATAGGTGAGGTCTGCCTGACTTCCGTGAGGAAGAGGTGAGGAGGGGGTGATACGCCGATGCCGTTATTGAGCCGAGGAGCCAGACATCAAGCGATAGCCCACACCGCGGATCGCTGAGATCACCCGTGGCCCACCTGCGCTCTTGATCTTGAGCCGTAGACGAGAGGCATGGGTATCGAGCAAGTGATCGCTGGAGTATTCGGCAGAGCCGCCGATCGCTTCTAATACTTGTTCGCGGGTATAGACGCGCTTCGGATTGCGCATCAAGAGCGTCAAGAAATCGAATTCAATTCGAGTCAGTGAGACAGGTGATCCTCCGACGAGTAGCTCGTGCGATTCAAGGTTGAGTGTGAGGTTCTCTGCAGTGAGAAGTGTCGAAGAATCTGATGGAGCATCGATCGCTTGCTTACGTAGTTGATTCGATACACGTAGCGCCAAGATGCGTGGTGATACTGGCTTGGTGATGTAATCGTCGGCGCCCGCTGCAAGACACATCGCTTCATCAACTTCTTCGACGCGATTGGTAAGCATGATGATTGGCACTGTCGATGTTTTACGGATCGTGCGACAGACTTCAAAACCATCGGGTTGACCCATAGTTAGGTCAAGCAGAATGAGTGAAGGTTTATCTGATTCAAATGATTTGATTGCATCGTCACCATCGACTGCTTCAGTGACTGCATACCCTTCAGCTTCAAGAGCGACTCGAACAAAGGCGCGGATATCCTGGTTATCATCAACAACTAAGACGCTAGTTGACATTTTCTGGTGCTCCTTTGTTTGGGGATACTTCTTGACTCTCTAGTTCGACTAACGATTTTTTGAGAGCTATTAAAAGTTCATCGCGCTTGGTGATGAGCTCTTTAATCTCGTAGTCGTGAGTTGTTCGGAACCAGTTTTCGATCGTTGCCGCCATTGCTCCTTCTTGTTCGAATGTGTAGAACGGGAGCGTTCCGGCGACGGTATGGATAACGGTCTCAAGGTCTTCTGATTGTGCGGATTCAAGTAAGCCGATCGCTCGCACCAAGACACCGTGACGATTTGCGATGACCAGTTTTTCGACTGGATCGAGTGGCTTAGGAAGACAGACCGTGAAGGTTGCTCCGAGCCCTTCGGTGGAATCCACCGTAACTTTGCCCTTATGGAGCGTGACGATTCTGGAGACGATCTCTAGGCCCAATCCAGTACCCGGGATCTGGCTGTGGATTACATTGCGAGCGCGGAAGAAGCGGTGAAAGAGCTTGGAGAGATCTTCCTTTGGAATACCTATCCCATGGTCGCGGACAGAGATGCAGGCGACTCGACCGCCGTCGGAGGTGCTGCATTCAATTTCCACGACACCTTTGATGGGTGAGAACTTAATAGCATTGGAGATCAGGTTAATAAATACTTGAGAGAGTTGTCCTTCATTGCCAAGAACTGTGAAGTTATCGCCGATTACTGGCACAAAGTGAATCTCTAGCTCTTTCTTCTCTGCTTCAAGTTCGAGCATAAAGAGGGCACCATCGATTACTTTTCGGATATCGATCTCTGATTCGTAGGAAACGACAATTCCGGAATCCAACTTGGAAAGAGCGAGCATGCTCTCAACGAGTTCAAGAAGTAGGTTTGCGTTACGTTGAACATAGCCCAACATATCTTCAAGCGCCTCTTCGTTCCGAGCGGTCAGTTCGGTCTTCAAAAGGTCTGAGTAACCGATAATCGAGGTTAATGGTGTGCGAAGCTCATGATTAACAGTAGAAATAAATTCATTCTTTGCATCATTGAGCGAGCGAAGCTCACTCACCTTCTCTTGGGCAATTGCAAGTTCTTCATGTAGCGTCTCTAAAGTTTCAATCTCGCGACGGATCGCTCGACGAGAACGTAAATACTGCCCGCGAGTTGTGTAACCAACCCAGCCAGCGAATATCGCAAGGAGCGCCAGGAGAATGAAGAGATAGGTGAGGGATGTGCGATCCGCTCGCTTGCGATCGTTCGCAGTCTTAACAACTTCCCCATCGAGCGCCTGTTGGTATGTGCTTACAAAAGTGCGAGCAGTTTCAAGAACTTGATTGATAACCGGTGCAACCGCTGCCTTTGCCGACTCTTGAACTTTAATCGGTAACACTCCTGGGCCATACGATTCAATGAGCGCATCGCCAGTCTTGATCGATGCGAGAAAAGCGGGGTCTGCTGAGGCGCCAACAGATGTGCCACTTTGATCGACAACGGCAAGCCGCTGGGCCAATAGCGCACGTGCAATCTGAACATCTCTGCGGGGGATCTGGCCCCCGACCCACTGGGCAAGGCGGGTGGCATAAACCAGGGTTTCACGCTGAGAAAAGATGACTGAAGCTGATCGGGTCTCTCCTTGAGAGAGCACCTTGGCTTGATTGACCGAGATATTGGATGAATCAATCGTTGCAAAACCTAACAACCCAGAGAAGATGATGATCAGCCCAAGGAGAGCCCACTGCGGCTTGTTGAGACGAAGTTTCGTCTCTTCGATCAGCAGGCTCGACTCGAGTGATTCCACAGAAGTTCTCTTACTTAACAGCGATGCTTGAGAGTGACCAATTCCAAGGATCTAAGAACTTCGCCCACTTACTGGTGTTCGGGAAGATGATTCGATCCGGGCCACCTTGGTCATAAGGAATATCTTTTCCATCGCGCTTCACTGCAAGATATCCATTGGCGGCAACGAAGTTCGCTGCGGTATTAGTATAGGCGTAATCATTAAGCGCAGAGGTAACGACCTTGTCAGATGACTTAATTCCAACAATCTTAAAGAGATCCGATAGTGCAATAACATTGAATGTTTGAGTCTTCTTTACAAATGGTTCAAAGATCGTAATTGTCTTTGTTCCCATCGCTTCGATTTGAGCAAGTGAATATTTTTTCACGACCCCACCTTTTGAAAGTATGAGGACTGTGGCACCTGGTGCAGGTGGATCGATCGTCGAAGCACCGTAGGGGTTTGCTGCAGGCTTGGATGTTGCTGCTTGAACGCTGTTGGTGCCCATCACAGCTAACGCTGCAATAGCAACAATCAAACTTCTCTTGACTCGCATGTATTTCTCTTCTCCATAGGTCGAGCGTCAGTTTTCTTGCGGGTCAAATATTGCTGAAACTTTATCGATCAAGTGTTGGGCCCTAAATGGCTTAACAATGTAATCATCGGCTCCTGATTCAATAGCAGAATCAATATCTGCTACTTGGGACTTTGCCGAAATCATCATCACGAGAACCGAGCTAATCTCTTTATCTTTAAAGGCCCGGATCTCATGGAGTACTTCAACTCCTGACTTACCAGGCATCATGATGTCGAGTAAGACCAAAGTTGGCTTCTCACTCTTAATTACTTCGAGTGCGCTATCACCATCATGGGCAGTAAAAACCGTATATTTTTGAGACTTTAAGGTGAGTTCAATGAGGTTTCGAATATCATCATTATCGTCAACAACGAGAATGCTCTTTTCAGTATTCATCAATCTCTCCATCCTGTTGCCAATACCTCAACAGTAGGCGCGAAAACTCTCATAAAGTGTTGAAAGTGGTCAGATCCTCTCGATCGTGTACGAGATGACCTTGATTTTTGAGGTTTATGAGAGGAATCACCTTTACCTTGATGTCACAAGTTCAGAAATGAGCGTGAGCGAAGGGAGAGAAGATGAATATCAAGGTAATTCGCAAAGTTAGCGCTTGGGCGATAATCGCGACATTAGTCGGTGCTCCTGCTCTGCTCCATAGCCAAGCTGGGATTGGGATCTCTCCAATTCTCACGGGCAGCATGCGCCCATATGCACAACCTGGAGATATCTTCATCACTAAAAATGTGAAGGCTTCCTCTCTCAAGGTTGGCCAGATCATTGCAGTTCATGCTGCAAAGACTGGTGTCTTTTACTCACACCGAATCGCAGAAATTACGATGTTGGGTTCACAACTTCGAATCGTCACAAAAGGTGATGCAAACCCTGTTGCCGAACATGATCCATTCCTCGTGGGTGGAAATGAAATGGTCTCAAAGAGCATTGGTCGAGTGAAATATCTCGGATTTGCTCTGGTCTGGTTGACCTCAGTCCAAGGTCGTCAAGCTGGCCTCGCAGCGATTGTCTTCGCAAATGTATTAGCGCTCTTCCTCTTCCTCTTCAAAAAGGAGCAGAAGAAGAATAAGAAGGAAGCGATCTACAGAGCACTTTACGAAGAGCAACGGCTCGCAAGTGATCCAGAGAAGTCAGATCACAGCTTTACCTTCCAAGATAGTTAAAAGTTCATAACTCAAGGAGAAAGCAGGGAATATCATGTTACGTTCATTCACAGGCTTTGCAGCAAAATCAGCATCAAGCATGGCAATCAAGACACTCGTTGTCGTTGGCGCAGGACTAGGCGGAGCATCACTCGTGAGCTCTTCAGTCTTTGCAGCATTGACTGCGACAGCTAGCAACGTATCCGGTGGTTCAGTCCAGACCGGAACACTCAGCCTCACTCAAGCCAACGCAACCGCGCCAGCATCTGGTGGTTTTACAACAGCCATCACAGCGCTAGCTCCCGGAGATACCATCAATCGCTACGTTGATCTCACAAATGGTGGATCGATCAATGCCGGTGCAATGACACTTGGTATCGCAGCAAGCCCAGCGAATGTGCTCACAACAAATGCCACTACTGGACTCCAAATAACAGTAGATGAGTGCAGTATCGCCTGGTCAACAGTGACCGCTGGTGTCTGTTCTGGAACAACAACTCACAATTTGCTTGCTACTCCAGCAGCCACACTACTTACAGCCCAAACATTCACACCATCAACATTGACCGCATCAGCAACAGCGCTTCACCTCAAGATCGTGATCGCATTGCCAGCTGGTTCAGAGATCACTGTTAATGGTGTCTCCAATGCCGGTGTCAACACTGTCCAAGGCCTCACAACAGCAGTCACATGGACCTTCACAGAGACAGAACGCACAGCTACTACAACTAATAGCTAAGTAGTCCAAAGCGCAAGGCAAAGTTAGTCGACTAACAGAGTGAGGAGGGCGATCCAATGAGGACAATACGAATCGCCCTCGCCTCTGCTGTAGTGGGTGCGCTCTCCTTGGCACCCACACAGCTCTCCCCTGCAGATGCTTCCGCCAGCGCGAAGGCATCGAACGCTGTGGTCTCAACAAGTATCGGCACAGGAACTTATGTTGTTTATCCAACCGCAACATCATCTGGCGCTAATCCCAATGGAACGGCGCTGACTCTCAATAACAGCCCTAGTGCTCAATATTTCTTTGTACGTAATACCGGTGATAAGGCGATCAATTCATTTACCTTCTCACAGACACATACCGGTACACCAACATTTACTTTTAAACGCTGCAGCGTAGGGGTTCTCTTCTCAGGTTCTGTCTGCGCTTCAGGGCCGGTAGCCACAACAATCTCAGAGGGTCTTGTTACATTGAGTATGGCTTCTGGTACTTGGGTTGAAATTCAAATAACCCCAAGTAAAAACACAACCCCGACAATTACTGCTCAGGTTGCAGCGACAAATTTAACTCATACGCCAATCAACAGCTAGTACAAAAACTACTTTGTAAAAGTTGGAGTTAAGACTCCGAGTCCAAGTGCACGTTCGATGGCAGCCATGGCGCGCACGAGAGCGACCTCATTATTGCGGGCGGCGACAACGCCAAGGCCGACTGGCAGGCCATTCACGAGGCCCATAGGGACTGTGCCGATAGGTGCGCCAGCGATCGATGGTGCAGAGGTAATCCAAGTGGCGCCATCGTAATTATCGCCGTGGCCAAGCTTTGAGACCCAGGCTGGTGAATAAGTGCAGCCAATTAAGACATCGACATCAGCGAGCGCCTTTGCAAGAGTGAGGTTCGCCCAGTTGAGATTGCGGTCGCGCTTCATCTGATATTTCGGACTACGGCCACCCGCCTGTAATGCTTCATCGAAGATCTCTTGCTTGAAGTACTTCATCTCGGTTTCGCGGTTCTGCAAGTTAAAGGCAACAACCTGGGCGAGTGATTGAACCTTTGCGCCCTTACGTGTCTTTAGGTATGCACCGAGATCTGAAACGAGTTCATGCTTTAAAACATCGTACTCATCTTCGCCAACTTGATCCTTTGGTGTTGGGATATCAACTTCAGTGATCGAGATACCGGCTTTAGCAAGCGCATCGACCGCGGCATGGAAGAGACCATTAGTGCCTTCATTCGATGTGAGCCAATTCTTCACAACACCAATGCGAATTCCTTCGCTCTGGTTAAGGGCCGCAACAAAACCGCTTTGCCCTGTCATGACTTCAAGAAGCAGGGCAGTGTCGGCAACGGTCTGGGCCATTGGTCCGGG
>CAJBLC010000135.1 GCA_903953805.1 uncultured Actinomycetes bacterium | reverse complement strand
GGGCCATCATTGCGAAGAGCGGCGTAGAGCGCCTCAATCTTCTGTGGGATGGACCACTGCTCACCTACGTGGAGCAGCTCCCGCCGTGACGATTTATCCATGATGACCGTAGGCTATCGGCATGAGCAAGCCAATCAAGCGCGAACCTGGGTCACGGACTATCCCCGCATGGGCGATCGGTGAAGGCGGCGAAGGTTTTACCGATATCACCTATCACGTTGCTGAAGGCATGGCGAAGATTACGATCAATCGTCCTGAGGTCCGCAATGCATTTAGGCCGCAGACCCTCTTCGAATTAGAGCGAGCATTTGCTCTCGCTCGCGACAATGACAGCGTTGGCGTCATCATCTTTACCGGTGCCGGTAGCGAAGCATTCTGCTCTGGCGGAGATATCAATGTGCGCGGAGATGATGGATATCTCGGGAATGATCCATTAGCGAAGAAGGGCATTGGTCGTCTCAATGTCTTAGATCTTCAAATTCAGATTCGTCGTTTACCAAAGCCAGTCGTTGCAATGGTTGCCGGTTGGGCGATTGGTGGCGGCCACGTGCTTCATGTTGTCTGCGATCTAACTATCGCCGCTGATAATGCAAAGTTTGGTCAGACCGGACCAATGGTTGGATCTTTCGATGGTGGATATGGTGCTGGCTTACTTGCAGCTCATGTTGGACAGAAGAAGGCTCGTGAGATTTGGTTCTTATGTCGTCAATACGATGCAGCGGAAGCGCTCGATATGGGATTGGTGAATACCGTTGTCCCAGTTGCCGAACTTGAGGCTGAGACAGTCTCATGGTGTCGCGAGATGTTGCGTCACTCGCCAATGGCACTCCGTCTCCTCAAGGCTGGCTTAAATGCTGCCGATGATGGGCTTGCTGGTGTTCAACAACTTGCTGGTGATGCAACCCTTCTCTTCTATATGTCAGAAGAAGGACAGGAAGGTAGAAATGCCTACCAAGAGAAGCGCGAGCCAAACTTCAGTAAATTCCCTAAGCGCCCTTAACTCTTCGATATGACGATCCCCACCGAGATATTCCAGGATCTCACTGTTCTCTCAATTCCATTACGGAATCGCTTCCGGGGAATTGATATTCGCGAGGTAGCAATCTTTCGTGGTGATCAAGGGTGGAGTGAGTTCTCACCGTTTATTGAATATGGCGAGGTTGAAGCAAGTACCTGGTTAAAGGCAGCGTTAGAGGCTGCCTATAAGCCATGGCCTAAGCAGTATCGCGATCGAATTCCAATTAACGCCACCCTGCCAATGGTTGAACCAGATCAGGCCTCACAAATCCTTAGCCGCTTTCCCGGTTGCACAACGGTAAAGATCAAGGTCGATGACTTTGTCGTTGGCGCTGAACTTGTTGAAGCAACACTTGATGAGATTCCTGATGCCAAGATTCGACTCGATGTGAATGAGGGATGGACTCTCGAAGAAGCACTATTAAATCTCTATGACTACAACTTACGTTTTGGAAATATCTTTGAATATATTGAACAACCATGCAAATCTCTTGATGACCTCAAACGACTGAAGCGAGAGACACCATTTAAGATTGCTGCCGACGAGTCAATTCGCAAAGATCTCGATGCTCATTTCGAAGAGTTCAGTCAATATGCCGATGTAGCTATTTTGAAGTGGGCACCTGTAGGTGGTTTTGATGCAGCACATGAACTCGCAAGTCGTATCGGACTTCCAGTTGTGATTTCAAGTGCGTTGGAAACTGGAGTTGGGATATCCCAAAGTCTGGCGCTAGCTGGATCGTTCCCGCAATTGGATTATGCGTGTGGCCTAGGAACCGTCTCACTCTTTGAATCAGATATCTGTGAGCCGGCCTTCACCGTATCGAATGGTTTTATGGAGGTTAGGCGTGGTGAACCAGTGCCAGCCCTCTTATCCAAGTATCAAGCTGCACCAGAGCGCGTAGAGTGGTGGCATAACCGCATTAATGCGATTTGGAATAGTAAGGATTTTCGAGAGGGGAGTGAGTGGCAATGACAATGAACGCTACAAAACTCGCCCGCCACACCATTCGCGAACTTCTTGAACTTGGAGTCTGTGACTATGTCATATCGCCGGGCTCTCGCAATGCACCTCTTACGACTGCAATCTATGAAGCATCAGAGCGTGGATTAGCTGATCTCCATGTGCGAATCGATGAGCGGGGCGCTGGCTTTTACGCTCTCGGAGTCGCAAAAGCTACTGGTCAATATTCAGTTGTTATCTGCACGAGCGGCACTGCAGTCGCTAACTATCACCCAGCTGCGTTAGAGGCGTATCACTCCGATGTGAACGTCCTCTTCTTGACCGCTGATCGCCCTGAGAGATTACGCAATACTGGTGCAAACCAGACAACTCTTCAGGATGGAATCCTTGCCCCACTTCTCACAGTGGATTCCGCTTCACCACTCAACTTGAGCGAGATCCTGGTCGGCGGTCCAGTTCACATCAATCTCCAATTTGATGAACCACTCTTAGAGAACGATCAAAGTGATTGGCTCGCTGGATTCACACTTGCAGATATCGAAGATGAACTTCCAGAGAAGGTGACTGTTGAAGTTGGATCTACTGGAGTATTAATTGTTGGACATGATCGCGGTGGCTTCTCCGTCGAAGCGATCAATGAGTTTGCTGATATTTTAGATTGGCCCGTCATCGCAGAAGATCCATTGGCGATCGCAGCGGCTCTTCCACATGCATCACTCTTTTTAGCAGACCCACAAGCGCGAGCGGCCCTCGCTGCTAAAGAGGTCATTGTTATCGGTCGCACAACTCTTTCGCGCAGTATCAATTCCTATATTTCTGAAGCAGATCGCCTGATTGTGATTGATCCGCGAATTGAATATGTCGATACCGACCGTAGCGCCGAAGAATTGCTTACATCTCTTCCACATGTCATCAAGCATGCGACTCCACAAGAGTGGGAACAACTCTGGATCGATGCCTCACAAGCCGCTCATAACGTGATCTCAGCAGATCATCGTTGGTCAGAGCAACGCGCTTTGATCTCAATAACATCTCATCTTCCGGCTGAGAGCGCGCTCTTCATTGGTTCGTCACGACCAATCCGAGATATTGAAGGCTTTGCCGTTTATGGTGAAGAGATATCAACTTTTGCCAATAGAGGACTTGCCGGAATCGATGGCAATATCGCGACCGCCTTTGGAATAGCTAGTAGATTTGAGCGTAGTTATGCGATTTTGGGCGATCTGACCTTCCTGCATGACATCTCCGCGCTCGCAAATCAGGTAAGTGAAAATCTCACGGTCTTTGTTATCGACAACAATGGCGGTGGAATCTTCTCAACCCTCCCACAAGCAGGAGTAGCTGGCTTTGAAACAATTTTTGGAACTCCCCATAATCTTGATCTCGAAAGGATTATTAGTGGCTTTGGAGTTCCGGTTCAGCGCGTTAAATCAGAATCGGATATCACGCACCTCATAGCCCAGCGGGCAGAGGGGCTGCAATTTGTCGTTGTTGAAGTTCCTGCGCGCGATGAGAACGCTGCAGCGCTAAAGGAGATTTATCAGAGCGTTGCTAAAGCAGTGCGCATCGGAATTAATTTAGCCTGACTCTCGGCCAACTCATCTGCTGGATTTGATCCGGCAACAATTCCACAGCCGGCAAAGATTCGTGCACCGTTACCTTGCTCATTGATCAAGCCAGTGCGAAGAGCGATTCCGAGTTCGCCGTCACCGCGCGCGTCGATCCAACCTACTGGGCCGGCGTAACGACCACGGGACATGCCTTCAAGCTCTGAGATTGCTCGCTTCGCCTTTTCAGTTGGGGTTCCGCAGACTGCTGCAGATGGATGGAGTGCAGAAAGAAGTGTGAAGATATCGGTGGGAGTTGCGCTCTCGTTGACGACACCTGTCACATCTGTCGCTAAGTGCATGACATTGGCTAAGTGAAGTACAAATGGTGAGTCAGGAACATTTGTCGATGAGCAATACGGCGAAAGCGCCTCTGCCACAGAGCGCACCGCATATTCATGCTCTTCCAGGTCTTTCGAAGATTTTGCGAGCGAGCCGGCCAATGAGAGATCGCGGGCTTCATCGCCAGTCTTACGAATAGTTCCGGCGAGCACCCGTGAAGTTACGAGTGATTTACTCAATCGCACCAATAACTCTGGCGTCGCACCGATGAGATTCTGAACAAGGAAGATCCATGTAGATGGATACTCTGATTCAAGGGATTGAATGAGGCGGGCGATATCAATGGCTTTATCGCTATGAATGACGCTATCTCGCGCTAAAACTAACTTCTCAAGCTCGCCAGATTTAATCCGTGCAACGGCTTGCTCGACTCGCTCCATCCACTGTGCATCAGAGAGGCCACCTTGTGAATACGTGAGAGCTGGGTGTGATGGCTCTGAAATATATTTCTTCAACTTTGGTTGGGGAGTATCACCGATCCAAGTGAGCCACGCTTTATCACCTTTGCGTCCAACAATAATCTCGGGAATAACAAGTTCTGACTCTTCATTCTCATCAAAGGCGAAAGATGAGAAGAGAATTGGTCCAGTACCTGAACCATGCACATTATTCTCAATTGTAAATTTTGATCGCTCTTCTCGCCACCAAGCAGATGCATCAGTAAAACGAGTAGAACCTATAAGAGTCTTCTTGGAATAAATTCCAAAGCCGATCAATCCGTCGCCACCACGAATCCAAGATGTAGTGACTGGAAGATCTGTTGCAATGGCAGAGAGCGCGGGGACTTCACCCAAAATCTCAGTTGTGATCCGCGTACCCATAGGGAGCAGTTAAGTCCTATTCAGGTTTGGAGACAAAACGCCAAAGTGTTGGCAGCGCAGTGCTGGCGATTGCAATCTTGAGTACTTCACCGAAGAGGAATGGGGTTAATCCCTTAGAGAAGGTCCATGACCAGCTCTGAGCAGTTACATGGTGGAGCCAGATTAATCCGAGCGTGAAGGTCGCAATATTTCCAAGGATCATCGTTGGAATAACTGTTGCAATCTTCTGATCCCATTTCCGGCCAGCTAACGCACCAGTGATTGCTGATGAGAGGAGCATGCCAACGAGATAACCACCGGTAGCACCAGAAATAACATGGAAGCCATGTGCGCCATGTGCGAAGAATGGAAGCCCAGCAGAACCAATTGCGAGATATGTAGCGAAGGTAGTGAAACCTAATGAAGCACCGTATGCACTACCAAGGAGCAAGACGGCAAGGGTCTGGCCTGTGACTGGAACTGGTGATCCTGGGATTGGAAGAGAGATCTGAGCCATCGCACCCAAGAAGAGAACCCCACCGATGACGAGTGCAATCTGAGATGTGAGAGTCTCGCGACTAATGAGCGCACGACGAAGCGTTGCTACTGGTGCAGTGGTCGACATAGTGAGCTCTTTTCTCTTCACGATCGGCGCAAAGTGCCTTAAGTTGTGTGAAAAGCCTACTAGTACGAGAATATACGCGTGAGTAACGCAGCCGATCTCAATAAGGATCCAGAAGAAGTCGCATCGATGTTCGATGGCGTGGCAAAGCGCTATGACTTCCTCAATGATCTGCTCAGCCTTGGACGTACAAAGGCATGGCGCAAAGTTGTTACTTCAATTATCGATCCAAAGCCTGGAATGAAGATCCTCGATATCGCAGCTGGAACTGGTTCATCATCTCGTCCACTTGCAGATAAAGGTGCAGAAGTAATCTGTCTCGACTTCTCTGAAGGCATGCTCGCATCAGGACGAAAGCGCAATCCCGATCTCACCTTTATCCAAGGCGATGCCCTCAAACTTCCATTTCCAGATCAAGAGTTTGATGTCACCACGATCTCATTTGGTCTACGCAATACCCACGATGCTGGTGCGGCATTGGCAGAAGCTCATCGCGTGACAAAATCTGGTGGCAAGATCGTGATCGCCGAATTTAGCCATCCAACGAATCCGATCTTCCGAGTTATTTATATGCGCTACCTGATGCGCGCCCTTCCCGTGATCGCCAAGAAGGTTGCATCAAATCCTGAGGCGTATATCTATCTCGCCGAGTCGATCCAGGCCTGGCCTAATCAGCAGCGCCTCGCCACAATCATGGAGGGTGCTGGCTGGAGCAGAATCGCCTGGCAGAACCTCACCTTCGGAATCGTCGCGGTACATATCGGCCAGCGTTAAGTCGGAGCGCAACCTAGTTATAACAAATTGTTATTTTTGTTATTCACTTAATTGTCATTACCTCTTAATAGGGATGTGTCTCACAACACAATGACAAATTGAGCGTAAGCCTTAGACTTTCCAGATCATGAATCTCTACATCCCGATTCTTGTAATTGGCGCAGTTGGCTTTGGCTTTGCCGCCTTCTCCGTCGCCGTCGCCGCAATCACTGGCCCTAAGCGTTACAACCGCGCTAAATCAGAGGCTTATGAGTGCGGAATTGAACCATCACCACAAGCAGCTGGTGGCGGACGCTTCCCAGTGAAGTACTTCTTAACTGCAATGCTCTTTATTGTCTTCGATATTGAAATTGTTTTCTTGTATCCATGGGCTGTCACCTTCGACAAGCTCGGACTCTTCGGATTAGTTGAGATGGTTATCTTCATTCTTACCGTCTTTGTTGCATATGCATATGTATGGCGCCGCGGCGGATTGGAATGGGATTAATCATGGGTCTAGAAGAAAAGCTCCCAACCGGAATTGTTCTCACCTCCGTTGAGAAACTTGCCGGTTACATGCGCAAGAGTTCATTGTGGCCAGCAACATTTGGTCTTGCCTGTTGCGCAATTGAGATGATGGCTGCAGGTGCTGGTCGTTATGACTTAGCCCGCTTTGGAATGGAAGTATTCCGCGCATCCCCTCGCCAAGCAGATCTCATGATCGTCGCTGGTCGAGTATCGAACAAGATGGCGCCAGTTCTACGTCAGATCTACGATCAAATGGCTGCACCAAAGTGGGTTATTGCGATGGGTGCATGTGCATCATCAGGTGGCATGTTTAATAATTACGCAATTGTTCAAGGCGTTGATCACATCGTTCCCGTTGATATCTATCTTCCAGGATGCCCACCACGCCCTGAGATGTTGATGGATGCAATCTTGAAACTTCATGAAAATATCGGCAATGCAAAACTCGGTGCTAATCGCGAACGTATTGTTCGTGAGGTTGAAGCCGCTGCGCTCGCTGCCAAGCCAACTCTTCAGATCACAGGCCTGCTTTCATGAGTGAATCACAAGGCTCATTTGGCGTAACTGGAACCGGAGATACCTCTGGTTACGGTGGCCTCGTTCGCACCAAGGTCTCTGCTGGCTCATCAGAGCGGCCATTTGGTAGCTACTTTGATGATGTTGCAGATGATCTCGAGCGCGCATTCCCAGCATTTAACGATGCGATCGAACGTATCGTTGTTGATCGTGGCGAACTCACTCTCTTTGTAAAGCGCGACCATCTCTTTGATGTTGCACTCACACTTCGCAATACCGAAACTCTTCGCTTTGAAATGTGCATGGGTGTTGACGGTGTTCACTACCCGGAAGAGAGTGGCCGTGAACTTCATGCCGTCTACTCACTTCTCTCATTGACACATAACCGTCGCATTCGCTTAGAAGTTGCAGTTCCTGATTCTGATCCACATCTTCCTTCACTTGTTGAAGTCTGGGGTGGAATCAATTGGCATGAACGCGAGAGCTTCGACATGTTTGGACTGATCTTCGATGGACACCCAGGACTTACTCGCATCTTGATGCCAGATGATTGGCAGGGGCATCCGCAACGTAAGGATTATCCACTCGGTGGAATTCCAGTCGAATATAAGGGCGCAACAACTCCGCCACCTAGCGAGAGGCGGTCATATCGATGAGCACCTTCACCGACCCATATGCACAGTCGCGTGAAACGACCGAAGGTCGCGTCTACTCTGTAACAGGACAGGATTGGGATTCACTCTCAACTGAGATCGGCGCAACTAAGGAAGAACGCGTTGTCGTCAATATGGGTCCACAGCACCCATCAACTCACGGTGTACTTCGTATCATCCTTGAACTCGAAGGCGAGACCGTGACAGAAGTTCGTTGCGGAATTGGCTATCTCCACACAGGTATTGAGAAGAACACCGAATACCGTTCTTGGACCCAAGGTGTCACCTTTGTGACCCGCATGGATTACCTCGCACCGATCTTCAATGAGACTGCTTACTGCCTTGCAGTCGAGAAACTTCTCGGCATTACTGACGATATTCCAGAGCGCGCCAGCGTT
>CAJBLC010000134.1 GCA_903953805.1 uncultured Actinomycetes bacterium | reverse complement strand
TCAGCAGCAAAGTAACTCTCCTTCTCTCTAAGAGGTATTCATGTCTAAAACACGCGTAGTTGTCACAGGGCTTGGCGCAACGACACCACTTGGTGGCGATGTCCCAACTACTTGGGAAGCCCTGCTCGCAGGCAAGAGCGGTGTTCGCACTCTTACTGAAGAGTGGGCCCAAGAAGCATCTGTGCAATTTGCTGCGCGTGTAGCAGTTGAACCATCAGAGGTCATGGAGCGCGTTGAAATGCGTCGCCTCGATCGATCCGAGCAATTTGCATTGATCGCCGCGCGCGAAGCGTGGAAGGATGCCGGCTCCCCCAATGTCGATAAGACTCGACTTGGAGTCGTCGTTGCATCAGGAATCGGTGGCGTTATTACTCTCTTAGATCAATATGACATCTTGAGAACTAAAGGTGCGCGCAGCGTTAGCCCTCATACCGTCCCGATGTTGATGCCAAATGGACCATCGGCAAATGTTGGTCTAGAACTTCAAGCCAAAGCTGGCGTACATACTCCAGTGAGTGCATGTGCCTCTGGTGCCGAAGCGATCGGCTATGCGATGGAGATGATCCGCACCGGACGTGCAGATATTGTCGTTACTGGTGGCGTTGAAGCTGCAATCCATGCACTTCCGATGGCTGGCTTTGCATCGATGAAGGCGCTCTCTACGCGGAATGACGATCCCACAAAGGCATCACGTCCATACGATAAAGATCGCGATGGCTTTGTTCTTGGTGAAGGCGGCGGAGTCGTCGTCCTTGAATCACTCGAGCATGCCCAAAAGCGCGGCGCAAAGATTTATGCAGAACTCGCAGGTCAGGGCCTCACATCAGATGGCTATCACATTGCAGCGCCCGATCCAGAGGGCACTGGCGTTACCCGGGCGGTGAAGTTCGCACTCGAAGATTCCGGTGTCAATCTCTCTGAAGTCGTTCACCTCAATGCTCACGCCACATCAACACCTGCGGGCGATGTTGCGGAAGCGAATGCCCTTGGCGCAGCGCTCGGCGAGCACATCTCTCACGTTGCAGTTTCCGCGACCAAATCGATGACCGGCCACTTGCTTGGCGGTGCTGGCGCGATTGAATCCATCTTCTGTGTATTGGCCCTCCATCACCGAATGGCTCCACCAACTATCAATATTGAAAATCTCGATGAGGCAGTTACCGTCGATGTTGTGCGCGATAAGCCGCGCGCTCTTCCCGCTGGCCCAATCGTCGCATTGAACGACTCATTTGGCTTTGGTGGCCATAACGTCGTCTTAGTCTTTAAATCCTTCGAAGCGTAATTACTTCGAGACTTTAAAACTCACACTCACTGTTACAGAGACCGTCTTAGGAATTGTCTGCGTATCGTAAGAACCGCTTCCTGATGTATCCGTAGAGTCTGGTGCAGTTACTTGAACTGGCCCGCTCGTTACCGAGATAACTGAGCCAACCTTTCCACCGACTGCAGATGTAATCGCCTCTGCGCGAACCTTCGCATCCTTCATTGCAGCAGCTAAGAGCTGAGGGCGAAGTGATGCCAAAGTTGATACGAGATACTGAGGGCCACCATTTGAAATATTCGCTCCTGTTTGAAGGAGTGTGCCGAGTCCTGTACTTAACTTCTTAATCAATGCAACATCAGTGCTTCGAGTTGTTGTGTTCTGGTTTGCGTTGTAAGAGAGAACTCGTCCGGTTGGATTTCCGTTGACATATTCATTATTTGGATATGTTGTAATTCCACCAACTTCAATACCAGTTTCTACAACTCCACCAGTTGTGAGGTAATCATGAAGTGCGGCAGAACTCTTCTCTGCCTTCTTCACGGCGGCTGCAGCAGTTGATGCACTCTCATTTACGCCAAGAGTCCAGACCACGTTATCTGCAGTTGCAGATGTCTTTGCAGAACCTGTCACGGTGATTGCATTGCCAGCCTTCGCTGCGAGTCCAGCTCCAATGAGCGATCCACCATAGATAAGACCGATCGCAATGAAGATAGATCCGAGAACTAATCCCAGTGGACGTGGCTTGGTCAGTGGCAGTTTCATAGATTCATAATAGGCGCCAAATCTCTCCAAAGGCTCAATGGGAGCCATGGCTACCCCTCATCCACGCTCAAATGTGGTTGTGAACAGGTTCCCCTAGAGCGTGATTGCAGTTACACTTGGGAACAGTCCGACGCTTGGCAGTACCCGTTTTAGCAATTGAGTAATCAGTGCTTTCCCCGGTAAATCTGTACAGAGGAAGACCGGTTCCTAAGGAATTCTTAGGAGTCACATTTACCGTAAGGAAACAAGTTACATGGCAACAGGTACAGTTAAGTGGTTCAACTCTGAAAAGGGTTTTGGTTTCATTGCTGTTGATGGTGGCGGACAAGATGTCTTCGTTCACTACTCAGCTATCCAAGGCAATGGCTACAAGTCTCTTGAAGAGGGTCAGGCTGTGACTTTCGAAGTCGTACAGGGTCCAAAGGGTCCTCAGGCTGATGCAGTTAACCCTGCGTAATAATCACTAACAATTAAAGAGCCCCACTCGAAAGAGTGGGGCTTTTTTCATGCCATTTTCAATAACCAACCTGTTTGGGAATCTCCCCAACTTTTTTCTCTACCTTCAATACCGATGACGCTGGCGATAGATCTTTACCCGCCTTCCATGCATCCAAGAATGGCCATGGATAGAGCTCACCGCGACGGACCCACCAAACATTGGATTGGGATGGCGTAGGCCAGCTGATTCCAAAGTGGAGGTGCGGAGTTGTTCCGCGAGCATCCCCCGAGTTTCCGGTCTTAGCAATCAGTTCACCTGGTGCAACTCGAAATCCTGACACAATATTCGCCGGGATAGATGAGAGGTGAGATCCGTAATATCGGACGCCATCATCACCAATCATCGAGACCGACAGTCCCCCGCGATCAGCACCTTTGTTAGTCTTCCATGAGAATCGATCGACGCGATTTACTTCATCAATCACTCCCGCAGTTGGTGCGACGAAGCTACAACCGATGTGAGTCAAGATATCTGTCGCAGGATAGTTGTGGTGGGCACGCGCATAGGTATAGGTGCAGCCAGATATGGGAAAGACGTACTTAGGTGCGGCATGCGCGAATGGGGCAAGCGCCACTCCAGCAAGTAGAGAAAAAATGAGAGCACGTACCTTCATCGAAGAAGGATACTGCTAGGACGTAACATCCTTCTTAGCAAAGCGCATAAAGGCGATCGCTGTCAGAATCGCAGCCAAGATCACTGCATAAGAGGCACCACGAATCATCTGCGACCAATCAATCTGACTAGATAGCGCATCAAACCACGAGAATGAGAAGTGGCTGGGGAGCCAATTACGTAGTGACCCCAGGCCGGTTATCGCATCGAGAATATTGGAGAGAATCATAATTCCGATCGCTCCACCGACAGCTCCGAGCGGAACATCAGTTGTGACACTGAAATAGAAGGCGATCGCTGCAACTACGAGCAAAGTGATTGCCAAGTATCCAGCAACGATCGCGAGCCGCTGAATAGCAACGGAGTTGACCATCGTGACGCCGAGTGGAGTCTGAAGTGGCGCCGTACCAAAGGCGAGTGCCCCGACTGAGAATGATGTAACGGCGAGCAGAATGATTCCAAAGGCAGAGAGAGTGAGACTGACCTTGAGCTTCTGCATGAGAAGTCGTACTCGCGGAACTGGCGCAGCGAGTAGATATCGAAGGGTCGACCACGAAGCCTCAGATGCGACGGTATCGCCGTTGAAGAGCGCAACGACTGCGATTAATAGGAATGGTGTCGCGAAGTAGAACATGGTGGCGGTGAAATTCGCCGCACCTTTAGTTGCAAGGCCAATCAGATCTGCCGTACCTGCTCCGAAGCGAGTTGGTCCTGTGCTGTTACCAGTAGTTCCGAACTTCACAGCAAGCGAGACGATAATTGGAAGGGCCATCACAAAGAGGTAGGCGAAGAGGGTGCGCTTGCGCTTGAGTTGGCGATACATTTCAACGCGATACGGCAGCGTCTTATGAGGTGTATACACGTTACGCCTCCTTTCCAATGGTGAGGTCATCACCAATCAATTCGATAAAGATCTCTTCTAGTGACCCTGATTTCTTTCCAGTTTTGCTGAGGATCTTCTTGAGCGTGCCAAAGGCGATCAATTTTCCACGGTGCATCAGTACGACGTGCGAACAAGTCTGTTCAACCTCTGAAAGTAAGTGAGAGGAGACAATGACGGTTCGACCCGTCTTCGCGTAATTCTTCAAGACATCACGCATCGCCTTGATCTGCTGCGGATCGAGTCCATTTGTTGGCTCATCGAGCACTAAGAGATCAGGCATACCGAGCATTGCTTGGGCGATCGCTAAGCGTTGACGCATACCCTGTGAGTATGAGCGAACCTTCTTGTTGAGTGCACTGCCCAGATCGGTAATCTTGATTGCCTCATCGAAGAATGGATCATCGGTGCGCCCGATTGATTTCCAATAAAGCTCAAGATTTTCCCGGCCGGTCAGATGTGGCAGGAAGCCAGAGCCTTCAACGAATGATCCGAGCTCTGCCAGCGTTGGCGAACCTGGATAAATCGGCTTGCCATTGATGCTGATCTCACCTTCTGTTGGATAGATGAGACCCATCATCATGCGCAGCGTTGTTGTCTTACCTGCGCCATTAGGTCCAAGTAGGCCAAGAACTTGCCCGCGCTTTACATGGAATGACAAGCCATCAACGGCTTTATATCCATCCTTGTAGACCTTGGAGAGATTGCTGACTGTGACGAGAGCATCCGTTGGTTCAACTGGTTGATCGTTATGTCGTGGTCTGCGTAGGTAAGCGGTCAGGATCGATAGAAGAATGACAATGATCGAGGCAATCGGCCACGTATATTGTGAACTCTTGCTCTTTGCCGATGTAAAAGTTGGACTGGAAACCAGCAATGGGCTGGCAACTGAGACTGTGTAGAGACGACCATCAGCCGGAAGGGCATACCCCTGATCTGTCGTCGAAATTGCGACCGCCAACTTATCCCCTACCGCTGCATCGAGAACTACTGCCGGTAGATGAATAGTGAAGAGTGAGCCAGTCGGATCCATATGCGTGAGATGTACGGGAGCGACGATGCCATTGGGAAGTTTGGTCTGTCCCGAAGCTGTTCTAATAACAAGTGAGAAGAAGAGTGTGGCATCTGGCTTATTCGAAGAGACCTTCACAGTTACTTGTGAAGGACCGACGATGCTGAGCGGATGTGTCAGTGGATCGGTCTCTAAGAAGCCACTTTGACCCGGCAAGAATGCTGCAGTAATTCCACCGACGTTACCGGCGAGAGCCAGCGCTGAACCCACACCAGGTAAGGATGAGATGGCACCAGGAATGCCGCCGATCGGAGCGATTAACGCGGTAAATGGCGTGGTGATCGGGATCGCCTTGGTTGCAGGAGTGAGTGGCAGGTTCTCATTCTGAAGTAACTTCGGAATAACAGATGAATCGATGAGCGAGATCGAACCGTTGGTATCGGTCACTTGAAAGGCCGGAAATGAAAGCGCCTTGTGCATTAAATACTTGTCGAACCAATCACTCGTTGCTTGCTGCAAACGCTTCGATTCATCGGTACCGCCATCATGGCCCCCGCTATGCCAGATCATGGCAAGTGGCACGAGTGGGTGCGCCTTGTGGATCGCCTGAGCGTTAGCAATTGATTCGGAGAGTGGGAAGAGTGAATCGGCCTCACCTTGCATGAGCAAAGTTGGCGCGGTGATCTTGTCGGCGATCGTTGAGGGCGATGATGCGAGTAATAACTTCTCATCAGCGGCAGTCGGAACTCCGGTCGCTACTGCATCCTTAAATGCGGCACACCACTGCGGTGCGAATGTTCCACACTCTCCCCCAAAAGCATTCGGTAGCGATGCGAGCGCGAAGAAGGTACCTGCCCAAAACTTCTTATATGGACCATAACTTGGATCATTGGAGTTCTGCGGGAAGAGATCCTGGCTCAAGTTATTCCACGTGATATTTGCGGCAACTGCATCAATACGTTGGTCGTAACCAGCGGTCATCAGCGAGATCGCTCCACCATAAGAGTCGCCCGCGATGCCAACGAGTGGGTCACCCTTCTTCTGCTGAATAACCTCAGACCTGCTACCCAAGTAATCGATCAGCTTTGAAACATCGGCAACTTCACCGGTTGGCGAATCCATTGAGATCTCGCCAGTTGATTTTCCGAAACCACGCGCAGTCCAGGCGAGAACGACATAACCATGTTCGGCAAGAGATTTCGCCTGCGCTGCGACCGATCCTTTATCGCCAGTAAACCCATGGGCGAGAAGAATGGCTGGCGCTGGCAGCTTTGCTGGCAGGTAGAGAGAGGTATCGAGGGTGACTGAACCGGCGCCATTAATTCGCTGCTCTGTCACAGTAATTGTGGTGGCAGCCTCTGCCATTGCTGGGAGCGAGAATGCAGATAGCACGAGTACAACGGCCATGGCTCTCAATCGCTTCACTCCCCCACGCTATCGGCCACTCCAGCGAGATGCCATGTGAAATCCTCGATAGAGTCTCGGTATGAAGTCGTTGCGCATCCTCATTGCTCTTTTGATGATCCCTTCAACAGTGGTAGCCCTCGATTCGGCTCGAGCAGTCACATCTACCCAAGCCTTTACCGCAACGATGAGCAAGGGCTATCAGCCAACTGCCGCAAATGGCGGAACTGACGACTATCACTGCTTCGTGATTGATCCCCATGTCACAACAAATTCGATCATCACATCAGTGACTTTTAAGCCACAACAAAAATTGATCGTTCACCACATGATCCTCTTCCAGGTGACCGGCAAGGATCGAGCATCTGCGTTAGCGCTCGATAACAATGGCGCCGGTTGGTCCTGCTTCGGTGGAACTGGAATGGGTTCTTCGTTCTCATCATTCCTAACAACACCTTGGCTATCGTCGTGGGCGCCAGGACGCAACACGGATGTGATGCCGGCAGGTTATGGAACATCTATTGCTAAGGGCGATCTCCTTGTTGTTCAAATTCATTACAACTTACTTGCAATCGAATTTGGCGGAGTCCCGAAGGATCGTTCAAGTGTTGTACTCAATACCGTGCCGGCTTCTGGTTCAAATCTCAAGCCGCTCTTCGCCGATCTCTTTCCAGCACCTGTTGAACTGGCATGCCCTGCAGGAGTGACTGGTGATCTCTGCGATCGCGGTAAATCATTGATTGATCTGGCACGTAGAACTAGTAGAGCAAGTGCGCTAGAAGCAGCTGGACTCAATCTCATCTGCGGACAGAGCGCTTTCAATCCAACACCGAATAACACATCCACCTGCGATCGAAAGATCAGTCAGAATGAGCTCGTCATTAAGGCAACTCCTCATATGCACTTACTTGGTAGATCGATGAAGTTAATTCTCAATCCTGGAACACCCGGCGAGAAGGTCTTGCTTGATCGCCCGCAATACAACTTCGATGATCAGTCGCCAACGGTCTTAAGCAAGCCGGTTGCTCTCAAAGTTGGAGATACCGTTCGCGTTCAATGCACTTTTGACCCAACTCTCCGTGCGGTCCTGCCACAATTGAAGAAGGCAGCTCCGCGCTACGTCACATGGGGTGAAGGCTCATCCGATGAGATGTGCTTGGGTGTCCTCGGGGTCTCCCACAACTAGTAAACTCACGCTCGCTGGTTGATTCATCATCAGGGGCGGTAGCTCAGTTGGTTAGAGCCCGGAACTCATAATTCCGTCGTCGTCGGTTCGAGCCCGACCCGCCCCACCAGCTTTACAATCTCGAAGTCACTAGTGAGAGAAGCTCTTCTCTTCGCGGGTCGATCAATTCAAAGTGTCCCACTCCTACAACTTCTTGGTAATCAATCACGGGATATCTCGCCACAAACTCTCGAGATAGTTCAACTGGCACCCGGCTATCCAACTCACCATGAACCACAGTGACCGGTACGCGATATTCGGTGACCGAGGCTGGATCGAGGTGAAGATAACGGGAGGGATCACCGCCCAGGAATTCCCGGATCGCACCGTCATCAAGATTGCGGATGTCACCCGCAACCAAATCGCTGATTGGGGCTAGCGCCACAATCTTCTTTACAGAGGGATGAGCAGCTGCAACTAATGCAAGTTGCCCACCAGCCGAGTGGCCAATGAGTGAGCACTCACCTACCTGATCCAATGCAAGAAAAAGATCATGGAGATAGTTATGGGCCTCACCAGGGGTACGGCGATATTCGAGGAGATAAGCATCAAAACCCAACTGAGAGAGCTTCAGTGCATATGGTCGTAGGTGTGAGCGATCGAATTGTGGGCGCCAATAGCCGCCATGAATCACAAGTACTTTCGTGGAATTCTCTTTTTGAGATCGGAATATCTCGATCACTTGATCGGCATGGTCTCCGTAGGAGATGACCTCAGAAGATGGCGAAGCCGTGAGCTCGAATACAGAACGATCCTCACTCACGGCTTCTAATTAACCTTTAGAAATTACTGGAGATCGAAGCGATCGAGCTCCATCACCTTTGTCCAAGCGGCGACGAAGTCCTTCACGAACTTCTTCTGCGCATCATCACTTGCATAGACTTCTGAGATCGCACGAAGTTGGGAGTGTGATCCAAAGAGTAAGTCGACGCGAGTTCCGCTCCATGTGACCTTTCCGGTCTTGCGATCATGTGCTTCAAAGTGATCAGTTCCACCCTGTGGCGCCCACGCATAACGAATATCAAGAATAATCTTGAAGTAATCGTTGGTGAGTACTCCTGCCTTCTTGGTGAATGAACCATTGAGAACACGAAGGCCACCAACGAGCACTGTCATCTCAGGTGCCGTCAGCGTCAGCAACGATGCACGATCCAAGAGGAGTTGCTCCGCAGGAAGGGTGTGAGCCTTATTGAGGTAGTTGCGGAAGCCATCATGTGTTGGCTCAAGAACTGCAAAGGAGACCACATCGGTCTGCGCCTGAGTTGCATCAGTACGACCAGGAGTGAATGGCACCTTTGTCGCGACGCCTGCTTGCTTCGCGGCCTTTTCGATTGCGGCAACGCCTCCGAGAACAATGAGGTCGGCAAGTGAGATCTCGCGTGAGTTCTTCTTGTTGACCTTCTTCTGAACTCCCTCAAGAACCTTGAGAACCTTTGCGAGTTCCTTCGGATTGTTAGCTTCCCAACTGCGCTGTGGCTCAAGGCGAATACGTGCGCCATTTGCACCACCACGCTTATCGCTACCGCGGAATGTTGCAGCCGATGCCCAAGCAGTATTTACAAGCTGGGCAATGGTTAGCCCTGACTTGAGAATCTCTGACTTGATCGATTCGATGGTCTTAGAGCCAATGACCTGCTTTGGTGCTGCAGGAAGTGGATCCTGCCAAATAAGAACTTCTGATGGGACATCCTTGCCGAGATAGCGAACTGCTGGACCCATATCGCGATGCGTTAACTTGAACCAGGCACGAGCAAAGGCATCAGCGAACTTATCTGGGTTCGCAAGGAAATCGCGTGAGATCTTTTCATAAGCGGGATCTGTGCGAAGCGCGAGATCAGTTGTCTGCATCACTGGTGGATGTGACTTCTTTGAATCATGAGCATCTGGAACAGTGTTTGAACCTGCTCCCCCAACTGGAATCCATTGCTTTGCACCTGCTGGGCTCGTGGTCTGCTCCCATTCATATGCGAAGAGCGTCTTGAGATACGACATATCCCACTTTGTTGGCGTTGCATTCCATGCGCCTTCAAGACCACTGGTAATAGTGTCGCCCCCCTTACCTGTGCCATATGAGTTCTTCCAGCCGAGGCCCATCTCTTCGATTGCCGCGCCTTCTGGTTCAGCACCGACATACTTTGATGGATCAGCAGCGCCATGCGCCTTACCGAATGTGTGACCTCCCGCAACAAGTGCAACAGTCTCTTCATCATTCATCGCCATGCGCGCAAAAGTTTCGCGAATATCGCGAGCAGAGAGAAGTGGATCTGGATTTCCATCTGGGCCTTCAGGATTGACGTAGATCAATCCCATCTGAACAGCTGCGAGAGGATTCTCTAATTCGCGATCGCCGCTGTAACGATTGTTAGAAAGCCACTCATTCTCCTTGCCCCAATAGGTCTCATCTGGCTCCCACACATCTGCGCGACCGCCACCGAAACCAAAGGTCTTGAATCCCATCGACTCAAGCGCGACATTGCCCGCAAGGATCATGAGATCAGCCCATGAGATCTTCTTTCCATACTTCTGCTTGATTGGCCAGAGAAGACGACGGGCCTTATCGAGATTGCCATTATCAGGCCAGCTATTAAGCGGAGCGAAGCGCTGCATTCCTGCGCCACCACCACCACGACCATCGAAGGTGCGATACGTGCCCGCGCTATGCCAAGCCATGCGAATAAAGAACGGACCGTAATGTCCATAATCTGCTGGCCACCACTCTTGGGAATCTGTCATTAAACCGTTGAGATCCTTCTTCAGCGCCTTGAAGTTGAGGCTCTCGAACTCCTTCGCATAATCAAAATCTGGATCCATTGGATCGGCGAGAGGTGAGTTGTATTGGAGCACCTTCAGATTGAGCTGGTTTGGCCACCAATCTTGGTTGGAGATCTGTTCGTGGGTGGCGTTAACGCCTGGGAAGGGGCACTTTGCTTCGTTATCCATGCGACGACTCTATCGAGAATTGAACCCGACTTCATCGCGAGCCTGCCTTATCCTTCTAACCATGAGCAATCGCGGTGAGATCTCGTTGGACTCCATCAAATCTGAGTGGAATCGCGTCCTCGATCTCCTTTTAGATGCCGATCGAATCGCCTGGCTCGCCTTCTTCGATGCCCGGCTCGTCTCACTCGATGGAAACCGGCTCCTCATCAGCTTTGCCGATGTCACAAAGTTGGGTGGGGAACATAATTTCCGCGCAGCTCGCAATCCTAAATATCTCGCCCTCCTTACCGATGCGATTCATCAGGTCTATGGAATCGATGTTGAGGTCATCGAAGAGTGAAACGCACTCTTCTTGCTCTTCTCTTATCGGTATCACTTCTTGCTGATGCAACATGGGCTGTGGCCCCGGCGAAGATTGTTCAAGCAGGACCAGGAGCGCGCATCGCTGGTATAGATATCAGCCACTGGCAGCATCCAAAAGATGCTCCGATCGATTTCACGCAGATGTACTCAGCTGGCATTCGCTTTGTGATGATCAAGGGCGCTGATGCGCAGACTGCCGCCGATGAAATGGCACTCAAATTTTTGATCCCTGATCGCAAGGCAGCACAACGAGCGTTGCTCTATACCGGCTTCTATTACTACGCCTACTTACCTGACAGCGCTGATACCGCTTTCATTATTAAAGATGCACAAGCACAAGCTCAAAAGGTTGTCTGGCGAATCGGTCAGATGGGCGGATATAACCGCAGAGATCTGCCAGTTGCACTCGATCTGGAAAATAATTGTCAGCGCACCGATGGTCGTGGCACCTGTCTCAAATATATGGCTCGGACAAATGTAACTCTCTGGGCGAAGACCTGGTTGCAAACTGTCACAGAGAAGACCGGAAGAAAACCGATCTTCTACTCCTATCCCCAATTTTTAGAATCGGCGATGGTCGGTGATCCTGCACTCCGCCAGTATCCACTCTGGATGGCCCGTTACTCACTCGACCCGGCGCTCACAACATCTCAACCGAATGCGAAGGGCGTTGGATGTTTCGCTCATCCCTGGAGCAATGCCAATTGCACCGCGCAATGGCAGTTCTGGCAGTACACATCATGTGGAATCGCAGGAAAATATGGAGTGCCCGGTACTCGCGTTGATCTCAATGTCTTCGCTGGCACCACATCAAAGTTCCTTGCTCTCATTCGTGGAACATGGACTCCCGAACCAGCTGATTCACTTCCGCAGAATGAGCCCACAACCATGCAACTTGTGAGCCAGAGTTCGCAATCAACCAATGAACCCTTTATCGCCACGATCGATGTGCTACGACCTGATGGAACTCCGGTTGTTACCGGCACCGTCCGATTCAAATCTCTTGATGACTCACTAACGATTGGCACTCAAACCTCTGTTCGTGCCGCAACCGGAAGATGGACTGTCACTGTCAACGGACTCGTCGCCGGAAATTACCTTGGGATCCTTCAGTACTCAGATCCATCGGGGACGCATGCAGGTAATACCTTCCCGGTTCAATTCCAAGTTACTCAAGGAACTCCTCCGCCATCTCCTACTGCGTCTCCGGCCCCAACCAAGACGAAGGCACCAGCAGTCGATACATGCGCAGGTCAGATAAGAAATTAACGCTCTCAAGTAGAGTGTCGCCATGAGCAGAGTTCTTGTCACTGGCGGTGCTGGATATATCGGTGGCACAACGGTCGCCCTCCTTCTGCAGCGTGGCTTTGAGGTCACCGTCTTAGATGATTGCAGCACAGGCCATGCCGACTCGGTTCCGGCAGGGGCAACCTTCTATCAAGGTTCGATCCTCGATGGCGATGTCGTGCGTAAGGCGCTCGCTGGTTGCGATGCAGTTATTCACTTTGCGGCAAAATCACTCGTCGGTGAATCAGTTGAGAAACCAGATCTCTATCGCAATAACAATATTGGTGGAAGCCAAGTCCTCTTCGATGAGATGGATGGTGCAGGAATTTCTCGCATCGTTGTCTCATCATCAGCTGCGACGTATGGCGATTCAAAGGTTCAGCCCATTCTCGAGACCCACAAAGCTCACCCAACTAACCCATATGGCGAGACGAAACTTGCCGTCGATAATTTACTCACTGACCTCTGCGCTGAAGAGAACTTTGCAGCGATTAGTCTGCGCTACTTCAATGTCGCCGGTGCGATGAAGATCGATTCTGGTTGGTTAACTGAACGCCACAACCCCGAGACCCATCTCATTCCTAACGTCCTCAAGGCAACTGCAGATAAGCCATTAAAAATCTTTGGAACAGATTGGGATACAAAGGATGGAACCTGTATCCGAGATTATGTCCACGTTGTTGATCTGGCTGATGCTCATCTTCGCGCACTTGATGCGCTCAAGGCAGGTGCTCACGAGATCATCAATCTTGGAAGCGGTGGCGGTTACTCGGTACGAGAAGTCGTAACTACTTCAAGCAAGGTAGTGGGTTATGAGATTCCAGCAGTTGAAGTTGATCGAAGAGCTGGCGACCCTGCGGTTTTAATTGCAAGTATTGAGAAGGCAAAGTCGATGCTCGGTTGGGAGCCAACGCGAGATCTTGAATCGATGATCTCTGACGCGTATCAGAGCCTTACAGCGGTTTAACTGAGAGTACTTCTACTCCGCCGATCTGATTAAGAACGCTGAGCAGATCTGTCGTATCTGAACCAGGAATGGCAACAACAATCTCGTCATAGCCGCGACCCGCTTCATTTTTGAGAACTTGTAGTCCTCGAATATCGCCACCGGCAAAGCCAATAGCTGATGCAACTGCGCCAAGTGAACCTGGACGGTCTGGGAGTGAGATCTCGAGTTTGAATTGAGCCATGGGAGAAACCTACCTGATCGAGATTACGTGAAAGTTACAGTTAAATTTGGACAACGTTAGCGCCAGAGATCTGCACATTGATCTTTGGAAGCGGAATTGGCGCTGGGCCAGCGAGTACAGCACCCGAAGTCGCATCGAACTTTGCACCATGGCATGGGCAGTTCATCGAATGAGAGAGCGCATCATAAGCAACGGTGCATCCTTGATGGGTACAGAGCGCGCTATAGGCAAAGACGCCGGCCTTTGTGCGGAAGAGGATTGCCGGGTTTCCATCATTTGCAGTAAATGGCATAGTCGAGCCGACCGGGAAATCTGCAAGCTTGACGATGGCAGCGCCCGCCTTCTGCTTCGGACGGAATGATCCGCCAGCGAGTGAGGCGATGACTGCGCCAGCTGCAACACCCATCATGCCAACGACTTCACGGCGATCTCGAAGATTTGGAATGACATCACCAATCAGAGATGAACGTCCGCGCGATCCAGAGCGAGCATGAGCGCGCCACAAGAAGAAGAGTGCGAGCCATGATGCTGCAAAGGCGAGATCGCTACCTAAGAAGTATGGGTGAACGTGATACGTCACCGAGAGCCACAAGATGATTGAGACAGAGAAGCCACCAATAATTGCCAACTCCATCGCAACGCCCGTCAGAACTGCGATGCCGATCGCGAACTCAGAGAGCATGACGAACCAGGCGAAGAGGCTCGCATGTTCGAGCATGTGGCGGAGTGCAAAGGTGAGTGGTGAGTGGCCGATATAACTGGTGAGCTGACCACTGAAAGAGTTCGGTCCGGACTTTGAGAGGAATGCGCCATCGCTCGCCTTAGCCCAGCCACCGTAAACCCAGGTGCCACCTAGCCAGAGGCGAAGGATTGTGATTCCCAGAGGCTGATTACGCCAGGATGCTAGACCGATCTTCTTTGATGCCATGGCGATATCTAACCGCATCTACCTGAGAAAAGCTGGCTCCCCCGACAGGCCTCGATCCTGTGACATCTCGATTAACAGTCGAGTGCTCTACCAACTGAGCTACAGGGGATTGAACACGGGAATGATACTAAAGCCCCTCTCCGATCGCCAACTCCTTCTGGGTTCGGCGCTGGGCTTCCAGGGCGACAAGCCGGGTAAAGGCTTCGGTGTACTCGGCCTCATTTTCGACGGGATTAAGGCGCTGCAGGCTCGATTTCATCTCTGCGATCTCTCGACTGATTGCGACTTCACGCAACCGGGCGAAGATCGATTGGATATATCGCTCAGAGATTTCACCATCGGTACGAATCGGTTCAACGGTGAGTTCTGTGATTAAGGAACGAAGCTCTGGATCTTCAGTGCGATCGAGTAGATCAGAGAGATTCTGATCGCTTGATTCATCGATACGACTCCGCAGAAGAGCATATGGAGCGTATGAGAATGCGCTGCTCTCAAGATCTACCCACGAGCACGCCATCTCTGGAACTTGCAACTTCACCTTGAGTACTTCGCGCTCCAACATCAAGATCGGATCTTTGAGGTTTATTGAACTTTGAACTGGCGCTGCTGCCTGTGTCGATGAGCGATTGCCGCTGCTCTTCTTCACAGCGGTCGTTACAACATCGACCTCCATGCCGAGCCATGCAGAAACAGATCGAACATATTCTGGGCGCAGCGATGCATCTTTAATCTTGCCAATCAACGGTGCAACTTGATTGAGTGCACTTACTCGACCTTCAGGAGTCTTCGTGTCATATTCTGCGATCACTGACTTCATCGCGAATTCAAAGAGTGGCACACGTCGCGCGATGAGATCACGCACCGCTTCATCTCCCCCACTCTGGCGAAGTTCACAAGGATCCATGCCATTCGCAGCGACCGCAACAAAGGTTTGTGCGACGAACTTCTGGTCATCATCGAAGGCTCGAAGCGCCGCCTTCTGCCCAGCCGCATCGCCATCAAAGGTGAAGATCACTTCACCGCGAAAGGCATCGTCATCCATCAAGAGTCGTCGGATAATGCGAATATGGTCATCACCAAAGGCAGTGCCACATGTGGCGACGGCAGTGGTCACACCTGCAAGGTGAGCAGCCATGACATCGGTATAGCCCTCAACAATCACAACTTGGCGCTTCTTAGCGATCTCTTTCTTCGCCATATCAAGGCCATAAAGGAGTTGTGACTTCTTATAAATAGGTGTCTCAGATGTGTTGAGGTATTTCGGACCCTGGTCTTTATCGTCCCCGGCTAATTTGCGTGCACCAAAGCCCACAACATCACCAGATATATCTTTCACTGGCCAAATGAGTCGGTTGCGATATCGATCGATGTAATTTCCGCGTGAGCCCTCTTTGATGAGGCCTGCAGTATTGAGTTCAACTTCGCTATAACCGAGTCCCTTTAGGTGTTTATAGAGCGCATCCCATTCATCTGGGGCATATCCGACGCCAAAGAGTTCGGCTGCCGTCTTATCAAAGCCACGACCTGTGAGAAATTCGCGACCAATTTGGGCCGGTCCTGGTTTACCAAGTTCCTCTTGATAGAACTTTGCAGCGGCGCCATTGGCGGCAACTAAGCGAGAGCGATTGATGCCAGGAGTTGAAGGTCCACTTGAGTCATAAGTGAGTTGGTAGCCAATTCGTTCAGCTAACCGCTCCACGGTCTCGGTAAAGGTGAGGTGCTCTAACTTCATTAAGAAGGCAATGACATCGCCACCGGTCTGGCAACCGAAGCAATGGAAATATCCCTTGGATGGCGTTACGTGAAAGGAAGGTGACTTCTCATCATGGAAGGGACAGAGACCCTTCTTCTGTCCACCACCGGCGCCTTTGAGTTGGACATAGTCGCCCACAACATCATCGATATGGCTGTGCTCGCGAACATATGCGACATCTTCATCGCGGATTCGGCCTGCCATATCTCTATCCTATCTTGGGATTCTTTACCTCTGAGAGAGTTTGGCGTGGAGGGCATACGCTCCAGGGTCAGTCAGTGAGGCGATTTGGTCTATAGCGACGCGAAGTCGTTCCTTCTCGCTGCCAGCTCTGTGCCAATCTTCAATAAAGAAGCTTTCAAGCGCGCTTTCGCCGCCTGCAAGAACCATCTCCACAAGTTCTTTAATCAAAATTTGCTGTTCTGCATAGCGCTTCTGTGAACTTTCAGCGCCAATGACATAGTGGCCAGCCATCGCCTTAAGGAGTGCGACCTCAACTCGTTGCTCTCGAGGAACCACGAGGTTGGAGTTATAACGGGTCAGATTTCCATCACCGAATTGATCGCGAGTCGCTGACTCTGCCGCCAATGCAAAGCGTCCAATTAATTGAGAGGCGAGATCCTTCAAGCGAGCAAGATTCCGATGCGATCCGTCATAGTGAAGTGGCCAGCATGAAAGCGATTGCAACTTGAGGAGTGCGCTTTGAGCTTCTTCCTCAGTGATATCCGGAAGATAGCCACTCTTTGCCATCGAAAAGAGTTGTGAGATATCCCGTTGTAGTCCTTCGAGTTTTACCTGTCCGGAGACGATGGCATCTTCAAGATCATGTACAGAGTAAGCAACATCATCAGACCAATCCATGATCTGTGCTTCCATCGATTGCCGACCTTCTGGAGCTCCGCGGCGAATCCAGTGGAAGATTTCTAGATCATCGTCGTAGACACCAAATTTTCTGGTGTTTATTGCACGCGGCCAGGGATATTTCGTTGCCGCATCGAGTGATGCTCGTGTCAGATTAAGTCCGACCGAATTTCCATTCTCATCTACCGTCTTTGCTTCTAGTCGAATGAGCAATCGAAGTGATTGAGCATTTCCTTCAAAGCCACCCGCCGCGCCGGAGAGTTCATTGAGAGCATCTTCACCGTTGTGACCAAATGGTGGATGGCCCAAATCGTGGGCAAGACATGCGCCCTCCATGAGATCTGGATCGGCGCCAAGTGCTTCACCGAGTTCTCGACCAACCTGTGCACACTCAAGTGAGTGAGAGAGTCGGGTGCGCGGAAAATCTGATGCCCAAGGAACTTCTACTTGAGTCTTTGCAGCTAGGCGACGGAGTGCAAATGAGTGGATGATGCGGGCGCGGTCGCGAGCGAATTCCGTTCGTCCACCACGTTTTGCTGGTTCATCGAGGAAGCGCTCTCGATCGGAAGCGGTGTACCCGCTATGTTCATCAGCTGCGCGAAGGACCATGGTGGATCAACTCTACTTCTTCACCTGGTCAGTGAGATGAATTCCAAATTGCCCAACGCTCTTGTAAGCGAGAAATGCGCCGGTTTCGCGCACGATATATCGCCAGCCTGCGCTCTTTACCGATGCTGGCCCCGTTGTTGTTGGTGCACAGGAGGCTGAGATTCCGAGATCCTTCGCTTCGGCCTCAGCTCGGTAGCAGTGATAAGGATCGGTCACGATAATAATCGAAGCGTATTTGTGAGCATGCAGATAATTCACATATGCAACGGTACTGCTCAATGTATCTCGGCCAACTGGAATCGATGCGAGCACGCTCTTTGCGACCCGATCTTGCAACAGCGTGATCTTGCTCGCGCCAGCTTCGGTGTAATTATCGCCCTTCGCATTTCCACCAACGGTAATGATTTTTCTAGCGAGACCTTGATGGAAAACTTCTGCTGCCTTATCAATGCGAGCTTGGAGGATATCGGAGGGAACTCCGTTGTATTGAGCGGCACCTAAAATAACAATCGCATCACTCTTAACGGGCTTTGCTTGATGCCCTTCATTCCAGATGGAATACATAAAATATCCAGGCACAATGATCGCCAGTAAGAGAAGAAAGGTGAAGAGCCTTCTGAATATTCGAAAGAGAAGAATCATCCGCCAGATACCGAATCATCGATGGTGATCGCAGGAATCTCATCAGGATCGTTTAGCCAACCATCCGGGAGAGTTGGTGTTCGGCCATGTGATTTTCGACCACGAGGACCCTCTGAAACTTGAGTGGGATATGGCTGATCATCGAGTTGGCTGAGGAGATATTCCAGCTCGCCGAGTGATGCCACCATGCCCAGTGAGGCACGAATCTCACGTGGAACGGTGAAGCCCTTGAGATACCAGGCCATATGTTTACGAAGATCTCGCATGGCGCGACCTTCAGCCTCAAAGAACTCGACGAGCAGATGCCCATGGCGAATAATCACATCGCGAACTTCAAAGAGCGTTGGTTCAGACTTTGTAGAGTCGCCATTCATCGCGCGCACCAGATCGGCGAACAACCAAGGACGACCGAGGCAACCTCGACCTACGACGACACCTGCGCAACCGGTCTCAGCCATCATTCGTGCACCGTCATCGCCGGTCCAGATATCACCATTACCCAAAACAGGAACACCAGTTGGATTTAAATGTTCAACCAGCGTTGCAATCTTCGACCAATCCGCCTCACCGTCATACATCTGCTCTGCCGTACGAGCATGCAACGCGACCCAAGCAACTCCTGCTCGAGCTGCCGCCATCGCTGCATCGAGATAGGTGTGGTGATCACTATCAATTCCTACTCGCATCTTTACTGTGACTGGAACACCATATGGTTTCGCAGCATCAACCGACGCCTTCACAATATTTTCAAAGAGGCGGCGTTTGTAAGGAAGGGCAGCTCCCCCGCCGCGGCGTGTGACTTTGGGAACTGGGCAACCAAAGTTGAGATCAATGTGATCGGCCAAGTTCTCTTCCATCAACATGGTGATTGCTTTACCAACGACGTTCGGATCGACTGCATAGAGCTGGACCGATCGAGGTGATTCACCTTTGCCTGGTGTGATCAGTCGCAGCGTCTCGGGATGTCGCTCAATCAGCGCACGAGCTGTCACCATTTCTGAGACAAATAGACCCGCACCTTGTTCGCGGCAGAGCGTTCTGAAGGCAGAGTTGGTAATTCCCGCCATAGGGGCAAGCACGACTGGTGTCTCTAACACCACCTCGTTATTTGCAAAGCCCCCATTAGCGATGGGCAAGCGAAGTGGTGCGGATTGAGTTAGCACCCGAGCAAGCGCGGTGCGAGCCACGCCTGAACGCTGTCGATACCGATTCGCTCCTGCGCCATCGTGTCACGATCGCGAATTGTGACTGCGTTATCTTCGAGGGTCTCAAAGTCGATGGTGATGCAATATGGCGTACCAATTTCATCCTGGCGGCGATAGCGGCGACCGATAGCACCGGCATCATCGAAATCAACGTTCCAGTTTTGGCGTAACTGCGCTGCCAGATCGCGCGCCTTTGGCGAGAGATCAGCGTTACGTGAAAGTGGAAGAACGGCGGCCTTAATCGGAGCCAGGCGGTGATCAAGCTTCATCACGGCACGCTTCTCCATCTCACCCTTTGAATTTGGCGCTTCATCTTCAGTGAAGGCATCCATCATGAAGGTCAATGTGCAGCGATCTACACCTGCTGCAGGCTCAATAACGTAAGGAACCCAACGTTCATTCTTCTCCTGATCAAACCATGAGAGATCCTTGCCAGATGCTGCACCATGAGCTTTAAGGTCAAAGTCGGTACGGCTAGCAATACCTTCGAGTTCGCCCCACTCAGTTCCATTGAATTCAAATTTATATTCAATATCAACGGTGCGCTTTGAATAATGTGAGAGCTTCTCTTTTGGATGCTCGAAGAGGCGAAGGCGATCTGGGTTGATGCCGAGATTCTTATACCAATCTAAACGAGTATCAATCCAATATTGATGCCACTCTTCATCAGTTCCGGGAACGACGAAGAACTCCATCTCCATCTGTTCAAATTCACGAGTACGGAAGATAAAGTTTCCAGGTGTGATCTCGTTTCGGAATGATTTTCCGATCTGACCGATACCAAAGGGTGGCTTCTTACGTGAAGTCTGAGCCACGTTGTCGAAGTTAATAAAGATTCCCTGCGCAGTCTCAGGGCGAAGATAAGCAAGTCCACTTTCATCTTCGACTGCACCAAGATAGGTCTTGAGCAAGCCAGAGAATTGCTTTGGTTGTGTGAACTTTCCCTTGTTGCCGCAATTTGGGCAATTTACTTCGTCCATGCTTGATGGCAGGCGGCCATTCTTCGCTTCAAATGCTTCTTCGAGATGATCGGCGCGATAGCGCTTATGGCACTCAGTACATTCAGTGAGCGGATCGGTAAAAGTCTCTACGTGGCCAGATGCTTCCCAGACTTCGCGAGCCAAGATCACACATGAATCCAGGCCAACAACATCTTCGCGACCCTGAACCATTGAGCGCCACCATTGACGCTTCACATTGTTCTTGAGCTCGACTCCGAGTGGGCCGTAATCCCATGAGGCGCGCAATCCGCCATAAATCTCTGATGATGGATATACGAATCCACGGCGCTTAGCCAAACTTACAATTGTCTCTAAACGATCTGCGGCCATTGATTTTCTCCTCCGGCTGGCTGTCGGCTTGTACTGATCTTGCGGGCTGCAAGGCTGCCAATTTTACCTGTAATCCACCCGTAGAATCGCCAGATGAGTAGTGATCTCTACAAGGGCAGTCGGAAAGTTGGAGCGCTCAAAGCGCTCTGGCAGAACACCCGCGATTTCCCCAAGGACCTTTCATTCTCAGCCTTTATCTCCGGATTCCTCGTTGTACTCGTCGCCGCCACAGGCCCGATTGTGATCATGCTCCAAGCCGCTGATTCCGGCCACTTCACCAAAGAGCAGACTGCTACCTGGATCTGTTCCTCATGGGCGATGTCTGGACTCTTTGGACTTTATCTCTCGCTCCGATATCGGATGCCGATGATCGGTTCAACATCGACCGCAGCCATTGTTCTCTTAGTTACTAGTTTAAAGAGCCACTCCATTGAAGAAGCGGTCGCCTCTTACATCATCGTTGCCGTGCTCTTTATCATCGTCGGTGCGCTGAAATTGATGCCGAAGATTATGAAGGTGATTCCACATCAACTTGTGATGGCGATGCTGGCTGGTGTGCTCTTCAGTTTTGGATTGAATATTTTTGTTAACTTCACCGTCGAGCCATGGTTGATCTCGGCTATGGTGCTTGCATATTTCCTTGCTCGTATTTTCAAACTTCGAGCTCCCGTTATTCCTGTGCTCGCAGTGGGTACTCTCCTCTCTGTTCTGACTCACAAGGCGCATTTCCATGCACCTCATTTTGGAATAACTCACCTTGTGTGGGTCAGTCCACATTTCACCTTTGGATCGTTGATAAACCTCGCGCTTCCAATGTTCATTCTGACGCTTGCAACGCAATTTGCACCCGGATTTGCCGTTCTCAAAACGAATGGTTATAAGGCTCCCCATAGCGCTTCACTTGTCACATCAGGAGTAATGTCATTACTCAGTGCTGGATATCTCAATAGTGGCGTCAATACATCTGCTATCACCGCAAGCATTGCAGTTGGTGAACATGCCGATCCAGATCGGTCTACTCGTTACACATCTGGCGTTGTTACTGGAATTTTCTATATCGCAGCAGGAATCGTTGGCTCATCAATCCTCACACTCTTTAGCGCACTACCCGCGGCGATGCTTGCCGGCCTTGCCGGGTTAGCGCTCTTTCCTGCTCTTGCTACCTCACTCCATGAATCGCTGAGTGAGAACAAAGGGCGCGAGGCCGCACTTGTAACTCTCCTGGTCACGATCAGCGGACTTCATCCACTTCAACTCGGCTCACCATTCTGGGGCCTCGTTGCTGGTGTGATCCTTTACGCCTTGCCAAACCTACGTTCGCGTTCGGCATAGATCTCAATAGCCTGCCAGAGTGTGCGTCGATCAACATCTGGCCATAAGACATCTAAGAAGACCATCTCAGCATAGGCTGACTGCCACGGCAAAAAGTTTGATGTTCGTTGTTCGCCAGAAGAGCGCAAGAAAAGATCAACATCGCGCATATCCGGGTTGTAAAGATGGCGTCCCAGCATTTTTTCGGTGATCTGCTCTGGCTTTAACTTTCGTTTAGCGATCTCTTGAGCAATCGCAATGGTCGCATCGACAATCTCAGCTCTACCACCATAGTTGACGCACATATTCAATGTCAGAACTTTATTATTCTTCGTGAGTTCTTCCGCCTCTTGTAATTCATTGATGACAGATTTCCAGAGGCGCTGTTCACGACCAACCCAACGAATCCGAACTCCTAAATCATTCATCTCATCGCGACGTCGTCGAATCACATCTCGATTGAATCCCATCAAGAACTTCACTTCTTCAGGAGAACGTCGCCAATTCTCGGTAGAGAATGCATAGGCACTTAACTCTTTCACTCCAATTTCAATTGCGCCATGAACGACATCGAGAAGTGATGCTTCCCCAGCCTCATGGCCAGCAGTACGGGCTAACCCACGTTGCTTGGCCCATCGACCGTTTCCATCCATGACAAGTGCAATATGCGCCGGAATCTGATCGGCTTTAAGGCGCGGTGGTTTCGCCCCCGATGGATGCTTCGAAGGCAGCGTGACTTTTGAGGGGCGAGCCATACTTACATTCTCTCAACTAATGGGAGGGAACGTAACCCACGTTCTAGATGCCATTGCAGATAAGCAGCGATCAGCCCAGAAGCTTCGCGACGATTGCGTAGCTCAGATTGATTAGCCGCCTCCCAATCCCCCGATAAGAGTGCTGCCATCAATTCAAGTGATTCAGGTGCGGGTGTTGGAGCGGCCGATGGTTTACAGGTATTACAGACCGAGCCACCACCGACTAGAGAGAAGAACTTATGAGGTCCAGGTTCATCACAGACAGAACAGTTAGAAAGTGATGGCGCATAACCGGCAACCGAGAGTGATCGAAGTAAGTAGGCATCGAGAATCATTGATGGATCGTAACTTTCATAGGTGAGCGCCTTCAGTGCACCGGTCAAGAGCAAGTACTGCTGAAGTGCCGGCTCATGTTCATTTTGAGTAAAACGCTCGGCAGATTCGAGAATCGCATTTGCAACAGTCCAATGTTGATAGTTCTCACTTAAACGGTCGCCGAAGTTTTCAATACTCACAGCTTGCGTGACAGTATCGAGTGATTTTCCAGAGTAGAGCTGGAGATCGACATGGCTCGTAGGTTCTAGCCGTGCACCCCATCGAGACTTTGTGCGGCGCACGCCTTTAGCGACTGCCTTGATCCGACCATGCTCTCTCGTTAAGAGCGTGATGATGCGATCGGCCTCGCCCAATTTTTGGGTTCGAAGCACAACCGCTTGATCTCGATAAACCGCCACCCTCAGAAGGTAGTGGTGATTAGCTCCGAAGGGCCCGATTGACCGCCGAAATGACCGCTTTAAGTGCCGCAGTTGTCGTGGATGGGTCGATGCCTACACCCCAGAAGGTCTTGCCATCGACTTCGCACTCAAGGTAGGCAGCGGCTTTCGCATCGCCACCTGCAGAGAGCGCATGCTCGTAATAATCCAAGACGCGAACTTGCTTATCAGTATGGCCAGAGATGACGTGAACAAAGGCAGCGATCGGACCATTTCCAGTTCCAGAGAGGGTAACCACCTGACCATTGTCGGCAAGATCAACGGAGAGCTTTACATCCTCATCCATATGAGATGACTGGCTGAGTCCTTTAAGTCGGAAGCGACCCCAACTATTGGAATCTGCTGGAAGGTATTCATCTTCAAAGATCTGCCAGAGCGCATCTGGAGTTACTTCGCCACCTTCATGGTCTGTCTTTGCTTGAACTACCTGACTGAATTCAATCTGTAAGCGGCGCGGAAGATCGAGTTGATGTTCGCTCTTCATCAAATAGGCGACGCCACCTTTACCAGACTGGCTATTCACGCGGATAACAGCCTCGTATGAGCGACCAATATCCTTCGGATCGATCGGTAGATAAGGAACTGCCCACGTATGTTGATCGATATGCACGCCGGCAGCCGCTGAATCCACTGCCATATGGTCGAAGCCCTTCTTAATCGCATCCTGGTGTGAGCCCGAGAATGCGGTGAAGACGAGATCGCCACCGTACGGATGGCGTTCAGGTACGCGTAATTGGTTGCAATATTCAACGGTGCGACGGATCTCATCGATATTAGAGAAATCAATATGCGGATCAATTCCGTGGCTAAACATATTCAAACCAAGAGTCACAAGGCAGACATTTCCAGTGCGCTCACCATTTCCAAAGAGCGTTCCTTCAATACGATCGGCACCTGCAAGATAGCCAAGTTCGGCAGCAGCAACTCCAGTACCACGATCATTGTGTGGGTGAAGTGAGAGAACAACGCTGTCGCGATATTTAAGATGGCGGTGCATCCACTCAATGGAATCTGCGTAGACATTTGGCGTTGCCATCTCGACTGTTGCTGGAAGATTAATAATTGTCTTGTGTTCAGGAGTTGGCTTGAAGATATCGTTGACGGCATCGCAAACCTCTAGCGCGAATTCCAACTCAGTACCGGTGTATGACTCTGGTGAGTATTCAAAGAAGATCTTGGTATCCGGAACCATTGAACGAAGATCCATGCAGAGC
>CAJBLC010000133.1 GCA_903953805.1 uncultured Actinomycetes bacterium | reverse complement strand
TTCTCGGCCCGATGTGCTATTTGCAATCCAGACTCGACGATCGACATCAGGGGCATCGTCACGATCGCCAGATACGCCAGGTGTCTCTACCCAGGCACGTAACCGCTTTGCATCCTTTTCCAGTGAACCAATTTCAAGAAGTACTTCTCCATCCGGATCAGTACCTTCGCCATTCATCTTCTGCAGACAGACGTAATTTCCAACCCCCTTATAAACAGCGAAGGTGAGATCTCGTCCGAGCTCCTTCTCTAGCGCACCCTTGATCTTCGGTAGGTCTCGCTCAACGAGTTGGCGCTGTAGCGCCAGCGTTGCGGTAGCAACTAATACCTTCTTGCCGTGGACAAGTGCTGGGACTAAATAAGCGAGCGATTTTCCAGTACCCGTGCCTGCCTGAACCAATAAGTGATGGCGATCAGAGAGGGCATTAGCAACAGCTTCTGCCATCTCGATCTGGCCTTCGCGAGGCTCTCCCCCAATGGCAGAGACAGCAGCATCGAGCGCTGAGCGAACCTTCTTCAGGTATGCCGCGTTCTTGGTACTCACTTAATAAGGTGCTTACTTGCTGACGGCATCGAGAATCTGCTGGATATGTCCCACAGGGTGATTGGTGAAGTGAACGATCATCGCCTCGAGTGTGAGCTCGCCATATTCAGAGTGCTGACAGGTGCGTGCCAAATCCGCATCACTGACATTGTGCAAGAGTCGTGCTGTCTCGGATCGAGTAGCAGTAAAGAGTGCGAGGGCTGGCTCGATAGGAGCGGTCCGATAGGCAAGTATCTCGCTACCGGCGAGCGCCTCTTCACTAAAGGAGCGAATAGTGGTTCCTGGCTCAGAGAGAACCTGAATAATCCGTGTTAAGCAGTATGCGTCGGCATGTGCCAAGTGGTGAACGACCATACGTGGTGTCCACTCTCCTTCTGGGCCCTTATCTAAATCTGCTAGTTGCAACTTATCCGCTGCTTCGAGAAAGTTCTTCGTTGCCTCTTCATAACTCTTTACCAGCGCTTCGATTTTCATAGACCGATCCTATTCGATTTTTATTTATGTGGAATCGAGATTGTGATGAAATAAAAGAAGCCCGTCGGTCTGCACCGACGGGCTTCTTCTTACGAATCAGATCATGAACAACCTGAAGTGTTACCGCAACCTTCGCAGACGTAGCATGAACCAGCCATACGCATCTTCACTCCGCAGGTCATGCAGAGAGGTGCATCTGACTTCACGCCAGTCATCTTCTCGAAGAGCTCCATCGATGAACCGACACCGGCTGAGTTATCAGCTGATGGTTTAGCTTCGATAGTTACTGAAGCTGGCTTACTTGCAACCGCAGGCGCCGCCGCAGCTGCAACTGGTGCTTTTGGGAGTGCTGGGGCCGCCTCATCTTGAGTGTATTCACCGGTCTCGAGTGCGCGTGCGCGCTCTGATGCAGTGTAGAGACCCATCGCTGAACGTGTCTCATATGGGAGGTAATCGAGTGCGAGGCGACGGAAGATGTAATCCATCATTGACTGTGCCATGCGGATATCTGCATCGTCAGTCATACCTGCTGGCTCGAAGCGGAGGTTGGTGAACTTCTCGACAAAGGTCTCGAGTGGAACTCCATATTGGAGACCGATCGATACTGCGATTGAGAAGGCATCCATCACACCTGCAAGTGTTGAACCCTGCTTACCAAGCTTGAGGAAGACCTCAGCAAGTGCGCCATCTGCATATGAACCTGCAGTCATATATCCATCAGCACCGCCGACAGAGAATGATGTTGTCATCGCTGGGCGTGACTTTGGAAGGCGCTTGCGAGCTGGTGCTGCAGTTGTCGGTGCAACATTGGAATCAGTTCCCTTGTTCTCGCCCTTGCCATCTGAGAGTGGCTGGCCGACCTTACAGTTGTCGCGGTAGACAGCGAGCGCCTTGAGGCCAAGCTTCCAACCCTGGTAGTAGACCTCTTCGATCTCTTCGACAGTTGCATCCGCTGGGAGGTTCACTGTCTTTGAGATAGCGCCTGACAAGAATGGCTGGCAGGCAGCCATCATGTGGACGTGGCCCATAGCGCTGATTGAGCGAATACCCATCGCGCAATCGAAGATGTCGTAATGCTCAGTCTTGAGACCAGGAGCATCGATGACATTTCCATTTGCTGCGATGTATTCGACGATCGCTTCAACGGTCTCTTCGGCATAACCGAGCTTGCGGAGCGCCATTGGGATGGTCTGGTTAACGATCTGCATAGATCCGCCACCGACGAGCTTCTTGAACTTTACGAGTGCGAGATCTGGCTCGATACCTGTTGTATCGCAATCCATCATCAAGCCGATAGTTCCGGTTGGAGCGAGCACAGATGCCTGTGCATTACGCCAGCCATTCTTTCCACCGATCTCAAGTCCGAGATCCCACTGCTTATTCGCTTCAGTCCAGACATCGCGATCAAGAGTTGAGACAGACTTTGCTGAGTGTGAGGCATTTGCATGCTTCTTCATGACCTTGGTGTGTGCATCTGCGTTACGTGCATAACCTTCGTAGGCACCGACGATGCCAGCGATCTCTGCAGAGCGACGGTATGAAGTACCAGTCAAGAGTGATGTGATCGCACCAGCGAGCTGACGACCACCCTCTGAATCGTATGCAAGACCTGATGCCATAAGGAGCGCGCCGAGGTTTGCATATCCGATACCGAGCTGACGGTAGTTACGTGTTGTCTCACCGATTGGATCTGTTGGGAAGTCAGCGAAGCAGATTGAGATATCCATCGCAGTGATGATCATCTCTGTCGCCTTGACGAACTTCTTGCTATCGAATGAGCCATCTGTGTTGAGGAACTTCATGAGGTTAAGGGATGCCAAGTTACATGATGAGTTATCAAGTGACATGTACTCAGAGCAAGGGTTCGATGCATTGATGCGACCGGTCTCTGGGTTTGTATGCCATGCATTGATGGTGTCGTCATATTGAATTCCTGGATCAGCGCATGCCCATGCAGCCTCTGCCATCTTGCGGAAGAGTTGCTTTGCATCAACGCTCTCGATGACATCGCCAGTTGAGCGAGCGACGAGACCGAACTGCTCACCATTCTCGTAGGCGCGCATAAATGCATCGCTGACGCGAACTGAGTTATTTGCATTCTGGTACTGGACAGAGATGATGTCCTTGCCGCCGAGATCCATATCGAAGCCAGCATCGCGGAGTGCGCGGATCTTGTCTTCTTCGCGGACCTTGGTCTCGATGAACTCTTCGATATCTGGATGATCAACATCGAGAACAACCATCTTTGCTGCGCGGCGGGTAGCGCCACCTGACTTGATGGTTCCTGCTGATGCATCTGCACCGCGCATGAATGAGACTGGACCAGATGCAGTTCCACCTGACTTGAGAAGCTCCTTTGCAGAGCGGATACGTGAAAGGTTAAGTCCAGCTCCTGAACCACCCTTGAAGATCATTCCTTCTTCGCGGTACCAGTTAAGAATCGAATCCATGGTGTCATCTACCGACAAGATGAAGCATGCTGATACTTGCTGTGGAGCATTGGTACCGACGTTGAACCAGACAGGTGAGTTAAATGAGAAGACCTGGTGGAGGAGCATGTAGGTGAGTTCGTGTTCAAAGATCTCTGCATCTGCATCAGTTGCGAAGTAACCATTTTCGCGACCTGAAGCAACATAGGTAAGAACAACGCGATCGATAACCTGCTTGAGTGACCACTCACGATTGTCATGACCAACAGCACCGCGGAAGTACTTTGTTGTCACAATCGTTGATGCATTCACTGACCAGAAATCTGGATACTCAGTTCCCTTTTGCTCGAAGATAACTTCGCCTGACTTCCAGTTTGTCTGGACGACATCGCGACGCTCCCACTTCACTTCATCATAAGGATGAACACCAGCGGTGGTGTAGATACGTTCGATGCTTAAGCCCTTGCCCAACTTCTTTACTTGGGACTTGCGCTCCGCGGCGGGCTTGTTAACGATAGACATTGGTACTGCTCCTTATGCTCTGGTGATTCTTTGGGTTAGCGAGGGTCGGTTAGTTATTCGCTGGGGAGAGCGTTTTTGCTAATTCATTTTCAGTGCTGGTTTTGGTAGTGCTTTGTACTTCTGGACTTACTCGTGTTGCTTGTGAAGGAGCGGCGCGGAGAAGTGCGATCTCGCCTTCAAAATCTTCGAGGGAGGCAAAGTTACGGTATACCGAGGCATAACGGAGGTAAGCCACCTCATCTAATTCACGGAGTGGCGCGAGGATCGCCATTCCTACTTCTTGGGCCTCTACCTCGGCCTGGCCATCGGAGCGAAGAGCTTCTTCGACCCGCTGGGCAAGCAGAGCTAGATCATCATCGTTGACGGGACGTCCCTGGCATGCCTTGCGGACGCCATTGATGACCTTCTCGCGACTGAAAGGCTCGGTCGCCCCAGAACGCTTCACGATAAGAAGTACTGATGATTCGGAAGTGGTGAAACGTCGACCGCAGGCTGTGCACTCGCGGCGACGGCGGATGAGGGCGCCTTCTTCTACCGGCCGTGAATCGACGACTCGGGAGTCATCGTGGCGGCAGAATGGGCAGTTCATCGTCTCTTCACTTCTTTCAGATCAGGTGTCTATGTAGTTTGGGGAGAAGGAGGAGATTAGCGGAAAACCACAACTTATGGGTGATTTAACCGTGTCGACCCCTACATCTTGTGCCAACCGTACACCCGTGGTTGAGAGTTTCGCTCTTTGAAATCGGCGTGTCGAAGTGAACGAGCGGTAAACCCCTACCGCGGAGCGTGAGCTAGCCCTGAGAAGGGTTAGCGGAGTGGCACGTTGAGGCGGGTACCTGCGGCGACATCTGTCGAAGCGAGGTTATTGGCCTGCACGATCTCATCGAGAACAGAGTTCACATCTCGGTTACCCGCGACCATTGCAGCGACGGACCAGAGGGACTCACCTGGAGCGACAACGACGCGGATATATCCGGATGTGGTTTGCGTTGAAGAAATTTTATTTTCGGAGGCATGTCCAACTGCGCTAAAACCAGCGCCAATCACTACTAATAGCGATCCTGCGGCGAGTGTGCGAAGTACGTTACGTCCACGACGTGTGAGTTGTGTCTGTGCCATCTGAGTTACCAACTTCCGTTACAACACTGTTCGAGGGGATTCGAACAGTTGTTCTAATGAGAAAGATACCCCACCCCACTGACATCGGCAAGATTTTTCCGAACAAATGTTCGACAAACCCCCCTGGCTCGGCTACCCTTAAGCCATGGCTAAAAACACTCCCCAGGCCGCCGCAAGCGAGCCAGCAGTCGATCCCCACGGCCTGACCCAGCGTCAGCAGCTCATTCTCAAGGTCATCAAAGAGGCCGTTGATAAGCAGGGCTTCCCCCCAAGCATGCGCGAGATCGGTGAGGCCGCCGGCCTAGCCTCCCCTGCCTCGGTGAAGTACCAACTCGAAGAGCTGACTAAAAAGGGCTATATCAAGCGCAAGGCAACCAATGCCCGCTCCCTCGAAGTCTCTACCCCCGATGATCAGATCGCCCCAGCAAAGGGCACCACGATTCCTCTCCTCGGCACAATCGCTGCCGGTACTCCCATCCTTGCCCAACAAGAGGTCGAAGATCGCTTCACTCTTCCAGAAGAGGTTGTCGGTCAAGGCGAACTCTTCATGCTCAAGGTCAAGGGCGATTCCATGATCGATGCTGCAATTTGCGATGGTGACTATGTCGTTATCCGTGCGCAGAAATCTGCAGAGAAGGGCGAGATCGTTGCAGCCATGATCGATGGCGAAGCAACGGTGAAAACATTCTCAAAGAAGGATGGCCACTTCTGGCTATTGCCTGCCAATGAGAACTACGCACCAATCCCAGCAGATAACGCTGAGATTCTCGGCAAGGTCACTGCCGTAATGCGCAGCGTTCGCTGACCACTTCTTACGATTAATCCCCCTGGCAGTGCGAGCCGCTAGGGGGATTTTTTCATCTTTTTTCGTACCCTACGACTATGAGAACTTTACGAACTGCCCTAGAACGTCTCGTTGAAATCTTGCTCTTTGGGGGACGCTGGCTGCTCGCCCCGCTCTATCTCGGATTGCTCTCCTCGCTCATCGCGATTATCTACCGCTTCACTGCAGAGCTGATCGACCTTTTCAAGGTTATGACTAAGGCAGATCTTCATACTCTTACTTTGAGCATTCTGACTCTTCTGGATACCGTCTTACTCGCCAACTTAATTCTCATAGTGATCTTCGCTGGCTATGAAAACTTCGTCTCGAAAATCAATATCGCAACCGAATCAGAGGACCGTCCTGCTTGGATGGGAACCGTTGATTATTCAGGTCTGAAGTTGAAGTTAATTGGTTCTTTAGTTGCAATCTCAGTCATTGAGTTATTGCGAGATTTTATGCAGACAACCGAGTTCAGTTCTCACCGTGAAATTTGGCGAGTAACAATTCACATGACCTTTGTCATCTCTGGAGTTCTCTTCGCCCTGATGGATTACCTTGCCGGAAAGCAAGAAGAACTGAAGAAGAGATCTGAGTAACGAGAAATTCTGCAAAACGAAGTTGTAACGCAACTCCGCCAAAAGCCCACGATCCATGTTGAGATGATCTGCCTGGGCAATATCTGTCGATCGCCATTAGCGGCAGCAATACTTGCTAATAAGGGCGGGGATCGATTTGTGGTCAGTTCATCAGGAACTTCCGGATGGCATGATGGCGAAGGCGCTCACACTCTTTCCGAGCGCGCCTGGCAAGAAGCGGGCTACAGCTACACACATATCTCTCGCCGCTTTAGAACGAACTTCTATCAAGAGGCCGATCTTGTTCTCGCTATGGACCTCACCAATCGAGCGAACTTGCTCAACGCTGCCCCATCTAATGAGGCGCGATCAAAGGTGATGATGCTCCGCTCCTTTGACCCCGAGCTATCGCATATCGATCCAACATCGCGTGAGGCAGAGCTCCTGCAGGTCCCGGACCCTTGGGGTGAAGAGTTTGAGAGCTTTGTCGAAGTTCGCTCAATGTTGGAGCGGGCGGTCGATGGATTAATCGCTACCTTCGAATAGCGGTAGTGAAGCGCGGGCGATCGTTGAGATCTCTATGAAGTGCGATTGATTCGAAATCTTTGGCAAGAAGCGCGGCAAATGCTGGTCCTTGGACCTCATTATGTTCGCAAGCAAAGAGTCCACCAGATTTGAGTAACCGAGCCGCTGCCTCAATAAATTCTGCAGGAATTGCCATTCCATCGATCGATCCACCAAAGAGCGCATCCGCCGGCTCATGGCGCAACTCCTCTGGCAACTCTTGAATCGAAGGAACATAGGGAGGGTTTGCCACTACGACATCACACTTCACTCCTTCGAGCGCGTCACTAGCAGATGCATGAACGACTCGAATCGGAAGATCAAACTTTGCGATATTTTGATTGAGCCATTTCAACGCACCGGCGCTCTTCTCCACAGCAACAACTCGAAGATCTTTCTTCTTTGCCGTCTCGCTCACTAATGAAATAGCGATTACTCCGGATCCGGAACCAAGATCAACAATGCTTATTGGATCGGCATACCGAGCAAGTTGATGGAGAACTTCATCAACGAGAAGCTCAGTCTCAGGTCTTGGGATGAGCACACCTTCACCAACGTCAAACATTAAATACCTAAAGGGTGCTTCACCAATGATGTATTGAGTTGGTCTGCCCGATAGGCGCTCTGTAATGAGTTCGGAGAACTCTGATGCGATGCGCTCTCGCTCCGAATCAGAGAGATCAAATTGTTTGGCATGGAGCTCCATGCGAGTCGCTCCAAGGAGATGGGCAAGTAGGAGTTCGGCATCGACGGGCGAAATCTTCTTCTCCTCTAACCGGGATTTACCGGCCTTAAGGAGATCCCGAAGAGTCTGGCTCATTACTCTCCTGCAGTCGCCAAGCGTTCAGCTTTATCAGCTTCAAGTAGCGCATCGATGACTGCATCGAGTTCGCCATTTAAAACTGAATCGAGATTTGACGCCTTGAAGTTCACCCGGTGATCCGAGAGGCGATTCTCTGGGAAGTTATAGGTGCGGATACGTTCAGAGCGATCGACTGATTTCACCTGCGATTTACGGGCTGCCATCGCTTCTGCATCTGCCTGCTCTTGGGCATGCGCCAAGAGGCGGGCACGCAAAATACGAAGTGCCGACTCCTTGTTCTGCAACTGAGACTTTTCATTCTGGCAGGAGACGACAACACCAGTTGGAAGGTGGGTAATGCGGACCGCTGAGTCGGTCGTATTCACCGATTGGCCACCTGGACCAGAAGAGCGATAAACGTCGATACGGAGATCTTGTTGGCGAATTTCAACATCGACTTCATCCGCTTCGGCGAGAATCAAGACGCCTGCAGCTGAGGTGTGAATTCTTCCTTGCGATTCAGTCTCAGGGACGCGCTGCACGCGATGTACTCCGCCTTCAAACTTTAACTTTGCATAAGGAGACTGACCTGGCTCAGCAACGCCCTTTGATTTAACGGCCATCGAAATTTCTTTGTAGCCGCCCATCTCGGATTCGGCATAGTCGATGATCTCAGTCTTCCAATTGTGCTTCTCCGCATAGCGTTGATACATGCGTAAGAGATCGCCCGCAAAGAGCGCTGACTCATCGCCACCAACACCGGCTTTAATTTCGAGAATAACATCGCGGTCATCATTAGGGTCACGAGGAAGCAGTAACTCTTCCATCTTCTCCCCCGCGGCATCAAGTGTTTCCTGTAGCGCTGGAATTTCTTCAGCAAATGCTGGATCTACTTCTGCTAACTCTTTCGCTGCGGCGAGGTCATCTTCGGCAGATTTGTAGGCACGATAGCCACCAATCACTGGACCGAGTTGTGCGTAGCGCTTACCTAGTTGGCGGGCCTTGCCCTGATCACCGTGAATGCTGGGATCAGCGAGATCCTTCTCAAGTTGTTCATACTCGGCGAGAAGGGCCGGAATAGTTCCGAAACGTTCTGACATCTCTCGCTCCCGTTTCTGTTAGGTGTTGCAAAAAATTCATTAGTTGGTCTTATTACTTTATTGCTGGGCAATAAAAAAAGACCCCACGCACCATCGCTGGTGCGTTAAGGGGTCTTTGAAGAAAGCTACTTCTTTCCGAAACGCTTTTCGAACGCTGCAACACGGCCGCCGGTATCGAGGATACGCTGCTTGCCGGTGTAGAACGGATGGCATACGGAACAAACTTCAACGTAGATTGAACCAGTCGACTTAGTTGACTTGGTTGTGAAGACTTCACCGCAACCGCAGGTAACAGTGGTCTCAATATATTCTGGGTGGATCTCTGGCTTCATGTGTAATCCTTTATATGGAAGTGGCTGGGTCCATCACTTTCGCCTTTTCAGGCCAGGATCTGGTGAACCAGTTGTTGTGGATAGTGCAAGCCCCAAGGGTACTAAAGGCCGGGGCTTTCACAAAAAATGAGCGTAACTGCCCACCTATCGAGCAGGATTACTTGGCATCTCCATCCGCTGTGGTCTTCTGGATCTGCATCAAGAACTCCACATTCGACTTTGTGCCCTTCATCTTGTCGAGCAAGAGCTCAAGGGCCTGCTGGCTATCGAGAGCATGCAAGACGCGGCGAAGTTTCCAGACGATATTGAGCTCTTCTGTGCCCATAAGGATCTCTTCCTTACGAGTACCTGAAGCATCAACATCAACCGCTGGGAAGATGCGCTTGTCGGCGAATTTGCGATCGAGTTTGAGCTCCATATTTCCGGTGCCCTTGAACTCTTCGAAGATCACTTCATCCATCTTGGAACCGGTCTCAACAAGAGCTGTTGCCAAGATAGTGAGCGATCCACCATTCTCAATATTACGAGCTGCACCGAAGAACTTCTTTGGTGGGTAGAGCGCTGCTGAATCAACACCACCAGAAAGAATTCGACCAGATGCCGGAGCTGCAATGTTGTATGCGCGACCTAAGCGAGTGATTGAGTCAAGGAGCACAACGACATCATGTCCAAGTTCAACAAGGCGCTTGGCACGTTCGATCGCGAGTTCTGCGACAGAGGTGTGATCGTCAGCTGGACGGTCAAAGGTAGAGGCAATTACTTCACCCTTAACGCTGCGCTGCATATCGGTAACTTCTTCTGGGCGCTCATCAACAAGCACAACCATGAGGTGACACTCAGGGTTGTTCGTTGTGATCGCATTGGCGATTGACTGCAACACCATGGTCTTACCGGCCTTTGGCGGCGAAACGATCAATCCGCGCTGGCCCTTACCAATAGGAGCAATCAAATCGATGACACGAGTCGTCAAAATATTTGGCTCAGTCTCAAGACGGAGTCGCTCTTGTGGGTAGAGCGGAACAAGCTTGGCAAAGTCGACGCGATTACGTGACTCTTCCGGATCTGTTCCGTTCACAGTGTCGAGTTTTACAAGAGCATTGAACTTCTCTTTACGTTCGCCTTCGCGAGGTTGGCGGACTTGGCCGGTGATGACATCGCCCTTACGCAAGCCATAACGTCGTACTTGCTGAAGTGAGACATAGACATCGTTTGGTCCTGCAAGGTATCCAGTGGTGCGGATAAATGCATAAGAATCCAAGATATCGAGTAGGCCTGCTACTGGCAGCAGAACGTCATCTTCCGAAATCTGGATTTCACGCTCGCCGCGCTCAGGACGGTCATTGCGATCACGGAAGCGATTGCGCTCACGGCCACGGCCGCGATCACGGTCATTACGGTCCCCTCGATCATTTCGATCGTTACGGTCACGACGATCTCCGCGGTCATTACGGTCCCCACGATCATTGCGATCGTTTCGGTCACCATCGTTTGAATTGCTTTGGTTGTTGCGAGAAGGAGTTGAATCTTCATCGCCATCATCGTCGCTGTTATCTGAACCTTGGTCATCGCGATTGCGAGATGATCCGGCAGAGTTCTTCTTATTGCGAGCCTCTTGGCGGGCTAACCGCTTCTCTTCGCGTTCCTGCTTCGCAGCTTCGCGGTTTGCTGCTTGAAGATCGGCAATGCCCTGAACAAGAGCAGCCTTGCTTAACTTTGCAGCGCCATCAATTCCTAGTGATCCAGCAACTTTCTTAAGTTCTGGAAGTGTCATCGCTGATAGCTCGCCTGAGTCCTTGCTCTTCTTTGCGGACTTCTCTGCGCTATCTGTATCTGTTGGAGACATGCTTTCCTTAATGTGGTGGTGTGAAGATTTCCGTTAGCGAAGCTAGCGATCAACCTTCGTCAGAGATCTGACATATATGGACGTATATTGATATTTTCTTGATTGTGATTGTCTTGCAAGCGTTCTTCGCCTCAGGTGTTTCCGGCGGGCTTTTAGACACTGAAAAGATAGCACACGAGATCAGATCTGCCCAAAATCGGGGAATTAGATGCTCAAATATCCCTTGCGGCTGATTTCCAGCGCAGTCGCCGTGAAGGCTGATCCAGCAAGGGCTGACATCTCCCCGAGCTCAGTCTCATTACCAGTGTGGAGAACAAGGACAGTTGGACCCGCCCCAGAGATAAAGGCAGCTACTCCTGCGCCTCTCAAGCGGTTAACCAGCTCCATGCTCTTAGGCATGGCAGATGCTCGATAACTTTGATGAATCTGATCTTCCGTAGCTACATAGAGAAGGTCTGGGCGATGTGAAAGCGCTTCAACTAAGAGCGCAGATTTACCGGCATTTGCCGCAGCAGCAGCATGCGGAATGCTCTCCGGAAGAATCTTTCGCGCCTTCGACGTTGAAAGTGTGGTTGTTGGAATAAAGGCAAGCGCCTTGATCTTTTCATGTACCGGAATAGTGATCGCTCTGCCCTCACCATTCTCCATCCACGCAATTGTTGCGCTACCAAGAACTGCAGCTGCAACATTATCTGGATGTCCTTCTAATTCTGTCGCTAGCGCAATCATCTCATCGTCAGTAAGGAGAGCTTCTCCTCCGTGAACGAGTGAACGAGCAAGTGCCAATCCCCCAACAATCGCTGAGGAACTTGATCCAAGGCCCCGGCCATGTGGTGTGACATTAAGTGCGCGCAGGGCAATGCCACGCGGCTTCTGTCCCATATGTTCAAATCCGCGAAGCATGGATCGAATAACAAGGTGGCTCTTATCTTTCTTGAGCTCATCTGCACCTTCGCCACTCACATCAACATCAAAGGTTGGTTCATCAAGAATCTGCGCTGCATAGCGATCGCGAAGTTCAAGTGCGAGACCAAGGCAATCGAAGCCAGGTCCTAAATTCGCCGAAGTAGCAGGAACGCTTACCTGAGCGAGAGTCGCCTTGAAAGTGAGTCGATTAGCAGCCATGAGGAATCCTTAGAGACCCATCGCTTGAGCTGCTGCTTGAACATCCACTGGCACCACAACTGGTGCAGCTGCATGATCCAAGATATGTCCGACATCTTTAAGGCCATTACCGGTAACAGTGATAACAATCTTCTTTCCCTTAGGGAGCTTTCCTTCAGATTGCTTCTTAATAAGGCCAGCAATACCAGCTGCGGATGATGGCTCAACAAAGACGCCCTCTTTTGCAGCAACAAGGCGGTAGGCCTGAAGAATCTCTTCATCAGTGACAGAGTCAATGAGTCCGCCCGAGCTATCGCGCGCTTCAATCGCTTGATCCCATGAGGCTGGATTTCCGATACGAATAGCAGTAGCGAGCGTCTCTGGATTATCAACGCGGTGACCGAGAACGAGTGGCGCAGCGCCTGCAGCTTGGAATCCCCACATAGAAGGCAACTTTGATGAGACCTTATCTGAGTAGTACTCGCGATAGCCCTTCCAATATGCAGTGATATTCCCTGCGTTACCTACGGGCAAGACGTGAAGATCTGGCGCATCGCCGAGAAAATCTACAACTTCAAAGGAGGCAGTCTTCTGACCCTCAATGCGATAAGGATTTACAGAGTTAACGAGAGCTACGGGATACTCCTGGGATAGTTCACGTGCCAAGTTGAGGCAGTCATCGAAGTTTCCATCGACTTGGATGAGTCGTGAGCCATGAGCAATCGCTTGCGCGAGTTTGCCCATTGCAATCTTTCCTTGTGGAATCAATACAACGGGAATCATCCCCGCCTTTGTTGCATAAGCCGCTGCTGATGCCGATGTATTTCCAGTCGAGGCACAGATAACTGCCTTTGCACCATCTTCAGCTGCTTTTGAGATCGCCATAGTCATGCCGCGATCTTTGAAAGATCCTGTTGGATTCGCACCTTCAACTTTGAGCCAGATCTCATTATCAAGCATCTCTGAAAGCACGCACGCTGCGACAAGTGGGGTTCCACCTTCGCGTAGCGAGACCACTGGAGTCTTTGACGACACTGGAAGGCGATTGCGGTATTCGTCAATCACTCCGCGCCATTGATGCGCGCCAGATTTCTTGGATGAGTTACCAAAAATTCCCATTAGCGAATGCCCTCCACTCGAATCACGCTGACGACATCTGAAACGGTCTCAAGCTTTGTTAAATCTTTTACAGTATTCGCAAGATCAGATTCAGCGGCGATGTGTGTCATGACAGTGAGTTCGGCATTATTGCCAGCCCCACTCTGTCGGACAGTCATAATCGATACCGCATTTGCTGCGAAGGTCTGAGCAACAGAGGCAAGTACACCTGGGCGATCGTTCACATGGAGACGGATCAAATAACGAGTACGGGCAACTCCAATCGGAGCAATATCAAGATCAGCGTAATCAGTCTCAGTAGGCCCAAGGCTTCCTTCATTGCGATTTCGAGCCACCGCAACCAAGTCGCCGAGAATTGCCGATGCAGTTGGTGCACCGCCTGCTCCACGGCCATAGAACATCAATTCGCCAGCAGATTGGCATTGCACAAAGACGGCGTTGAATGCTTCACGAACAGAGGCAAGTGGATGAGTCTTTGGAATCGCAGTTGGGTGAACGCGAACTGTGATGGTCTCTTCCTTTGAGCCATGTGCCTCATTCGCTTCTGCAATCGCAAGCAACTTAATAACAAATCCCATATCTTGAACGACTGCAACATCCTCTGCAGTGATCTTGGTGATTCCTTCGCGATAGACATCGGCATCTGTAACAACAGAGTGGAACGAAAGTCCGGCAAGAATTGCCGCCTTGGCAGCAGCATCGAATCCTTCGATGTCAGCAGTGGGATCTGCCTCTGCATAACCGAGCTCTTGCGCCTCTTTGAGGGCATCGGCAAATGAGAAACCAGGATGCTCATGCATCTTTGTCAGTATGAAATTTGTCGTTCCATTGATGATTCCCATGACGCGCTCGACGTGGTCACCAACAAGTGATTCAGCAAGTGGGCGAAGGATAGGAATCGCACCGGCAACTGCTGCTTCGTAATAGAAATCGACATCGGCTTCATCGGATGCGTGGAAGAGCTCGGCACCGTGATGAGCAAGGAGCGCCTTGTTGGCAGTAACAACCGCCTTGCCATTCTTCATCGCAGTGAGAATGAGTTCGTGAGCAGGTTCAATTCCGCCCATTACTTCAATCACGAGGTCAATCGATGGATCGTTCACGATTGAGTCGACATCCGTTGTGAAGAGTTCCTTCGGAATGCCTGGGCGATCAATAGAGAGGTCTCGGACTGCAATCTTGGTGAGGATGAGTGGTACTCCGGCGCGGGCCGCTAGATCGGTCGCATTGGCGACAAGTAGGCGCGCAACTTCGGTTCCTACGTGGCCACAGCCAAGCATTCCGACGTTAAGGGTCTTACCTACCAAGGTACGGCCTGCCACGAGATCAACTCCCACTACATATAGAGGTCAAGGGCTCCACTAGAACCCAGAAGAGAAGTATCTCAGATATCTAAGGCAAGAAGATCGTTAATACTCTCTCGACGAGTAATCAAACGGGCTTTTCCAGCCTTTACTGCGACTACGGCCGGGCGCGGAATGTGGTTGTAATTGCTCGCCATTGATCGGCCATAGGCGCCAGTGGCTGGAACTGCGAGGAGGTCCCCAGGAGCAATATCTCCAGGTAGCTCGATCTGGCGGATCACAATGTCACCGCTCTCGCAGTGTTTGCCGACGATTCGAGAATTTACGGGGGCCGATTCCGACAATCTATTTGCAAGTAGTGCGGTGTACTCGGCGCCGTAGAGTGATGGGCGAATGTTGTCGCTCATACCGCCATCAACGGCGATGTAGCGACGACTCTCTCCGCCATCGAGTTCAACGCTCTTCGTAGTTCCTACTGCATAGATTGTTGTGGTGGTTGGCCCAACGATATGTCGTCCTGGCTCAATCGAAATTGTAGGAATTGTCAGTGAGTGCTTTTCACATTCACGCTTTACAACGGCGGAGATAGAAGCCAAGACTTCATCCGGATCGAGGCCGCTCTCACCAGGTAGATAAGCAATTCCATATCCACCACCAAGATCTAACTCTGGAAGTTGCGCATCGAAGTGATCGCGATATTTCGCCAGGAGTTCGATAAGGCGTGCGGCAGCGACTTCGAATCCTTCAGCAATAAAGATCTGTGAGCCAATATGGGAGTGGAAGCCCGCTAATCGTAATGAGGCATGTGCACTCGTCGCTTCAACTGCCTTCCATGCAGATCCACTTGCAATAGAAAAGCCAAACTTCTGATCTTCATGTGCAGTCGAGATAAATTCATGGGTATGCGCTTCAACTCCTGCTGTTAGACGGAGATAGACCTTTTGAATCTTTCCAAGCTCGGCCGCGATACGAGCAACGCGCTCAATTTCGAAGAAGGAGTCCATCACGATGGTTCCAACACCGTATTCAATCGCCTCGCGAATTTCACTTTCAGATTTATTGTTACCGTGCAATTCAATATTTGTGGCTGGGAAATTCACTGAGCGAGCAACTGCTAACTCGCCACCACTACAGACATCGAACCCAATACCTACCTGGTTGATCCACCGCGCAACCTCTTTGTTGAGGAAGGATTTTCCGGCGTAGTAGACAGTTCCAGCATGGTTGCCGAAGTGGCGAATCAAAGCATCTCGCCAAGCGCCAGCCCGTTGATGAAAATCATCTTCATCGATGACAAAGAGCGGGGTACCAAATTCGTTAGCCAAATTTCGTGCCGTAACACCGGCAATCGCGAGCTCGCCCTCGAAGGTCGAGTTACTTGAATATGGTTGCGACAGTTTCATTTACATCTTCTCCGGTGCGCTGACTCCAAGTAAGGCTAATGAATTAGCGATCACTTGTGCAGTTGCTTGACAGAGTGTGGCGCGGGCAGAGTGGAGATCAGAAATCGCTTCATCTCCCAATGGAAGGACTCGACAATCTGCGTAGAAACGGTGATAGACCCCGGCGAGCTCCTCTAGGTAGCGGGCGACTCGGTGCGGTTCGCGAAGCTCAGCTGCGGTTGCGACTATGCGTGGGAACTCGCCAAGGGCACCGATGAGCTCGCGCTCACGTTCGCTCTCCAAAAGTTCTGGATGAATCTGATTGACGCCAAAAGTGATGCCAAGCTCTGCAGCATTACGAAGAACTCCACATATGCGGGCATGGGCATACTGCACGTAATAGACCGGATTTTCATTTGTACGACTGCGCAAGACATCGACATCCATGACCATTGGAGTATCAACCGGGTAGCGGATCAAGGTGTAGCGAGCGGCATCCACACCAACTTTTTCAATGAGCTCTTCGAGAGTAATGATTGTTCCTGCACGCTTGGAGAGTTTGAGCTCTTCGCCATTTTCCAGAATCTTGACGAGCTGGCCGATCAAGATATCGATATTTTTTTGAGGATCGTCACCAGCGCAAGAGGCAAGCGCTTTTAAGCGGTGGACATAACCATGGTGATCAGCGCCCAACATATAAATCAAAACATCAAAGCCACGTTCGCGCTTGGAAATGTAATAGGCAGAATCAGATGCAAAATAGGCAAAGGATCCATCCGATTTGATCATGACGCGATCTTTATCATCACCAAAGTCAGTCGTGCGAAGCCAGATTGCGCCTTCATATTCAAAGACATGGCCCTTGCTCTTAAGAGTGTCCAGGCAATGATTAAAGAAATTATTTTCGTAGAGTGATTTCTCTGAGAACCAGATATCAAAGTGGGTATTCATATTTGCTAAAACGCGTTGTTGATCAGCGAGTTGAAGTGCATATCCGGAATCGCGGAAAGCATGTATGGATTCTTCTTCTGGCAAAGATGTGAACTCTGGATTAGTACTTACGATCTCTTGTGCGAGATCCTCAATATAGGCACCGTGATAACCATCCTCGGGGCGAGGCTGCCCAAGTGCTGCACTTCGAATTGATGCACCAAAGAGATCCATCTGTACGCCACGGTCGTTGACATAAAACTCACGAGTGACATCTGCGCCCGCTGCACTCAATACTCTTCCGAGCGCATCACCTACAGCTGCCCAACGAGTGTGGCCAAGATGTAAAGGTCCGGTGGGATTAGCAGAGACGAACTCCAAATTTACCTTTGTGCCTGTCAGTGATTTTCCTTCACCGAATCGAACTCCATCAGAGAGAATCTGTTGAATTACCCCACCTTGGCTCGCCTTCGCCAACGTCAGATTCAAAAAGCCTGGTCCAGCAATATCAACGGCCGAAAGATTGGTGGAGATCTCCGGGTCAGAAAGGAGTGCGGCTTGAAGAGCCTGTGCAATCTCGCGCGGTGGTTTCCCCGCAGATTTAGCGAGCGCAAGCGCAATTGATGTCGCATAGTCACCATGGTCGCGGTTCTTTGGTCGTTCGAGGGTAAGTTCAGTAGGAAGTGTGAGGTCGGCTGGGAGCTCACCACGCTCGGCAAGTCCGGCGAGCGCACGAAGAATGCCCGCCTCTAATAACTCCTGGATGCTCACCAGGAGAAGGTTACCCGTTTACGGAGGCCCTTTGGATGAGGCAAAGGTCAGCGTAAAGCTTCGTGAATAACGAGTTTCGCATAAAGATCTTCGAGTGTTGTACGTGCATCAAGTTGCTCGTAGATGCGCATTGGAACGCCATCGGCATGGAAATACTGGCCATGATCATCAATTCCAGGCTTAGGAGCGAGCCGATACATGCTCGAAGATGGATCGGCCTCAAAAGTGGAGTGCAGGGCGGTCAAGGTAACGAGCGCTGAATCTCCCAATATATATGTCTCGCCAAAGGCAAACCCTAATTTCTCAGTAGCTACTGGAACTGCCGCTAATAATTCGTAGAGGTAATCCCCCAGCGTTCCAGCCATTCCCATTCTGATGAAAAGTTCGGCACGGCCCACATTGAATTGGCGATAGACATTTCGTGGGATCTGCCAAAGGTTGAGATTGGAATCGCTAAAGACAACTTGAGCTGCAATCAGATCTTCATGCAAGTTGTATTCATACTGCGGAGCACCAGGAGGTGGAAGTGCATCGCCATCATGTTCTGGGCCACCGATCCAGACAACTGTAACTTTCTCAGCGATGCGTGGTTCCAGCAACCAAGCGCTCGCAATTGCAGTGAGACTTCCACCGCAGGTAATAAAGAGAGGTAGATCGGATTTACTGTTCATCGCTTCGTTCACAATAAAGCGTGCGGCATCAGTATCATGTGGAGTTTTTCTATCGACGAGTGGGCCAGTTGAACCTTGGTAGATATCAATATTTCTCTGTCGTGGCATCCGCTCTAATAAATCTTTGATTGCATCTACTCCCGCTTCGACCGAATTATCAAAAATATTCCAGGAGTCCCCTGCTCTCAGATGGCTACTGATAACGCCACGGAGATCTACTGATGGGGAGAGAAGATGATGAGCAAGTTGGATGAGGCCATCTGGGTCTCCGGCAAAATCGTTATCTGAGATCAGGCGCATGCGAGGCTTGATTGTGTAACTACCCCAGTGCTCGCTCTTCATAAATTCCCCTCGAGGCCAGATTGCGATTTTTGGCCAACCTTTATCAAATCGTTATCGACTCAGGCGTCAGATCGGCCTGAACCGTCTGGATATTGGCTGCCCTAGCGATTACGATCCTATCGTTCTCATTCGCGTACCTAGGCCATCTTCCTTGGCCGCGGGAATGGGACCTTTCGAAAGGTAACTCTCTTATGAAGAAAACCGCAAAGGTTGCTGTAATGGCTGTTGCTGCACTCGCAGCAATGACATTGACAGGTACTTCTGCATCACACGCTGCTGCAAGCAAGCGTGCATGCGTAATCCTTCCAGATGCTGATTCAGGCACACGCTGGGAGTCAGGCGATCGTCCTGCATTGAACTCAATCCTTACAGCAGCTGGATTCACAACTGATATCCAGAATGCACAGAAGGACACAGCTCGTTATGCAACAATCGCAGATCAGCAGCTCGCAAAGGGTTGCGGCGTAATGATTCTCGTTGACCACCAGGGTGCTGGCGTAGCAGTAGCTGCAAAGGCTAAGGCTCAGGGTATTCCGGTCATCGCTTACGATCGTCCAATCGCTGGAGCTTCTTACTACGTTTCATTCGACAACACCGTTGTTGGTGCTCTCGAAGGTCAGACAGTTGTTGACGGCCTCAAGGCTGATGGCAAGAATGTCAAGACTGCAAGCATCGTCTACGGTTCAGGTGACCCAACCGATGGAAACGCAGCTATGTTCCTTAATGGTGCTCTTGCAGTTCTCAAGGCTGCTGGCGCAAAGGCTGCATTCACAATGAAGGGCACATGGGATGGCCCAACTGCTGGAACAGAGTTCGAGCAGGCATTCACAGCTCTTAAGGGCAAGGTTGACGCAGTATTGTCTCCAAACGACAACAATGCAGCAGCAATCATTGCAATCCTTGATAAGAACAACGTAAAGGCTGCAGTATCTGGTCAGGATGCATCAGTTGCTGGTCTCCAGAACGTTCTTCTTGGCAAGCAGACAGCTACTGTCTACAAGCCATTCAAGGTCGAAGCAAAGGCTGCAGCTGATTTGGCTGTGAAGATTCTTAAGGGAATCAAGCCTGCTGTTTCAAAGAAGTTGGCTGATGGAACACCATTCCTCGCATCAACTCCTATCTTGGTCAAGGCAGCGACAGTTCAGACTGTTGTCGCAGCTGGAGATGCAAAGGCAATGGATATCTGCACAGCTGCAGTAGCCGCTGCTTGCAAGACTTACGGCGTTAAGTAATCAATTTTTCGGGGCTAACGCCTCATTTATTGATTAATTAAAGGTCGGAGCGGACCTAGAGCCTCAGGGCTCTAGGTCCGCTCTTTTTTGTATGCACCAATTTGACCGCCTTTAAACTCCCATCCATTTTCAAGTAGTATTCCGATCATGTTCGGCAGTAACTCCTACCAGCCCAATAAGCGAACCACTGAAAAGAGATAGATAGTGACTCCTCAGGTCCCAGTAGTTGAACTCACAGGAATTAGAAAAAGTTTTGGTCCTGTAGAAGTTCTCAAAGGAATTGATTTCTCTGCATATGCAGGCCAAGTAACTGCGCTCGTTGGCGATAACGGAGCTGGTAAGTCGACTCTCATTAAGGGCCTTGCTGGTGTGCAGCCATTTGACGAGGGTCTCATTCGTTTTGCAGGAACCCAGGTCGAATTGAACTCACCGTTGCAAGCATCAGGCTATGGCATCGAAGTTGTGTATCAAGATCTCGCTCTCTGCGAAAATCTCGACATTGTTCAAAATATGTTCCTCGGTAAAGAAGAGTTGAAGATGGGCACTCTCAATGAGCCGGCGATGGAACTTCAAGCTACCCAAGCTTTAACACGCCTTTCTGTCCGAACGGTTAAGTCGGTCCGCCAGAAAGTTTCTTCTCTCTCTGGAGGTCAGCGCCAAACTGTTGCGATCGCTCGCTCAGTACTTCGTGAAGCGAAGTTAGTCATTCTTGACGAGCCAACTGCGGCACTCGGCGTTGCTCAGACCGAGCAGGTCCTTAACCTGGTTCAGCGACTTGCTCAACAAGGTGTAGCTGTCATCATCATTAGCCACAACATCAGCGATGTCTTTAAAGTCGCAGATCAAATCTCAGTGATGTATCTCGGCCAAATGGTCGCTCACCTCAATACCAAGTCAACAAATTATGATGAAGTCATCGCCTATATCACTGGCACCAAGACACAGGAAGGCGTGAAGTAATCATGTCAGAAAAAGTTGCGTCTACAGAGAAGGTCACCTCACTAGCTAGTGGCCATGAAGGAACTCTCGGAGACCAGGTACGCGGTTACTTCGCTCGCGTTAAGGGCGGAGAGATGGGCTCCCTTCCCGCAGTCTTTGGAATCATTATCCTTACGCTTGCATTTGAGAGCCTCAGCCCGTTCTTCATTACAAAGTTAAACTTTGCCAACCTCTTTGTTCAGGCCGCAGAGCTCACCATGCTCTCCTCTGCCCTTGTTTTCGTTATCTTGCTCGCTGAAATCGATCTTGCTGCCGGTGTAACCGCTGGTGTAGCAATGGCCGCATTCATCGATCTCGTGAAGACCCAAGGCTGGCCTTGGATTCCGGCTCTTATCGTTGCATTCTTAGTTGGTATTGCAATTGGTTCAGTAATCGGATTCTTGGTTGCAAAGATTGGTGTTCCATCATTTGTCGTATCGCTCGCCTTCTTCCTTGGCTTCCAAGGAATGCAATTAGTTCTCCTCGGTGAAGGTGGCGTCTATCGCGTAGAAGTCCCCGCGATCTTGGCGATTATGAATAAGAACCTGCCTGCTGCAGGCGGTTGGATTCTCCTCTTTGTATCAGCAGCGGCCTCTCTCGTGTTAAGCATCTGGGATCGCCGTCGTCGAGCAACGACAGGTCTCGTCAACAAGCCATTCTCAATCATTATCATCCGCCTTGTAGCAATCTTGATTCTTGGTTCATTTAGCGTCTATTACTTGAACCTCAACCGCAGCCAGGGAGTCATCCCAATTAAGGGTGTACCTATCGTTCTTCCGATCACTATTGTGGTTCTTGCTATTGGAACATTTGTTCTTGATCGCACTCGCTTTGGTCGCCACCTATACGCTGTTGGTGGAAATCCGGAAGCAGCTCGACGCGCAGGCATCAAGGTCGTCAAGATTCGCATTCTCGCCTTCATTATCTGTTCATTCCTCGCAGTGATCTCAGGTGTATTCCATGCAAGCCGTATCGGCAGCGTCGATGGCTCTGCGGGACACACCATCGTTCTTTCAGGTGTTGCAGCAGCAGTTGTTGGCGGCGTTAGCCTCTTTGGTGGCCGCGGCCGACTCGCACAGGCAGCTATTGGAGCAATTGTTATCTCGATGATCGATAACGGTCTTGGTCTTCTTCAAATGCCGGCTGGTATCAGCTACTTGGTGCAGGGTGGCGTTCTCCTCGCTGCAGCGACCATCGATGCGCTCTCTCGCCGACGTAACGGCGTTGTCTCCCGTAGCTAAGGAACGATATCTAACTTAGGAAGGCGTAATCCCGTCATGAAGTTCACCGATGGATTTTGGTTAGTTCGTGACGGGTATTCCATGCGGCATGCAGCGCATGTTCAGCGTGCAGAACTACTCAGCGACAAGGGTGCTATTTCGGCACTTATCGCTCCTCGAATTGTTGAGAATCGGGGTGCAACGCTCAATATAGGAACCCTCGATCTCAGATTAGATTCTCCTCTTGACGATGTTGTTCGAGTGCGCGTTGCGCATCATCGCGGTGGCAAGCCCGCTCTTACCTATGCAATTAGCGAACATTCGCCAAAGGTCACGCTCGAAAAGAGTGAAGACTCGGTATCGCTCACAACGGGCAGAGTGCGAGCACGATTAAGTACCTCAACGTCGTGGAAGTTATCTTTTGAGGCTGAAGGCAAGGTGTTTGCTGAGCAGGGAGCTAAGGGGCTATCTATAGTTGATGCTCCCGAAGGAAAGCGTTATCTCGCCTCACAAATCTCATTAAAAGTCGGTGAAAATGTCTATGGCCTGGGCGAACGCTTCACCTCATTTATCAAAAATGGCCAGACCGTCGATATCTGGAATGCCGATGGTGGGACGAGCAGCGAACAGGCTTATAAGAACATTCCTTTCTACCTAACAAATGAGGGCTACGGAGTCTTCGTAAACCACACCGGTTTAGTCTCCTTTGAAGTAGCGAGTGAGGCTGTTGAAAAGGTTCAATTCAGTGCTGAAACAGAAGATATTGAATATTTTATTATCTATGGACCAACGCCAAAAGAGATCCTTGAAAAATACACTGCACTCACCGGTCGCGCTCCAGTATTGCCCGAGTGGAGCTTTGGGTTATGGCTCAGCACCTCCTTTGTTACTAATTACGATGAGAGCACCGTCTCGCAATTTATCGATGAGATGTCCGCCCAAAAGATCCCACTCTCGGTCTTTCACTTCGACTGCTTCTGGATGCGCGAATATCAGTGGTGCGATTTCCAATGGGATCCACGCACCTTCCCAGATCCTGAAGGAATGCTCGCTCGCCTCAAAGCGAAGGGGCTGCGTATAAGTCTCTGGATTAATCCGTATATCGGCCAAGCCTCTCCCCTCTTTGATGAAGCTCGCGATGCGGGTTATCTCTTGAAGCGTGCCGATGGTTCGGTCTGGCAATGGGATCTCTGGCAGGCCGGCAATTCAATTGTAGATTTCACCAACCCGGCTGCTCGCAAATGGTTTAAGAGCAAGCTACGACCACTTCTTAAAATGGGCGTTGACTGCTTTAAGACTGATTTTGGTGAGCGAATCCCTACCGATGTCATCTACTGTGATGGCTCAAACCCCGAGCAGATGCATAATCTCTATACCCAGATTTACAACGAGACGGTGTGGGAAGTTCTCCAAGAAGTAAAGGGCGATGAAGCGATCGTCTTTGCTCGTAGCGCTGCACCTGGCGGACAGAAGATGCCGGTGCACTGGGGTGGCGACAACACATCCACCTTCGAATCGATGGCAGAGAGCCTTCGCGGTGGCCTGAGTCTCTCACTGAGTGGTTTTGGATATTGGAGCCATGACATCGGAGGCTTTGAAGGCACTCCAAATCCAGCGGTCTTTAAGCGATGGATCGCCTTTGGATTACTGAGCTCTCACTCACGACTTCATGGCAATGAATCTGTTCGCGTCCCTTGGAGTATTGATGACGAGTCGGTATCCGTCACCAGAAAATTTGCGACCCTCAAATCCGAGTTACTTCCATACATCATGAAGGTTGCTGCTGAAGAAGTTCACGGCCGCGGCACACCACTCATGCGACCGATGCTTGTTGAGTTCCCAGAAGACCGAACAACCTGGTTCTTAGATCAGCAATATATGTTCGGACCTGATCTCTTAGTCGCTCCAGTCTTTACTGAAAGTGGCGAAGTTGAGTTCTACCTTCCGGCAGGAAAATGGACTAACTACTTCACACTTGAAGTCGTCAATGGTGGAAGGTGGCTGAAAGAGAGCCACGGATTTGATTCTCTACCCCTATATATTCGGGAAGATTCCAAGTACCTTACTCATTGAAGATTGAGCTCTTAGTACTGGTGCGGAAGGTGGGACTTGAACCCACACGCCGAAGCACAGGTTCCTAAGACCTGCGTGTCTGCCATTTCACCACTCCCGCCGGGATCAGTGACTCTAGGTTAGAGCAAAATCTCCTGCCAGCAAAACTGTGTGACTGAGATGAAGGAAAGGCTGATACATCAATGAGTGAGCAGACTTCTACTGGAGTTAATCGCCCCTGGTTAGATACAACGAAGGATCGCCAGACTCGACTCAACCTGCTGATGGCAGAGATGACTCTTGAGGAGAAGGTTGGGCAGCTGGGAAGCATCTGGCTCGAATTCAATGCACCTCGTGAAGAAGATAGTGAAGAAGATCATCCAGTCGATAACGTTCCAGTCTTTGCTGAAGTAGCCCAGCCATTACCGTGGGAAGAAGCAACGAAACATGGATTGGGTCAATTCACACGAGTATTTGGAACCCTCCCTATCGCTGCCGCTGATGGTGCACGAAAATTAATTGGCCTACAAACCCGCCTTATCTCGGAGACCCGTCTTGGTATTCCAGCAGTTGCACACGAAGAATGTTTGACAGGTTTCACAACTATGGGAGCAACCTCATTCCCAACTCCCCTAGGAATGGCTGCGACATTTGATCCATCAAAGATTGAAGCAGCAACACGAATCATTGGCCGTGATATGAAATCTCTTGGCGTGCATCAAGGCCTCTCCCCTGTGCTCGATGTTGTCCGGGACTATCGCTGGGGTCGCGTGGAAGAAACATTTGGCGAAGATCCATACCTTGCCGGAATCTGTGCGACAGCATATGTAAAGGGACTTGAAGCTGAAGGCATCGTCTCCACCCTTAAGCACTTCTTTGGCCACTCTGCTTCAAAAGCGGCACGTAACCATGCCCCAGTCTCCATGGGATGGCGTGAGCTTTATGACTTCATGCTTCCACCATTTGAAATGGCGATCGCAGAAGGAAAGGCTCGATCGGTAATGAATTCTTATACCGATATCGATGGCCTACCAGCCGCAGCGGACCCAAAGATCTTTACCGAGATACTTCGCGACCAGCTCCAATTTACCGGGACTGTTGTCTCTGATTATTGGGCAATTAGCTTCTTAGAAATCATGCATCTCGTTGCTGGTGATCGCGGTGA
>CAJBLC010000132.1 GCA_903953805.1 uncultured Actinomycetes bacterium | reverse complement strand
CAATCAACCTTCCATACATCACAGTTGATGCTGAGAAGAATCCATTGTTCTTGGATGAGCAACTTACTCGCGCACAGTTCCAGGCTATGACAGCTGATCTACTCGAGCGCACTAAGAAGCCTTTCCAAGCAGTACTTAAAGATGCTGGTATCCCGATCGCGGATATCGATCACGTAGTACTTGTTGGTGGATCAACTCGTATGCCAGCAGTTGTTGATTTGGTTCGTGAACTCACTGGCGGAAAAGAGCCAAATAAGGGTGTAAACCCAGATGAGGTTGTTGCAGTTGGTGCAGCGCTTCAGGCTGGCGTTCTTAAGGGTGAAGTGAAAGATGTTCTTCTCCTTGACGTAACACCGCTCTCACTTGGTATTGAGACCAAGGGTGGCGTTATGACAAAGCTCATCGAACGCAACACCACAATCCCAACAAAGCGCTCTGAAATCTTCACAACAGCTGACGATAATCAGCCAGCAGTGCAGATCGTCGCCTTCCAAGGTGAGCGCGAAATGGCAGCGTATAACAAGCGTCTTGGCATGTTTGAGTTGACCGGTATCGCACCTGCACCACGTGGCGTTCCACAGATCGAAGTCACATTCGATATCGATGCCAACGGAATCGTTCATGTATCAGCGAAGGATCTCGGCACTGGTAAAGAGCAGAAGATGACCATCACTGGTGGATCTGCGCTTTCTAAGGAAGAGATTGATCGCATGATGAAGGATGCTGAAGCACACGCTGATGAAGATAAGCAGCGTCGTGAAGAAGCAGATGCTCGTAACTTGGGTGACTCACTGGTCTACCAGACCGAGAAGTTCCTCAAGGAGAACGAAGATAAGTTCAAGGAAGGCGAATCTGCTGAGAAGAAGGCAGAGCTTGAAACAGCTTTGACTGATCTCAAGAGCGCACTTGCCGGAACTGACATTGCAACGATCAAGTCAGCAACTGAGAAGGTTTCTGAACTTTCACAGCAACTCGGTGCCGCACTCTATGCAGCTAATGCCGCTGCAGGTGCTGATGAATCTTCTGCCAAGGCAGATGATGGCGTCGAAGATGCAGAGATCGTTGAGTAATGACTGAAGAGAATACTTCCAACCCAGCAGCAGGCTCGCAAGAGGAGCTTGCTGCAGCGGTTGAAGAAGCGTTGAGTGATGTTGCGCAGGATGTTGTTGATCAAGATCCAGTTGCAGTACTCACCAACGACTTACAACGGTTGCAGGCAGATTTCGCCAACTACCGTAAGCGCGTAGATAAAGAGCGCCTAGCTGCGCACGAGATCACAACCGCTTCGGTTTTAGTCGACCTTCTTCCGATTCTCGATGACTTTGATCGTGCTGCGGCGCATAACGAGCTCACTGGTGGATTCAAAGCTGTTGCTGATCGCTTCACTGCGGTGACCGACAAGCTTGGCCTCACCAAGTTCGGCGCTGAGAAGGATCCATTCGATCCCAATATCAATGAGGCGATCGCTCATGAGACCTCCGCTGAGGTCACTGAAACCACTGTTATTAAGGTACTTCAGCCTGGTTATCGCTTTAAAGAGCGCGTTATTCGCGTAGCGATGGTTGTTGTAGCGGACCCGGAGTAATCGATGGCTGCCAAAGATTTATATGAGAAGGATTTGTATACGATCCTT
>CAJBLC010000131.1 GCA_903953805.1 uncultured Actinomycetes bacterium | reverse complement strand
GCCGCCGCACAAGCTGCGGCCGAAACTCCTGCAACCGCCGCCGCACAAGCTGCCGCCGAAACTGCTGCAACCGCCGCCGCACAAGCTGCCGCCGAAACTGCTGCAACTGCCGCCGCACAAGCTGTTGTATCGCTAACTTCTCCAGCCGATGGCGTTACTAAAAACATTTCAAACGCAGATGGTGGCGCTATATCTGTTTTCCTAGTAAATCCATCAGGAGCGTTGATTCCAGTTTCACTGTTGATTCCCTCTAATGCTTCAACAGAAGACTTAAAGTTTACGGTTACCTCCCCTGTTGCACCTACTGACACGAAACCTGGATTCGTCACCATTAAAATAATTGCTCTAAATGCCGCAAATGTGGAAGTTACTAAATTTATAGAGCCGCTCCAAATAAATTTGGGGAAGCTAGATGCAAATGCAGCAATTGCATCTTCCCAAGATGGCCACTCGTGGCTAGATATTAAAAAACTAACTGGCACGACACTTAGTTCTAATGATCAAGATGGTTATTATCTGAACGATAAAAGTGAAGTGATTATTTTGACGCTCCACTTAACAAGCTTTGGTTCGAAAAGCAAGATGGAAGATCTTGATATTTCAACTTCCGAAAAAACATTTATTCTGGGGGAAGATTTTCAGTTGGCTGCAATTGGTGTCATGGGCACTGGTCATGTTTGGTACGATTCTTTAGCGACAGATATTTGTGATGTGACTTCATCGGGACGTGTTATCTCATTTAAAACCGGAAATTGTTACATAACTATTTCAGTTTCTGCCAATGGAATATATATGGATGCAGTTTCCGCTCCAAAGTTATTTGTAATTGAGTCTGCTATTCAAACTGAACAGTTACTAACAACCAAAGTAGGAACAATCTTTTTCACGAGAAGCACCTCAGCTCTCGATCACAATGCATATCTTGCCCTTGCCAAGGTACTTGCCTTGTTAGCTAAGCAAGGGAAATTCACACTTAAGGTGATTGGGTACAGCGATCAAACACTCGGTCTTGATAATTCGGTGTTGTCCCTAAGCCGGGCAAAGTCAGTCGTGTCGTATCTGCGTAAGAATTTGATTACTTCAAAAATTTCTTTCAGTGGAGCTGGTAATTCACAGCCGGTGGCAATTGGAAGAACTGCCGATCAACTTAATAGACGCGTTGAGATTTGGAGTACCATTAAGAAGTAATTTTACTATCATCTTCATTCGAGAATGAAAGTCGCTATTTTATGGGAATTCCCATAACTACTATATTTTGGAGGAGAAATTCTTTGGGTGAGCGTAGTTTTCCCATAGATTCCCATGAACAATGCGATACATAATGGTAAGGGAGATTTTCACTTCACTTACTATTTGAGCGTGCAATGCTAGAACTTTACCCAAACTAGCGAAGAAATGATGATTCTCCAACCGCCTCCTAAGCGGTAGGCCACGGGTTCAACTCCCGTCTGGGACACCACTAGTTCTTATTGGAAGATGACGGTGCGGGCGCCGACGATGAAGATGCGATCTTCGGCAAATAATTTGACCGCTTGCGAGAGAACACGGCGTTCAATGTCGCGACCGATGGCGATGAGATCCTCAGGTGATGCTGAGTGTGTTACATGTGCAACATCTTGAGTGATGATTGGGCCTTCATCGAGGTGTGGCGTCACAAAGTGAGCGGTCGCTCCGATGATCTTTACGCCACGTTCGTGTGCCTGGTGGTAAGGCTTCGCACCTTTAAATCCAGGTAGGAATGAATGATGAATATTAATGATGCGACCTTCAAGTTTTTCGCAGAGACCTTGCGAAAGAATCTGCATATATCGAGCAAGGACGACGAGTTCCACCTGCTCCTTCTCGATGAGTTGAAGGAGTTCACCTTCTGCAACACTCTTGCCGAGTGAGTCGATCGGCAGATAGATAAATGGAAGTCCATGTGCTTCAACAAGTTCGCGAAGAGTTTCGCGATTTGAGACCACGCCGACGATATCGATTGGCATCTCATTGAGCTCTTGCAGATAGAGAAGGTCGCGTAAGCAGTGGCTCTCAGTTGTTGCCATGATCAGAGTGCGCTTACGAACCTCTACCGGGCGGAAGGTCAGGGTTGGCTTGAGGTGACCAAGTCCTGAAGTGATCGCCGCCTTTGCTGAGTCGAGTGAATCTTCAGTCTCGATGCGAGTGCGCATAACAAAAGTATTGGTTGTTGTATCCGTGAACTGTTGGTTTTCGATGATATTGCCATTACATGCGAGGACAGAGGTCGTCATCGCATGCACAATGCCCGGCTGGTCTTGGCACTGGAGCGTAACGATGAGATCCATGTGCCAAGAGTAAAGTCGAGAGGCCGTTAGTGTGAAATTGAGAAGCGCTTCATCCACTTTGGCGCCCACCAGTTGCGCTCACCGAAGAGGCGCATAAGAGCTGGCACCAGAAGGCCACGAACAACGGTTGCATCTAGAAGCACTGCGAAGGCCACCCCAAAACCAAGGGTCTTGATGTTGGTGACGCCACTCGTCATGAATGCCGCAAAGGCAATAGCAAGGAGGAATGCTGCTGCGGTAATGATGCGTGCCGAACGTTGGAGTCCGGTTGCGACTGCATCTTCATTCTTCATGCCTGACTCATGCTCTTCCTTGATGCGTGAGAGCAAGAAGACTTCGTAGTCCATGGAAAGGCCAAAGGTTACAACCGAGATCAAGATGGTCATTGATGTATCGATCGTATGTGTATTTGTGTAGGAACCTACGAGCCAACCGAGATGGCCATCCATGAAGATCCAAGTAAGCGCGCCCATCATTGCAGCGAGTGAGATGACATTAAGGATCACTGCCTTAATTGGGAGAATCACTGATCCAGTAAAGAGGAAGAGAAGAATGAGAACGCCGAGCGCAATCCATCCAAAGGCCCATGGCAAAGTGCGTGCGATACCACTTTGGGTATCCGCATAATCCGCAGCAACTCCACCTATCAGAGTTCCTGCAGGCGCTGGAATTGCGCGGATGGCATTAATCATCTTTTGAGCCGCATTGGTGCGCGGTGCCATCGAGTGGATGGCGGAGAAACGCACATCCGTTCCAACACTTTGTTCCGCACCAACGCGAACGATCCCCGGTACAGATGCGACCTTTGCTTCGTATGCGGAGAGAGCAGATGCCTGAGACGTTCCTTGCGGGATAACAAACTCAATGGGATTGCCCTCTTGGCCTGGGAAGTCGTTTGTCGCGGCAGCAGTTGCAATGGCGATCGGTGAAGATGCTGGCATAACACGAGCATCAGCTTGTGAGAAGACAATATTCCGAACTGGTGCAGCAATGATTGCCAGGAGAGTAAGAGAAAGGACGACGACGGCAACAGGCCTGCGCATCACAAAGCGAGCGGTCTGTGCCCAGCGACCATCAGCCTTTGGTGTTACGGCACTCTTGCGAACAACAAATTTATCAATACGCATCCCGATCAGAGCCAAGATAGCTGGGAATGGAAGCAGTGCAACAATTACCGCAACAGCAACAACACTCATGCCCGCATAACCAAATGATTTAAGGAACATCATTGGGAAGAAGGTGAGCGAAGCGATCGTGACAAAGACAGTTAAGCCTGAGTAGAAGACCGTCTTACCTGCAGTCTTTACAGTATTGACGATTGCGCTCTCGACATCTTGGCCGTGATGTAGTTCTTCACGGAAACGATTGACCATCAACAACGCATAGTCGATACCAAGACCGAGGCCCATTCCAGTAATGAGATTGAGGGCAAAGATGCTTACTCCAGTAGCGAGTGATACCAGGTAAATAATTCCAAGTGAGCCAATGATCGAGCCGACGCCAACGATCAGTGGGGTGGCACTTGCGATCAATCCACCAAAGACAAAGAGCAGGAGCAAGAAGATAAGAGGAACTGATATGCCCTCAGCTAGTGCGAGATCTTTTGAGATCTTTTCATTGAGGGCAGAGTTAATTGCAGCGAAGCCATTGACATAGACACGCAGGCCTTGGAAGGTGCCGTCGTATTTTGAGGCGATCAATTTTCCGAGTGGAGTTGACTTGTAAACATCCTTCTCAGTTGAGTAAATAAACAAGTAGGCCGCGTGTTGATCTTTGCTGGCAAGAGTAGGAGCATTGCCCGCGCTCCAGAAGGAGAGAGTTTTGAGAACTCCCTTTTCGCTCAAGATTGATTTTTCAAGAGCGGAAGCAGAAGCAACCGTCTCAGGTTCGGTGATCAACCCTTTCGATTTAACTTCGAGAATGATTGCTGGATCAGTTACATGGAAAGTCTTGGTCAGGTAGTTAGTCGCTTTAGCAGAATCACTGTTTGGATCTGTATAACCACCTGATGAGAGGCGCGGAATTGCTAACCCAGCCAGTGCGCCGAAAGCGACGAGCGCAACGATAAAGAGCGCTAAGACTGATTTACGGCGTCGAACCACGAGGTGGCCAATTTTCTCAAACATAATTCCTCTTCCAGAGTTCTCGTAAAATGAGAGTAAAGTAAAGGTATCAGCCCGATGTTGAGGGCTTTGGAATGGAGAGGTATACAGTGAGCAAAATCATTCCAAATAAGACGAGTGATGATGAGATCAAAGATCCTTCAGAGATCGCATCGGAGGATGCCCGTGATGCCGAGATCCGCGGCGATAAGCCGCCACACCACGGTTAACCGGTACTAATCGACGATTGGCTTTGTTGCTGATTGCGGTGGATTGCTCGGAGTTGCAGTTGGAGCACTTGCTCGTGAATCAGTCTTGTAGAAACCAGAGCCCTTAAAGACGACCCCAACGTTGTTATAGACCTTGCGAACTTCACCCTGGCACTGAGGGCAGATAGAGATAGCCTCATCAGAGAAGGATTGGACTACTTCGAACTCGTGTCCGCAGGCTGTGCAGGCATATTCATAGGTAGGCATACCCCAGAGTCTAAAGTGGTGAGAGAATTAGTTCTAATCGAGGTACTACTAGGGGAGCGACTGTGAAGAAGATGCAGATTCTGCGTGGATTGATGGCAGTGGCATCAGCGGGATTCGTGGCGACCTTGATGACTGCCTCACCTGCCTCGGCCAATATCCTCACCGGCTCATCGCCAGCCGCCGGTGCAGTCCTCGCTGTCGCACCAAATGCCATCTCAGTCACCGGCAATTCTCCTCTCTCAGAACAAGGTTCGACTCTCTCAGTCACTGATCCAACGGGATTACAGGTTGACGATGGGTCACTCACAATTAATGAGAGCACAGCGGTGATTGGTCTAAAACCTTTGACGGCTGCTGGTGTTTACACCGTTACTTATAACTTGGTTTCAGCGACAGATGCACCGCTCATGGGTTCATATACATTTCTTTTTAATGCACCTGCCGCGATCTCATCACCAACACCAACCCCGGCACAAAGTTCAGCAGCCCCGACCACAAAGGTGAATCACACGGTCGATATCTTCGTCATCATCTTGATGGTTGCTGCAGTATTCGTTGGGCTCTTCTTGCTCTGGTACGCACGTATGTTGATTCGTGAACAACAAGAGAATAAGCGAAGGTCTCGTTCTCGTTCGAAGAAAGTGAGTCGCCCCGCTCGTACTAAAAATACAGATGAGGATTAAGGGTGCACTTTTTCTCTGAAGTTCATACCTTCTCAAATAATCCAGTCGTCACCACTGCTTTAACCCTCACAAAAGGTCTCTACCTTCTTGCAGCGTTGACCTCCTTTGGATTGATCTTTGCGATCGCATTCTTTATTCGCGAAGAGCGTGGAGTTCTTACGACAGAAGCCCAGCGAGTGAAGAAGTTGGCGCACCTATCTACTTTTGTCACTCTCGTAACAATTGTCGGGGGAACCTTTACTGAACTGGCCAATTTAATTGGCGGATCACTTCTCGATGCCTTTGATGGCACCACGCTTCGCTCCTTTATCGCTCAAACCGCCGTTGGTCGGGACTTCCTTATTCAAGCGATTGTCGCGATTGTCGTCATGGCCTTCTTACAGCGCGCTAGAAAAGTGGGCTCGATCTATTGGGCTCTGGCCTTTTCAGTGGTTGGCCTTCTCACACCAATCTTTCAGAGCCATGCGAGTAGCGCTGGTAATCATGGGGCGGCGATTGGTTCCCTGCTATTCCATGTTTTGTTTATTGCGATCTGGGTAGGCGGAGTAATTGGTCTGATTGTCATTAACCCTCAGGAGCGTGCCGCATCACTCTCACGATTTAGCGCAATCGCTCTGTGGTGCGCGATCATCGTCGGCATAAGCGGAACTGTGAATGCATGGACTCGCCTTAATTTCCTCGCTGGATGGACCAGCATTTATGGCCTACTCATTGGGCTAAAGATTCTGTTAATGGCGATCTTGATCGGATTTGGTGCGATGCATCGTCGATACCTTGCCGCCAAGGGAAGTGAGCTCAAGTCTTACTCACTTTTGATCAATGAAGTTCTCGTCATGGTCATAACAGTTGCTATCGGTGCCTGGCTCTCAACAACTACTCCACCAGCAAACCCGGCGCTTGCATCACAGGCTGCTGATCCGGTGATCTCATTAACGGGAATTCCGATGCAATCTCAACCAACCGTGTGGCGCATCCTCTCTGGATATATTCCAGATGGCACCTTCCTTGGATTGCTTCTACTTGCGACTGCTCTCTATGCAAAAGGCGTTGTAGTCCTCGCTCGCCGTGGAGATAAGTGGCCGGTCGGCCGCACCGTTGCCTTTGCGCTCGGTATCGCCTTTGCAGACTTTGCAACATCAGGTGGACTCGGCATCTACTCACATCTGGCATTTTCGTATCACATGATTGCTCACATGGTTCTGGGAATGATCGCCCCGATTGGTTTCGTATTAAGTGCACCAATTACCTTGGCGCTGCGTGCTCTTCCTGCTGGTCGAACTCCAGAGGAGCGCGGTCTACGCGGATCGCTCATAACGCTCATTCATTCGCGATATTCAATCTTTATCACCAACCCTGTTACCGCCCTGGCGATCTTTGACGGTTCACTCTTTGGCCTCTATTTAACGCCAGCATTTGGTTCACTGATGCGAAGTCACAGTGGCCATCTCTTGATGGATATTCACTTTGTACTTGCTGGCTATCTCTTCTTCTATGTAATTATCGGAGTGGATGTAAATCCACGGAAGATTCCGCATATCGTCCGCATCATCGTTCTCTTTGCGGCGATGAGTATTCATGCCTTCTTCTCAATAACGCTCCTATCGACCTCATCACTCGTCGATGGTGGCTATTTTGCTCTGCTCCATCGCCCCTGGAACCAAGATCTCTTAGCCGATCAACATACGGGTGGCGCGATTGGTTGGGCGATGGGGGAGATTCCTATTCTCTTGGCGCTGGTTGCAACATTTATTCAGTGGGTTCGCGCTGATGGCCGAGAGGCGAAGCGAATCGACCGCGCCGCCGATCGAGCAGCAGCTATGGGCGAAGATGATGAACTTGCTCAGTACAACCGCTATCTGAGCGAATTACAGCGACGAGAACCGAGCGATTAAATCTGGAGTTGCAGCAGCGTTCACCTTTTGATCGTGTTCATCGACAGGAAGTGGATCGCTCGTTAATTCACCATGATGGACGAGTGCGATCTTCCAGCATCTGAGTTTGGAAAGTGCTCGATCATAAGAACCGCCGCCCTGACCCAATCGATTTCCTGAGCGATCAATATGAAGCGCCGGAACAATCACAACGTCGATGGAATCCACATCAGTGAAGGCGAAGCCGTGCGGTTCGAGGACCTTGCCATTGGCGGCAAGTGAGTTCTCATTTCCATCCCAACGAACCCATTCAAGATCATTATCTGCAAGCAGTTTCGGTAGCAAGACTGTGACCCCACGGTTGATGAGCTCCTGGTTGATATCGGATGTACCAGGTTCATCACCATAGGAGTAATAGCTGGCAACAATCTTCACATCGGCGAATTCTCGAGCTCCGAGAATGTGGAGCCACGTTTCCTCCATAAATCGGTCGTGACGTTCTCTGCGATATTGCTGGCGAAGGAGTGATTTAGGTGATCCACTCGACTCTGACTTACGCATGGCAATACCTTAGTAGAGCCGATCTTCAAAGTATGGTTGAACCATGGAGCGTGAAATTTCTGTCAGCGAGTTCTCTGCTGCCCTGCTCGCGATCGCGCAGCCACTTGCCGCCTTCGATATGCCACTCCTTGATGCTCATGGTGCAACCCTTGCCGAGAATATTTATGCCGGCGAGCGCCTTGTGCTCAAATCTGGCTCTCGAATTCGCTCGACTCAGATCGGCTTGGCAGCATCGATTGGGCTCAATCGCCTTCCAACTCGCCCTCACCCTCGAGTTGTTGTTATCTCTGCCGGTGATGATTTAGTTGAACCAGGACAGAAGTTACGAGATCACGAAGATGAGTTTGAGACAAATTCTTGGATGCTCACCACTGCTGTCAAAGAGGCAGGAGCGATGGGCTATCGCGTTCACACCATCCCTGAGAATTCTGAACAACTTCGCCTCATTATTGAGGATCAACTTGTTCGTGCTGATCTGATCGTCATCAGCGGTGAGAGCCATGATGAATCCTTCGATCTGATTACCTCGACTCTTCAGGGCCTTGGCGAAGTCGAATCAGTTATTCCAAAGCTCACCGATGCCGGCCGCCATAACTTTGGAACGATCGGACCAGATAAGACTCCAGTCATTACCTTGCCGGGAGATCCCATCGCCGCCTACCTTTCAGCTGAGATCTTTGTCAGACCAATGATTAGAACGATGTTGGGTGCAGTGAATATTCATCGCAATATTCTGCAAGCGCAATTGACATCACCTGTTGAATCAAAGGCTGGTTACACATCCTTAATCCGAGCCACCCTCACCTCTGGCGCACAATTGACCGTCACACCCTTGCCTGAGCAAGAGCTGCTCTCCACGCTCTCAGATGCGCAAGGGCTCATTGCTCTTCCAGCAGATTCGACTGGGGCAAAGGCTGGCGATCTTGTCGATGTCATGGTTCTCGAGCGAAATCACTAATGTCACCCGTTATTAAGAGCGGGGAGATCACACTCAAACCGCTTCGCCTGCGAGATCGATCTTCGTGGGAGGAAGTTCGTCGGGCTAACCGCGAGTGGCTTAGCCCTTGGGAGGCCACCAGGCCGCAGGTAGATGGCGAGCCACCCCTTCCTTCTTATTTTGCGATGGTTCGGCAGGCTCATCGGGATGCGAGAGAGCTGCGCTCGCTCTCGCTTGGAATCTGGATAACTGACGAAGGCAAGAAGCGATTTGTCGGGCAGATAACCCTTGGCGGCTTATCTTTTGGGGCCTATCGCGGCGGCTATATCGGTTATTGGATCGATCGCCGGGTAGCAAATCGTGGGATCGTTACGAGGGCTGTCATAGCCCTTACTCAGTACGGGTTTCAGGAGCTGCTTCTCCATCGCATCGAAATCAATATGAGACCGGAAAATTCGGCATCGCAACGAGTGGCTGAAAAAGCTGGATACACCTATGAAGGGCTGCGCCATCGCTTCCTTCATATCGATGGCGATTGGCGGGATCACCTGATTTTTGTGAAAGAGAACCCAGAAATTCGCTAAAAAAGAAATTCGGACACATCACCCCATACACGTCTAAATGCACCAAATAGGGGGTGAGTGGAATTACGATTTCATTCCATGGCGTCCAGCATTATCTACCTCATCATCTTGGTGATGTGGGGCGCGTATTTCCTTCCGCGGTGGATTCATCGCCACGAAGAGTCTTCACCAAAAGCGGGCGAGCGTTATAAGAGCGCTATTCGTTCTATCTCTGATTCCAAGACTCGCGCATCATTCTCACCAGAATTTATGGACCCAGCAGCGAAACAACAGTTGATCAACCAACGCCGCACTATTTTCTCTGGTCTAATTTTTCTTATTGCTGCAAGTGCAGTGGCTGCAACAATTGGAATGATGGCTTGGTCAATCCTGGCAATTCCAGTGACTGGCTTAGCAATTTACATTGTTGCCGTGCGACGCCAGATTGTTTCTCAGCAAATTAAGGCTCGTCGCCTAAATACTCTGCAGAAGATCATGACTGCCGAGATCAAGCTTGATCCAACTGTTCGCATATCGTTAAATGCACAAGCAGAAACAACTGAACACTGGATTCCACTCGCCGAACGTGAAGATCCATCTGGCGTAGTTGTAATTCCAAAAGATCGCACCAGCTGGAATCCGATCACAGTTCCTAAGCCAACGTATGCAACCGCACCAAAGGCGATCACACCAAAGCGCGTCATTGACCTTACTGTCCCTGGCCAATGGAGTGCAGAACAAGAACTTCTTAATCAACTCAAGGTAACCCAGCGAGAAGATCTCTTCGATCAGACACTTCTCGAAGAGGCGGCAGAGCCTCATATTGACTCTGAAGCTATTTAATCAGCGCTTAATTCGCTAGATCCACGATGGAATCCACATATGGTGGAGCCAATCTGAGTATGTGATCGTCACTCCAAAGTAGAGCGGCGAGAAGTAGATAAAACAGAGAACTATTAACCCTAAATAGCCGTAGACGATCCGTGTCCGAATCCTCCGAGTTTCATCTAATTCTAAGAACTTTGAGATGACATAACAGATGATCAAGATAATAAATGGCTCAAAGGCGATGGAGTAGAAAGAGAACATCGTTCGCTTTTGAAAGGTAAACCACGGAAGATACCCGGCAGCGACGCCCAGGAGTAATAAGCCACTCTGCCATTCACGGCGAGCGATCCAATAACCAAAGGTGACGGCGATCGCGATCACTCCACTCCACCATAAGAATGGTGTACCCAGTGCAAGCACTTCTTGTGAGCAGCTAGAACTTCCACATCCTTTAGGAGTTGCATAGAAGAATGATGTAGGGCGACCCATCACGAGCCAACTCCATGGGTTGGCAGAGTATGAATGTTTCTCGACCAGATTTGTATGGAAATTTAAAATCTCGGCATGGTAATGCCAGAAGTTTCTTATGACATTTTTAGACCACGAGCGATCCCAACCATTGTTGGTTATAAACCAGCCGGTCCACGATGCAATGTAGGTAATAACTGGAAGAACTCCATAGTGAAGGATCCGCTTAAGAAGAGAGTTCCGAAGTGTGTATCGAAGGGGAGATGGTTCTTCCATGGCTTGCGCTTGGCGATAATCGGCATAGAGCATAAAGCAGAAGAAGGCGATGAAGTAATAAAGGCCGCTCCACTTAACCCCTGCTGCCAATCCCAAAGAGATGCCCGCCAACCAATGTCGTGAATCTAAGAGGAAATAGAAGCCGAGCAAGATGAAGAACATCAAAAAGATGTCGAGTAGAGCCGTGCGTGAATGGACGAGATGAAGTCCATCAGCAAGTGTGAGTATTGCAGCTGAAGAGCTAATAAGAGTGCTATTAAATAATTTCTGAGCAACGAAATAGATCAAGACGATAGAGAGTGAACCGATAACTGCTGAGCTGAAGCGCCAACCAAACTCATGAAAGCCAAAGGCCTTGATACCTATTGCAATAAGCCACTTTCCGACAGGTGGATGGACGATGAAATCTGCCATTCCCTTGGAATTGAGTTCGACACCATGGAGCGCAAGTGAGTGAGCATTTTGTGCGTAGTAGACCTCATCGAAGATAAAGCCCTTTGGAGAGCCCAAGTGCCACAAGCTCATGGCAAGGCCAACAACCCCAAAAGCGAGAGCGTTAATCCACTGGGTAAACCTGGCGTAGATCTCTCGCATCGCTTCCATAGTGAAAGAGTAAACGGTGAAAGTCACCTTTATGCAAAAGTTTCGGTAAATACTCGTGAACCTGAGAGGATTAGCGCATGTTGATCCTCGCCGCTATTCCTTTGGGTAATCCCGGGGATGCATCCGCGAGATTGAAGGAAGCGATTATCTCGGCTGATTTCATCGCCGCTGAGGACTCCCGTCGCTTTGGCCGACTCTGTGCTGAACTTGGGATCACCTATGAGGCAAAGATCTTCTCCTTCTTTGAAGGAAATGAGAATGAGCGTCTTGAGCCACTTATAGAAATCTTGGCGACCGGTAAAGATCTCCTTGTTGTGACAGATGCAGGAATGCCTGGAATCAGCGACCCTGGCTATCGCTTGACTCGTGAAGCAATTGCTCGTGATATCCCAATTCGCGTTCTTCCGGGTCCCAGTGCAGTCACAACTGCTCTTCTTTTCTCTGGATTACCTACTGATCGATTCTGCTTTGAAGGTTTTCTTCCGCGAACTTCTGGTGCACGAATTACCGCACTTGATAAATTGCGCAGTGAAGAACGAACGATGATCTTCTTTGAAGCGCCTCATCGACTTCTCGAATCACTTCAGGATGCCTTAACAGTTCTTGGTCCAGATCGACGCGCAGCGATCTGCCGAGAAATGACAAAGACATATGAAGAGACGATTCGTGGAACGTTGAGCGAACTTGTCGAGTGGGCCGCGAGTAGAGAGATTCTTGGCGAGATCAGCCTCGTTGTCGCCGGCTTCGATCCATCAGGTCGAATCTTTAGCCCAGAAGATCTTGCCGATATGGTCCTTGCCCGAGAGTCCCAGGGGGAGAGCAGAAAAGAGGCGATCGCCGAGGTTGCGAAGGCTACTGGGATCGCTAAGCGAGAAGTTTTTGATGTCATGGTTGCCCATAAGGGCGCAGGTAGGATGGGCGAGTGAGCGAGAAATCTTTCTATCTAACGACGCCTATCTACTATGTAAATGATGCGCCGCATATCGGCCATGCCTATACAACTGTGGCCGGCGATGTCCTGACTCGTTGGCACCGTCAGCGTGGTGAATCAGTCTGGTTCCTCACAGGTACAGATGAGCACGGTCAGAAGGTTCTCAATACTGCAGAGAAGAATGGCGTAGCGCCTCAGGATTGGTGCGACAAGCTCGTTGAGGATGC